>CAZGDY010000082.1:0-7660 GCA_964524965.1 uncultured Clostridia bacterium
ACAACGGTGGTTATGCTAACAGTTGGTTATTAGCTGATATTAATACGGGCGAGATCATGCGTTTTGAATTAGGATTAAAATATCAAAATGTTGAGCGAAAAAAAGATGGTTATTTCATCGGCTTCAATGCTCCCACAGATCCCAGAATTCGTAACCTGGAATGCGGCAATGTAGGCTATTCTGACATCAGAACACCGATGGGAGCACGTCGGGTGCGTTTAACTCAACTTATGGAAAAATATTACGGGAAAATAGATATGGAAATAGCGCAAGAAGTTCTATCTGACCATTATGATGTTTATTTGCAAAAAGAAAATAACCCTTGTTCTCGTACCGTTGAGGGGCACTACGAACTTGACCCTTTTGAGTATTGGCCCGCCAGATTGCCCTACCAACCAGCAGGAGCTGTGGACGGTAAGGTGATGGACAGTGAAATAGCCAAAAATCTTAGCTTTTGGGCCCGGTGGGGTAGCTCCAGTGGGATGTCCTTTGATGCAAAAGCTTACTTAACTGAACATATCCAGTGGAATCATTTAGAAGGTTATTTAAAAGATAGACCCACTCAACCCTGGGTCTTGTTTAAAGCGGGGGAAACTAACTAATTTAATTAATTTTATCTACCAGAATTAGATAAGTGATTTAAACAGGGGTCAGGTCTTTAACATTTAAAAAATTTATCTTGTTTGGCTGTTTTCAATGAAATTCCAAAACAAAGTCAAATGTTAAAGACCTGACCCCATTATTTACAAACGCTCAGAGTACTACTTGGTTATTCTTTGGAATAATTCAGCTAATTTATCGTAACTGTGGCTCCAATCAGAAAGAGGCTTGACCTCCCAATTAAAGAACGGATAAAGAGGATACTCTAAGAGGCTATCGGTGACTTCTTCATGAGAGTCTGCGTTGGTGATGGCAAACCCTCCCCCAAGCTCGGAAAAGATGTAGTGACCGTCAAACCTGCCATTTGCAAGTTGTGCCTTCACCCACTGCTTAGCTGCCTGATACATACCGGCTGCTTGTTCTATTGGCAGCGGGACTGTATTTCTTTTAGCTAAAACAAAGTACTTCATTTCCCCCCTCCTTATTTTGAGATCATTATTACCCGATATATCGTCTCCTCCTTTTGGAAAAATATTAAATTTACTATACATTGCCAAAAAATTGTGTCAAGAAAAATTCATTAAGGCGTCCTTAAACATATTTGTGGAACCTTTGCAAATGGGATGGTTATTGACGATAAGGAGAATATCTTAGGAATTTTCTATACTCTTGAGCTTAGCACTTTTTATTTTTCTTTTACTCTTTCCTTTTTCCCCTCCCCGATAAAGATATAAAGAACAAAAGTGTGCGGTATCATTGTAACCATTTATCAAGTGGATTTGACAAACGCCACGAGGAAGGTACAATACTAGCCGCCTTAAAGAATTTAACTATTGTTCTTAATACAGGCTATACTGAACTTGAGCGCTTGCCGATAAAGACAAGGGTATAATCCAAGCTCAGAGATTAGATGAGAAAAGAAGAGATTCTTCTTTCCTTTAGTAAAGATAAAGCTCAAAATGAAATCTTTTTCCGCCGTCTTTTTATCCTCAACTCTTTTCCTGACAGAAAACTTATTAGTTATAAAGACCTTCAGTATCCCCAGATTGAACTGATCAATCTATAAATCTTTCTTTTGAGATAAATAACTCTGATACTCTCGCTTTTAAAGTAAAGATTAATAGGCGTAAGAGCCCGAATATTTCTAACGCACGCGGGGAAAACAAAGACTATCTAATGGCGTTAATGCTGATAACCCAAAGATTCTAAAAAAAAATAAAAACCCATAAAGAACAAAGACCCATCCTGCTCAGATCAGAAAATAGCAAATACCCTACGCAAAAAGTTTAAAAATAATAGATGAGGAGGTGATATTCATGGGATATCAGGAAGAACGTAAACATATGACGAGCGGTTTAAGTTCACACGGCTGGATATGTCGTATTTGTTGGATTATCGGTGTTCTATTCGCTATAGTGGGGGTTATTGCTTCGGCTATAAACATTGGTCTTGGTTTAGGAGGAACAAATTGGTTGCTACTTTCAATCATTGTTTTTGCGGCGGGGATAAGTAATTGTATTGCTTTTGCGGCGGGTCTTAATGTATATGCCATCGAAGCTAAAATTAAAAAAAAAGAATAATTTAAGAGCGCTATCGGAAAATAAAAATTAGGAATAAATCTTATCCCGGGCTAAAAAAACAAGAAAGGATTTCAATTAATAATTTAAAAGCAACTTGGTGCACTAATTATAAAGCTTTGCGATTAAAGAAAAAGCAAAAATAAGGAGGCAAAGGATGAATAAGGCAGAATTGGTTGATGAGATAGCAGATGAGGTGGGATTAACTAAAATAAATGTTAACAAGGCCATTAATACGATAATTGAAGTTATCTCAGATGTTCTTTTTTACGGTGACAAGGTGACCCTGGTTGGTTTTGGTACATTTAAGGTAATAGAGAAAAAAGCAAGAAAAGGAAGGAATCCTCAGACAGGAAAAGAGATTCAGATACCGGCCAAAAAAGTCCCTAAATTTTTACCGGGAAAAAAGTTAAAAAAAGCAGTAAGATAGAGATTTTTTCAATAAACTTAGAGGAGGTGAGATAAACAATGTTATTTATAGCTTTGCTTAAGCAAAAAGAAAAAAGCTGTACCAAAGAAGGTGTTGGCCGCCGAGTGCAGTGGCAGTATCCAGAGGGAGTGAAAATGATAGCAGAATACTGGCTTCAAACAACTACGCATCCTAATGTCATTTCAATTTTTGAGGCAAATAGCGTTGCTCCTATGTTAGGAGTACTGGCTGAATGGGACGACCTTTTTGAGTTTAATATAGTCCCAGCTGTTACAGCCAAAGAGGGACTTGAGTTAGCCAAACAAATGATGCGTAAATAAAAATAGCTACTCTCAGTATATCCGAAAAATAAGTTTTATAGAAAAGTCAGGGGTAAATTTTACCCCTGACTAAAAAAATCTAAGAGTAAAATTTGGATCAATAAGTTAAAGATAAGAGCATAAAATTAGGCAAAAAGAAAGAATAAAAAAAAGCTAAAATGGCTAAGAAAACTATAGAAACAATAGTGAAAAAACAGTTAAAAAAATATAGAACTGAGGTTATCATGTTTTGGTTTCTCAGTATTGTTGGAGCTATTTTAATACTGACGGGGATAGGTATATATTTCTACGTTGGTAAGCTAGCTATTGCCCAGTATTTACCGGTAGTTCCCATTCATAACTTTATCGTATCTGAGATAGAAATGCTTTATGCTTTTTCTGAAGTTTTGGGTATTGTTTTTTCTCTTGTCGGTATAGTTTCTATAGTTTTTGCCCTGGACAGATTAGCCCTAAGAAAGGCTGCTCATAGGATGGCGGTGTATATTAGTAAAATTGAAAGTAGTCCGGTAGATTTTAAATGAGCGTAAATCTGCCCAAAAAAAAATAAAAAACTGATAGGGGTCATTTAAGAAGGTGAAACAATATGGGTAAAACCTGTGGTTGTACGCCTTCTAAGTGGGGGAAAAATAGTAAACAGAGTACGTGAAGAATGCGGCGAATCTTATGATGAGTACATCGGCGAAAAGAGACCAAGCTAAAAAAATATTCAAATACTTGTTAAAAAAACCCTGAATTTATGCCAGAAAAAACTGAAGAAAAAGATAGAGCAAAAACACAGTTCAAATAACTAAATTTGCTCATGTGCGGGTAAATTTAAAATAAGAACATAGGGAGGTGATTTTAATGGCTCTTTACGTAATGCTAACCACGTTAACCAGTGAGGGAAGAAAAACTCTGAAGGAAAAACCGGAAAGAATAAAAGAAGTTAATAAAGAAGTGGAGAAAATGGGAGTGAAGATACTCCAACAATACGCTGTCTTAGGTCCTTACGATTTCATGAATATTCTTGATGCTCCAAATAATAAAGTTATCTCAAAAGTAGCAGTTGAACTGGGCTCCAGAGGAACCATTCAGACTATGACCTTAGCTGCTATGCCTATTGATGAGTTCATCAAAACCTTGAAAAGCTAAAAGACAATCTAAGAGATAATACTACTGAGCTAGAAATGGTACAAATAAAGGAGGGATGCAAAAAAATTTATTCTTTATTGATATAGTCCTTCCAGGGGAAGGTCGAAAATAGATATTTAAATCTTTTGGATTTATTTATGGTGAACTTAAGGGTATTTTAAGATAAAAACTTGGTTATAGATGAATAAAACGATGGTTTGGTAAATAAGAAAAGCTAGTCAAAAAAACAGCTAAAAGGAAAGGGAGGGAAAAAAATCTATTGATTTTTTACTCTCCAACTACTTGAACTATAAGCTCTCTTTGGCGAGGTTTGTTATCCAGCTCCAAAAAGATTATCTGCTGCCAGGTTCCCAAAATAAGACGAGAATTAACAAAAGGGATGCAGACAGAAGGTCCGATAAGAGATGCTCTTAAATGAGAGTGTCCATTTCCATCGTGCCATCTTTGTTCATGGTGATAATTTTTTCCCGCGGGAATGTACTGATTAAAAAACTCCTCTAAATCTTGAACAAGTCCAGGTTCATATTCTATAGTAGTGAGCGCACCAGTAGTTCCAGAAATAAAAACAGTAGCTATACCATTTTTTAAATCTGATTTTTCAACTTCTTTTTTTACTTTTTGGCTAATATCAAATACTTCAAAACCTCCCTTAGTTTTTATCGTAACTTTTCCTGTAAATACACCCATTTTATTGCTCCTTTTGCTATCTCCAAATATTTTTTTAGAGAAATTTATTCTTTTGAGATCCTCTTGAAAAAAACTTAATTTTAATTAAATTAAATTTTACAATTCAAAAATTTTTTAAGTAGCCATAATTTGATTTAAACGATAAAAGTTAAGATTTATTTCTTTTTTTCTCTCAGCTGTCTCCTGCAAAGATGAAGCTTTGATTTTTCCATTTACTAATCCCACCATAATGTTTCTTTTCCCTTCAAGCAAACTATCAATTGCTGCCGCTCCCAATCTAATTGCTAAAATTCTATCCCAAGTACCAGGAGAACCTCCTCGTTGCAGGTGACCTAAAACCACAACTCTGTGTTCATAATAACTTATTTTTTTCTTTATCTTGGTGGCAACCTCGATTGCACCACCTAAGCTATTTCCTTCAGCCACAATAATTATACTACTTGTTTTTCCTCTCTTGCGTCCTTTCTCCAACCGAGCACAAATCTCATCAATGTTAAGGGATACTTCAGAAATAAGAATATCCTCTACCCCTCCGGCAAAACCTGCCCATAAAGCAATAAACCCAGAAGTTCTTCCCATCACCTCCACAAAAAATAAGCGGTCATGAGAAGTTGCCGTATCTCTTACTTTATCAATAGCTTCAAGAGCAGTATTTACGGCAGTTAGAAATCCGATAGTAAAATCAGTTCCCCAGATATCATTATCTATGGTAGCTGGAATTCCCACTGTAGGGATTTGCCATTTTTCATCAATAATTCGGGCTCCTTTAAAAGAACCATCTCCTCCGATAACAACCAGAGCGTCTAGTCCAAGTTTTTTTATATTTTGAACGGCCTTTTTTTGACCTTCCTCCTCCCTAAAATATCTGGAACGAGCAGTTTTAAGGATGGTTCCTCCCTGATAAACAATACCTGAAACTGAATTGGCATCCATCGCTTTAATATCATTATCAATTAATCCAGCGTACCCTCTTTTTATCCCTATCACCTCAATTTTTTTGTAAATGGCAGACCTTACCACTGCTCTGATGCAAGGATTCATCCCCGGGCAGTCCCCTCCGCTAGTTAAAACACCAATTCTTTTCATTCCCACCTTCTTTTATTTTCGATATTTTAAATGCATCTTCCATAAATCGTCTTTATCCTGACAAAGTGAATTTTAACAAGCTACTAAAGTTATGTCAAACACTATTTTTGAATATTTTGTCACTTTAATTTTACACAGATTTTGACAAGTAGTATAATGAAATAATTTTCAACAAAAGGAGTAACTAAGATGAAATATAGCCAAGGAAAAGTGGGAAGAGTATTTGTAATGAAAATGGAGGATAAAGATAAATTACCTGAGAGCCTGGAAAAATTTGCTCAGGAAAAAAGCATATGGCGTGGTATATGTATCCTTGTAGGAGGGATAGGTAATGGAAAAATTGTTGTAGGACCAGAAAACAATGAATCAACCCCAATAATTCCTTTAATGTTTGCTCTTCAAGGAGTTCATGAAGTTGCGGGCATCGGCACCATCTTTCCCGATGAAAATGGGCAACCTCGATTACATATGCATGCTGCACTTGGTAGAGAAGGAAAAACCAGAACAGGATGTATAAGGCCTGGCATTGAAGTGTGGAAGATTGCAGAGATTGTAATTCTTGAGATTTTAGGTAATACCGCCCAGCGCAAAAAAGATAAAAAGGTGGGTTTTGCGGTATTGGAAATGTAAATAAAATAAATGTCAAATATTAAAAATCTGACCCTTTTTCTCATTTCTCCAGCGATATAAAATTTGCGGTTGACAACCAATTGTATTTATCCACATCACAGGTAACAACAATTATTTGCAAATTATTTGCTTTTTCCTCTAATATTTGCAGGGCGTGATGCAATCTGCTTGCATCTGTATTGGTTAGTGGGTCATCCAAAACAACCAGTTGTTTTTCTTCGCCGCTTAATAATTTTCCAAGAGCAAGCCTAAAAAGATACCATATTTGCTCTTTAGTCCCAAAGGATAAAGCTTCCAAGGAAGCATCTTCTATGTTCCAATCAGGAACAGCTACTGATATCGGTCTTATTTTATCATCAAAATTAACCTGACTATAGCTTGGGCCAAGAAGATTTTTTAAGTCCTCGGTCACCATTTTTTCCAGGGGAGAAGTCAAACTTTCTATAGTTTTTTTTCTGTAAAAATGGATTAAATCATACAAAAGCTCAATTGCTTGGGCATCGATTGATAATTGTTTTTCTCTTTTTTTTAGATATTCTAACTCTTCTTCTGTTTTATTAGTGTCTTTTAACCCCTCAAGAATTTTATTTAATCTCCCGTCCATTTCTGCCGCTTCCCTTCCAAGCTGGAAAATATCCTCTTGTAATCTTTTAATTCTTGTTTCCTGTTCCTCCCGGGCTTTAAGCGGTTCTTCTTCCATCTTTACTTTTTCACTTTGATAAATTTTCCATACTCGTTCTTTTTTATCCAGTTCTAAGGATATTTGATTTAGTTTTGTTTCTCGCTCATTTATATTAAGATTATCTTCCTCTAATTTTTCTAAATTTCTTTTAATCTCTTTTATACGCTCTAAGCTTCCATGAATTTTTTTTTCTAATTCCTGAGACTTTTCTTTAATTTCTTCTTTTTCCTTTTCCCAATTTAATTGATCTTTGTTAAGATTTTTCTGTTCTTTTTTAAAGCTTATCAACATTTCTTGCAGCTCATTTATTCTCTGAGAAAGATTTTTTTGAATAGTATTTTTATCTTTAAACTGGATATATTTTTTAAGTTTAGAATAATCCGGTATCTTCTCCGAATTGAATTTTATTTTCTTCTTTAACTGATGAATATATCCAATTAATATTTCCTGTCTTCCTTTAGCTCGTTTTGCGATTTCTTCCTTCCTTTTTTTAACTTCTTTAATAAATCGTCTTTAT
>CAZGDY010000083.1:0-4425 GCA_964524965.1 uncultured Clostridia bacterium
TAATTGAGGAATTAAGAGACAATTTTTTTGGCACTGTTGAAGAGTTAAATGAAGAAATAAAAAGACTAAGGACTCTCATAGACCAACAAAGGGCAGCTGTTAAACAATATGAAGAGGTACAAGCAGCCCTCGAGGAAGCGCAAGCAAAAGTAAACGTTCTTAAAGAAGCGCAAGCAAAAGCAGACGCCTTGGAACTCCAGCTGAAACAAGAAGTTGCCTTACCCAAAGACTTTCTAAAGAAATAGATTTACTGTCAAGTGAAATCGCAAGTCTGAAAAATGAAAAAACTGGACTTGAAATAGCTCTTGCAGAAAAAAGAGACACAGTTTCAACACAGGAGTATCAAGGGAAAATTCAAGGACTAAATAAAGAAATTTTATCTCTCAAGAAAAAAGATGCTAAGCAAGAAGAAACTATTAATCAACTAACTAGTAACTACTTCCGGAAAACAGAAGAGCTCAATGGTAAAATCGCAACGCTGAAAGAACAAAACATGGAACAAGAAAAAAATATTGACCACTGGAATGAGAAGTACTTTGAGGTAGCAGAAAATCTTGGTGCTGAAGTTGATGGACTTAAAAAACAAAACACTGAACAGAAAAAAACTATTGCTCAACTGAGTGCAGAAAATGATAAACAGAAAGAAGCTATTAATCGACTGGTTGATAACTACTACAATAAAACAGAAGAAGTCAAAGATCAAATCGCAACACTGAAAGAACAAAACAATGACCAGAAAAGAGTTATCGCTCAATTGAATGCAAAAATTGGAAAGCAGGAAAAAACAATTCAGGGTTACAACAAAGCAGTAAGAAAATTAGGTGGCGACATAGGTAGGCTCAATAGCCAGTTTGGTCCCCTTAAAGCTGCTAACGAAGAACTTCTAACAGAAAATAAACAAATTACCAGTTCAAGTAACACTTTAAAATGGGTAGCTGGTATACTCGTTGTGGCAGGATTTTTCTTCGCAGGCGGAGGAATGTAAATACTACAAATTCACGAGAAAATTAAATTAGTGAATAGTAATCTAAGGGGGTGAAAAATATGTTTAAAAAAATAGTAAAAAGCTCGTTAATTTTTTTGGTAGGACTTGTTATAGTCGCACCTTTTGCTTTCGCTCAAGAATCATCCCTTCCTACCTCAGAGGAAATAGTTCAGCAATTACAGTTTCTACGTACAGAAATTGATCAAATTAAAGAAACCGCTGAGGATACGAGAGAAATTGCTGTTGATAGCCAACTCAATGCCCGAAGATTTAAAGAAGAAACCCTTTATAGACTGGGGTTATGGCGCGGTAAATTGGGAGAAGGAATACTGATGAGTATAGCCGCACAGGATGCTGCTGAGAGAGCAGAAAAATTAGTCAAAACAGCAAATGAACAGGTTGCTTTGGTATTAAACAGAATGGATGCCTTAAATACAAAAGTAGGTGCCTTAAATACAAAGGTAGGTGCCTTAGGTGCAAAATTAGGTGCCTTAGATGCAAAAGTAGATGCCTTAAACGCAGATGTTTTTTTAGCTAAAGAAATGGCAGCTACAGCAAAAGCGCAGACTGATCAGGCTAGAAAAGAGATCAGAGAGTTAGCTGGAGAATGCAGAAAAGATAGGGAACTTTTTTTAAGTAAAATAGAAAAAAATTTAGTGGATGTAAAAGAAAAGGAAGAAAAATTCAAACTCCAAAAAATAGAACTTAAAACTCCTCCCCTTTCAAAAACTTATAACGTAAAAGAAGGCGATAGTTTGTGGCGTATTTCTGGACGCCCAGATATCTACAACGACCCTGCTCATTGGGAGAAAATATTCAAAGCTAATAAAGACAAACTTATTAGCCCTGATAGTCTCTACCCTGGTCAAAAACTAATTATTCCCAATAATTAGAGCATAACATATAAATAAAAAAGGGCCTTCTAAGGCCCTTTTTTATTTATGAAGAATTAGTTCATTTTTTCCCATATTTTTTCCGAAATCGCTCAATACGTCCTTCGCTATCTATAAATTTACGAGCAGTTCCGGTAAAAAACGGATGGCATTGCGAGCAAACCTCAACACGAATATTTTGATTAGTAGATTTAGTTTTAAACTCTGCCCCACAAGCACACTTTATAACTACTTCCTTATACTCCGGATGAATTTTTTCCTTCATTCTTGTTACCTCCCCAATATAGTATAACTTCAAAATTATTGGTCTCAAAAATTAAAGAATACACTGTATCCATTTCTATAAATTAAAGGTGGAATTTTTTTCAAGATGAGAAGTAATTTGCAAAAATTGTTGATTATCTTCTGTCTTTTTCATAACTTCGATAACTGCTTCAATAGGCTCTTTCACATTCTGGCGATTTATATAATCTCTGACAGTCCATATCGCTTTTAGCTCTTTCTCTCCTAATAAAAGTTCCTCTTTTCTGGTTCCGGACTTGTTAATATCAATAGAAGGAAAGATTCGTCTTTCCGCAAGCTCTCTGGTAAGTCTTAATTCCATGTTTCCCGTCCCTTTAAACTCTTCGAAAATAACCTCGTCCATTTTACTTCCTGTTTCTACCAATGCTGTAGCAATAATAGTAAGACTCCCTCCTTCTTCTAATTTTCTTGCTGCACCAAAGAAACGTTTAGGATGATGCAAAGTATTTGCATCTATCCCCCCAGAAAGAACCTTTCCACTAGTAGGCATAAGTAAATTATAAGCTCTTGCTAATCTGGTCACACTGTCCAAAAGAATAACAACATCTTTACCTTGTTCAACTAATCTTTTAGCTTTTTCAATTATTAACTCCGCTACTTTTATCTGATTTTTTGCTGGTTCATCAAAAGTAGAAAAAGCTACTTCACCCTTCACTGAGCGCTGCATATCGGTAACTTCTTCCGGACGCTCATCTATCAACAATACCATTAACTCAATCTCGGGATGATTTGCGGTAACAGAATTGGCTATTTTTTGCAATAAAATAGTCTTACCCGTTTTGGGCGGAGCAACTATTAATCCTCTTTGTCCTTTACCTATAGGAGTTATCAGGTCGATTAGCCGCCCAGAAATCTCATCCTTTGTAGTTTCCAATTTAATTCTTTCATAAGGATAAAGAGGGGTGAGATTTTCAAAAATGGTTCTATTTCTTGCTTTTTCAGGATTTTCTCTATTGACCTGTTCCACTTTGAGTAAAGCAAAATAATTCTCGTTTTCCTTGGGAGGTCTTATTTGACCACTAACAGTATCACCCTCTCTCAAATCAAAACGTTTAATTTGTGAGGGAGAAACATATATATCATCAGGCCCTGATAAATAGTTACTTCTGAGAAAACCATATCCCTCTGGTAGTATATCCAATACGCCTGAGCCATAGACTATTTTTTCCCGATCTATCTCATTTTGAATGATACGAAAAATTAAATCTTGCTTTCTCAGATGTTTATAATCATCAATTTTTCTTTCAACTGCTTCCTGGTGTAGTTCTGTAATATTTTTTTTCTGAAAATCAATAATATCCATTTCTTAAACTCCTTACAGCAAAAATTAAATTTTTTATTATGTCCTGGGCAATTAGTAATGTAATGTTACTTTGCCCTTTAACAGTTAAATCCGCTGCTAAACCATGAAGATAAACTCCCAATTTAGCAGAAGTTAAAGCATCCATCCCTTGTGCCAAAAACCCACCGATTATTCCTGTGAGTACATCTCCACTTCCCCCAGAGGCCATACCCGGGTTACCGGTGGTGTTTACCCAACAGTTTCCTTTCGCATCAGCAATAACTGTACCTGCTCCTTTTAACACAACTATCTTTCCTGTAGATTTAGCAAGGTTAATAGCTGTTTTAATCCTATCTTTTTGAACTTCCGCAATAGAGGTCTTTATTAATCGAGCTAATTCTCCTGGGTGAGGCGTTAACACCATAGAACCTTCATAATTGGAAATAATTCCCACTTCTTCTGCCACAGCATTTATTCCATCGGCATCTAATACCAAGGGAAGTTTTATACTTCTTAAAACTTGCCTCACTAACTCCTGGGTCTCAGGGTTATTTGATAACCCGGGACCAATTACCAAAGCCTGACACTTACCAGCAAAACGATTAATCTCTTCTAAGGCCTTAACAGCTAAACTACCTTTCCTTGTTTCGGGAAGAGGCAAACTCATAACCTCGGTTAGTTTTATCTCCATAATAGAATTAAGACTAACTGGAATTCCAAGCGTGATAAGTCCTGTCCCTATTTTCAGAGAAGACATACAGGTAAGAGCAGCTGCACCGGTTAATCCACAAGATCCTGCTAATACAAAAAGATGACCAAAATTTCCTTTATGAAAAGATAAAGACCGACAAAAAAGCTCAGAGGAAAAATCTCCCGGTAATAAAAGATTTATCGGTATATTTATCTTTTCTTTCTTCAGAATATTAGAAGGAATACCAATATCTACTACCGTTACCTTTCCA
>CAZGDY010000083.1:4525-7656 GCA_964524965.1 uncultured Clostridia bacterium
CTCAAATTTATCGCTGCCTCTCCCTTCATTTTTTCTTTAGTACCTAATAGGAAAATCTTAACTTTATAACCTTTGTTATAAAGATGTCGGGCAGCAACTAATCCGTCACCTCCATTATTACCAGGACCACAGAAAAAGTACACTTCAGAAAAAGAAGACCAGTTTTTACTAATAAAACTTGCTACTGCCTTTCCGGCATTTTCCATAAGTACAATTCCAGGAATACCGATCTTATTAATGCTAATACGATCCAACAATCGCATCTGGCTTGACGTAAGTAACTTCATGTAAAATCCTTTTTATGAAATTTACCTCAGGTTAACATTAATCCGGAATGATAAACTTGGATTGAATTATCCTATGGCTATTGCTTGAGCTGAAGCATAATTCTTGCAGTGGGAAATACTGACCAGCACTTTTTTTATATTTTTCCCAATCTTTTTGGAAATCTCTGGGGATAAACTAACTACAGGCTCACCTTTCTCACCTGTCAAAACAAACACCTTGCACCAACAAGGATTAATTTGCAGCGATTTAAAAATAGCTTCCTTAGCGGCAAATCTTCCTGCTAAGAAAACTGCTCTTTGGCTGAGGTTTTTCTTAACTCTTATTTCTGAAGAAGTTAATATTCGTTTTTCCAAATTTGATCCCCATTTCTTCAAAGCCTTCTCAATCCTATTTATCTCTATTAAGTCTGTTCCGATACCTTCTATTTTCATCTTTCCATCAATTTAAGCATTTGCCTAACTGCCTCTTTTATCCCCACTAAAGAAGCCTTAGCGATAATGGAGTGCCCAATACTTAATTCATCTATTTCTTCAATAAGAGCAACTTGACGCACATTTTGATAATTTAATGCGTGGCCAGCATTGACTCCTAATTCTAATTTTTTAGCCAACATTGCTGCCCCTCCTATTTTCTCAAGCTCTTCCGAAGCCTCCATTATACTTTTTGCATCGGCATATAAACCAGTATGTAACTCCACAAAATCAGCATTTAACTTACGCGCTTTTTTAATACTGTTTGGGGTGGGATTAACAAACAAAGAAATCATGACGCCAGCATCATGCAAAAGCGACATAACCTCAAATATTCGTTCACCTGGTTTGGAAAGATTAAGCCCTCCTTCAGTTGTAACCTCTCCTGTTTTTTCAGGAACGATTGTAACTAAATCTGGCCGTATTTTAAGAGCAAATTTCACTACAGACTCCGATAATCCCATTTCCAAATTTAAATTACATCTTACCGTTTGTTTTAAAATTTTAACATCTCTTTCCTTAATATGACGGCTGTCTTCTCTCAAATGAACGGTAATACCATTTACACCAGCTAATTCAGCTAAAAAAGCTGCAGCAACTGGATCAGGATAATTTGTCCCCCTCACCTCACGCAAAGTTGCAATATGATCAACATTTACTGATAACTTAAGCATTTTTCTCCCTAAAATCTAACTTTCTCTAACCTATACAAGGCTTCTTTTAACCTCTCTTTATTTACAGTAAGAGCAACTCTGATATACCCTTCTCCAGATGGACCAAATCCTACACCTGGCGTTACTACTATTCCACATTGATCAAGAATAATTCGGGCAAAATCAAAAGATGTCTTCCCTTCAGGTATCTTTACCCACAAATAAAAAGTAGCTCGAGGCAATGAAACTTTCCACCCTAAATTTTTTAATCCCTCCACAAAAAAATCCCTGCGATCACGATATACTTTTCTAATTCCAGGGATTAATTTTTCCTCCAATCTTAGCGCTTCTATCCCAGCTTCCTGTACCGCCTGAAATACTCCCGAATCTAAATTGGTCTTTATCCCCCTTAAAGCACTAAGAAGATCTTTGTTACCAACAGCAAAACCTATTCTCCATCCAGTCATACAAAAACTCTTAGACAGAGAATGAAACTCCACACCTATTTCTTTAGCACCCCTCACTTCAAGTAAGCTAGGTGCGCGATAACCATCATAAGAAAGCTCTGAATAAGCAAGGTCGTGACAAACCACAATGTTAAACTTGTGAGCAAACTCTACTACTTCCTGGAAAAAATTAATATCTGCACAAGCCGTAGTAGGATTATTGGGATAATTAATCCACATAGCTTTTGCCTTAGAGGCAATTTGTGGACTAATTTCTTGCAAAGAAGGCAAAAAATTCTTATCGGCCACAAGAGATAAGTAATGGGGTTTAGCTCCAGCAAAAATTACTCCTGCCTGATAGACCGGATAAGCTGGTTCAGGAATCAACACCAAATCATCAGGATCTAAAAGACCAAGACATATGTGAGCTATTCCTTCCTTGGACCCAATTAAAGTTATTACTTCCTCTTCCGGATCCAGTGATACTCCAAATCGACGCAGATACCACCTGCTTACTTCCTCTCGAAAAGAAAAAAGTCCTTCATAAGAAGGATATCGATAATTTTGGGGATCCCTCACTGCTTTAATTAATCGGTCAACAATCGGAACAGGAGTTGGAATATCTGGATCACCCACTCCTAAATCTATGAGATCTACTCCTTCTTCCCTCAACTCCTTTTTAGTCTGGTTCAGTTGGGCAAAAAGATAAGGGGGAAGTTTTTCCAACCGTCTGGCTTTGGTAAAAGCGAAATCTGCTTTTTTCATTCCTTAATTCCCAGAGCATCCTGAAGATCATATAAACCACTTTCTTTTTGAACAATAAATTTTGCTGCGACCAAAGCACCTCGGGCAAAAACCCTGCGGGACTCGGCTCGATGTGTTACTTCCAATCTTTCACCATCTCCTGCAAAAATTACCGTATGATCCCCAACCACACTTCCACCTCTAATTGAATGAATACCAATTTCATCTTTTTTTCTCTTACCTGTTATCCCTTTTCTTCCATAAACAAGAATCTCAGATAAATCCTTGCCCTCCACTTGAGCCAAAACTTGGGCAATTTTATAAGCTGTGCCGCTGGGAGCGTCTTGCTTTAAATTATGGTGCGCCTCAATGATTTCTCTATCAAAATCCCGCAGAACTTCAGCTATCTTTTTAACTAGCACAAAAAGTAAATTAGTTCCTACGCCCATGTTAGGCGAGAGAAGAATTGGAATCGTTTGAGAAATTTTTTTTATTTGCTTTATCTCGGAGTCTTTAAACCCAGTAGTCCC
>CAZGDY010000084.1:0-7603 GCA_964524965.1 uncultured Clostridia bacterium
GAAAGTTCAAGAAAATTCTCAGGTGAAAGAGCTGGAAATTGTTATAAAAAAAGAGGAGCACATCGAAGCTTTTTTTCAGGATCAAAAAAGCAACAAAAAATGGACGAAACAGCTATCTTCTTTCCCTCTTGATATGCTTAGCCTCATTTACTGGGGACGGTCTCAGGAATTGAAAATCGGGCAAAAATATGATGTTCTTTTGCTTGATGCCTCTGGTAACTTTAATGACATTCAATTTGAAATATCTGGTATCGAGAAAGCTTATACTTATTTAGGCGTATTCCCTGCATTTGTCTGCAAACAAATTGGGATAAAAGACGGGGTAAGAGTATGGTTTTCCCAGGATGAGCGTCACCTTCCACTTTATCTTCAGTTAAATACTCCCTATGGACTTTTAACAGCAATTTTGCAGAAGGTAGATTAAAATAATTTACCTTCTAATCCAAAACTTAACTTGCCTTCATCGAATTTATAGTCATGAGATAAAAAGTAATTGTTGCTTTCCATTCTAACAAAAACTTTCCAATTTCTCCTCTGATAAATAAGTTTTAATCCTGCTCTGGAAGAAGACGGGATAGTATCGCTGGAGCTAAAAGTATAGTATCTTCCACTTAGCCATTCTCCTTCTGCTTCAAAAGTTAAGGTACTTATTTCTGTTTTTAAAAGGTGCATCCTTAAAAGAAGCTTTAGGGAATTTAGAGGTTGATGGGGAACTACTTGGCCAGGATTTTGTTCGTTTTTTATATTTTTATAGGTATAAGCTGGCTCAAAAATTACCGAAGGAGTAATATTCCAGTTTCCTGTTATCGTTAAGCCATTGCCTGAAACAGTTACAGTTTGAGGACTCAAGTAAGCTGAGGCCTCGTTATATACCCAAATTGTATCATTGCCATGTTCAATAAATATTTTTAAAGAAACATCTACTAAAGGAGATTTGGAGTAATTTGTTTCCAAAGTAAAGACCGTCATATCTACGGGCTTAAGGTTTAAATTAACCGCTGAATAATCCTGAGGTATATAGGTATCAGCAAATCGAGGAAGATAAAACTTTTTATTAATGCTCAGTGAGACTTTCCATCCTTTTTTCCCGTACCATTGCAACCTCGAAAATCCCACCAATTGAGCTTGTTCGTCCTTGATCCCTTTAACTCCTATTCTTGTGGATTCTAAAAAAAGATTTTCACTAAAAGTGAAAGGGGGTAAAGGTTTTAACTGCAGTAAGGCCTGGTATCTATTTTTACTATTTTCGACAGGACTTTTTTGTGCTGAATTATCCCAATTAATTCCACCTTCTATCGAAAAAGGAAATCTTTCCGGCTGCATGGTAAGATTAATTCCGTAGGCAAAACCATCATATCTTTTTTCAGGAGCACTTTCTTCTTCTTCTTTTGTTGATTTTTCACCCCATACCATTATTTTCCATTTTTTAAAGATGCGGGCTTGTCCTGAAAGATGGATGTAGGTATCTTTTGTTTTCTTTCCATAACTTTCTGGTAAACTCAAACTTTTTTGTTTTCCCTCAATAAATATTTGAGCCTCGTTTATTCCTGGCTCACCCCAACCAATATTGCCTTGAATAAAATCCATTCCTTTGGATAAAATCTCACCTGTATCTTGGTAAGTTACGTATTGAGGAGAGGATTCTCTTCCTAAAGTTAAAAGGTATCTATGGTTCTTTGTTTCTTTCCCGTAGTCAAGTTGATAGTTAAAACCATTACTACCGTCTATACCCACAGAAGCTAAGAGAAAAGGATTTTCGGATTTTGAAACTCTTTGAGGAAAATAAACCTTGTCCATAGATGGTGCGCTTAGTGGAGGTTGAATTAACTGTTTTTCTTTTTGTGTTATTTGGCTGGATTTTATTGATAAAGGAGTTTTTTCCTTCTCCGGAAACTTTAAAGAAGCCTTAGCGTAATGCTGGCGGAGGGAAGTTTCTTGGAAAAGTTTAGGCGCTATTTTACTTTGGTCAAGAAGAGGAGTTAACTCTGGAGAAAGTTCGGCCAAAATGGTTTTTTCAGAAGGTCGGACTGGTGGAGAATAATAAATTTCTTTAGCGCTAAGGCTGATTTGAATAGGGGGATGAATTAGTACTTTTTTCCCTACTTTTTCCAATACAGGAAGTTTTTCTTTTTTTTCAACTTGAGGAAAAGAGAATCGTTCTATACCCACATAATCCTGAGAGAGAGAAGGCAAGATGGAAGGGGAGGTGGAAATTTTTTTTACTTTTTCAGGAGTAACAAAAGTTTTTAGCTCAGGTTTAGGAAAAGTGGTAATTTTAGTTTTAAATTTGACAAGAGGTGCTAGCTCAAGCTCGTAAAAAATTGGAATTTCACCTTTTTTTTTCTCTCCCCGATAGGGCATATAGTATATTTGTGGTAGTCTGATAATTTGTAGATAAGATCTATCTTCTCCTGTTACTACAATTATTGGAAGTTTGGTTAAGGGTTTTTCATTTCCTTCCTGGGAAAAAGCGACACAAGAGGTAAGGAGTAAAATTGGTATAGCCATAAAGATAAAATATGACTTCATCGGCAAACTCCTTTAACCAAGATCCTTTAATCGTTTTTCTGCTTCCTCAATCCATTCCTCTTGATAATCTTGGGTTTGTATTATATTAGTGTAAGTTTTCTTTGCTTCCTCAAGTTTACCAAAAGCCTTGTAACATTCTGCAATTTGTAATTGGGCTTTAAAGGACCATTGTTTAAACTGGGGAAATTCAGCAGAAGGGTAAAGAAGAGGAATTTTCAGATATTCTACTACAGCCTGTTGGTAATTTTTCTCTTTAAACCAACAGTCACCGATTCTGTAACGCGCTTCAACTGAAAGTTCACTCTTTTTACCGTTTTCTACTATCCAGGCATAATGTTTTTTAGCTTCAGACCACTTTTCTTGTTTGAATAAAGCGTTGGCAAGTTTTAAGTGAGCCTGGACAATAAGTTTGTTATCGGGATAGCTTTCGATAAATTTTTGGAAACTATTTTCTGCTTTTACCCACTCTTCTCTGTTTTCCCAGCAAAGTCCCAGACTATAAAGAGCGTTTATAAGGATGTCTCTTTCTTTGGATATATCCAGAGCATTGAGATAAGTATTAGCTGCTTCTTGATATTTTTCTTGTTTAAAAAGGGCATCTCCCAATCGATAGTAAACTTCTCCCAGAAGAGGACTGTCCGTAAATTTTTCCCCAAACTTTTGATAGTAATCAGTAGAAAGGGAGTAATTTTCTAACTCGTAGAAAGAGTAACCTATCCAATAATAAGCACTGTCAAGGTCAAGACTTTTGGGGAAAGTATCGATTAGCGTTCTTAATTCTTCTGCTGCTTTTTGATAATCCTCTTTTCTGATGAAATAGTTAGCTATTTTGAATTGAGCGGCGTCTGCATCAGGAAAATCGGGGTATTTCTCTACTATTTCTTTGAAGGCATCTAAGAATTTTTCCTGATTTAACCGTTGGTAAGCCTCTCCTATCTTAAACAGGGCGGGAGGAATAAATTCGCTTTCAGGAAACATAGAAATCATCTTCTCAAAAGTAGAAATAGCTTGATTGAATTTTGTCGCATCGTCTTTTGCCTCGTTATACCAACAGTTACCAATTAGATACAGAGTATGTTCTGTTAAATCTTTTCGTTCAGAAAATTTATTTATAATTTCTTGAAAAGCATCTCGAGCCTGGGTGAAATTTTGTTGGTGAAAATAAGTCCAGCCGATAGCATACTGGGCATCAGGTCGATTGGGATTAGTAGGAAAAAGTTTGATAAAGCGTTCATAGTAATTTCTTGCCTCATCATAATTTCCCAGCTTGAAGTAAGAAGCACCGATTTGGTAAATGCCAAGGGGTCTAAGATTCGAGGTAGGATCACTTTCTGTGATTTCGATGAGTTTAGTATAATCCCCGATTGCTTCATTGAATTCTTTAAGATTAAAAAGGCAATTGCCTTTTTGAAGTAGCGCATCAGGAATTTTTTCCGAGTTGGGGTACGATTCGATGACTTCTCCAAAAGCTCCTAAAGCACGCGAGTAGTCCCTCTCACCCAACCAACACCAGCCAATCTCATATTGAGCAAGAGAAGCCTCTTTTGAAGCTGAATATTTAGAGACCACTTTTTCAAAGTAATCTCTTGCCTGGGAGTACTCTTCCATATTTAAAAGAGTTTCCGCCAATTGAAAAGTTGCCTCAAGATGGTATAAAGATGGGGGATCTTCGTTTACTATTCTTTCAAAATAATTCGCAGCTCTTTTAAAATTTTCCACAGCAAAATAACAGTAACCTGCTCCCAGGAGAACATCGCTTATAAATTCGCTATCTTGGTGGTAGAGAATAACGTGCTCGTAGGCTTCAGCAGAGAATTGAAATTCATCCTGATAGTAATAAGCATCGGCAAGCCTAACCCAGGCTTCGGCAATATTGACTGATGTAGAGTAATCGTTAATGAAATTTTGGAAACTACTAACCGCCATTGGGAAATTTTTTTCTGAAAAAAAGCTATAAGCAATACCAAAAAGAGATTCTTCTTTCCATTTACTTTCAGGCATCTCAAGTTCTTTTTGATAAGCTTTTCTTGCTTCATCATATTCTTCTAATTGGTAGAGAGCTTCTGCTTTCCAGTAAAAAAGTTGAGCTTTTTCGAAATCATCAACTGCTTCTTGGTAATGTGTTAGTTCAAAATTGGAAAATCCTCTTTTCTCGTAGATATCTATCAGATAATGTGGATTTGGATAGATATTAAGGAAAGAATTGAACTCATTGACACACTGGGAGAATTTTTTTTCAAGGAAAAGCAGGTTTGCATAAAAATACCAGACTTTTTCCTGGTGTTCAAAGCCGGGGTAATCCTCTTTTAACTTTTCAAATGATTGGAGTGCATCTGAGTAGTTCCTTTTCTCATAATAAATACAACCTAACGAATAAAGGGTATAAGGCATCAAATCGCTCTGGGGATAATTATCAATGAGGTTTTGGTGTGCGGAAAGTGCCTCATCTAAATTTCCCAGTAAATAGTAACATTCTCCTAATTGGTAAATTCCCTTATCTAAAAATTTGCTTTTAGGGTAATTCTTTAAGAAAGCTTCAAAAGTTTTTGTTGCCTGGGGATATTTTTCGGTTTGCCAGAAACTCATTCCCATCCAATACTGGGCTTGGTCGCAATTTTCGGCATCCGGATATTTTTCGATAAAATTTTGAAACTGTTGTGCCGCAAGGTCAAATATTCCGTCGTTATAAAGTTTTACCGCAACCGGGTAATCTTCTTCAGCTCCTGTTTGTGCCGGAGAGGATGAAGAAAGAAAACAAATACATATGCACAAAAAAACACTCATTATTAAGCCTATCTTCACTTTTTTCATTTTATTCTCCTAATAATAATTTACGATGGCGTGAACCCTTTTCCTCTTCTCCTGTGGGAAAGAGTTAAGGGGAGGAGTTGATATCTTGCTATCTCCACCTCTTTTTTTTTATTTTTATGAGAGTTTTTTATTGTTTATTTAAGAACATTTACTCTACTTTTTCTAATTCTTTTCCTAACTCTTCTAAAACTTTTTGATGGGCTGAAAGTTGTACTTGAGCTAATTTAAGGGCAATCACAAATTCTTTAGGGGGTTCTTCATTTTTCATCTCTTCCATTTCAATCAGATCAATAGCGTAAGCTAATGCACCAATTCTGGTCCCAAAAAAATTTAAAACAGCTTCTTCTAAAGTCCCTGTTTCTCCTTCCTTGGCTTGCCACCACAATAAATTCCATAATTTTAAGCTGGTAAAAGTCATCTCTTTTGTCAGGACAAATTGTTCAAATAAATCCTCTTTAGCAATATTACCCTGATTGTATTGTTCAAGCATTTCGTAGATATTTGTAGCCTCAGCTACATCGTGGCAAATATCATAGGTATCCTTCCAGTAGTTAGCAATAGCACCACTGGAAAAAATAACGGAAAAAGTCAGGCAAATCATTAATATCCTTTTAATACGCAATTATCCCACCTCCCAAGATATTTTATTAATCTTTATCTTCTTAAAGTTTTTTATCTTTTTGAGAAATCTTTTCACCCTTTAAACTACAAATGGAGAATTAAAGTATTATACAATAAAGTAGAATAGTCTGTCAAGCTAATTTTTAATACAAAAATTGACACCCAGAAGGTTTTTTGTACAATAATGGCGAATGGCTAAAGCTTTAAAATAAGACGAGAATACAGAAATTTACAAAATCTATAAGGAGGGTAATAATGGCAATTTTAGAAGAACCGGTAAAAGGACCAGTGGTACTTAAAAATTATATTGATGGCGAATGGGTAGAATCTAAGGGGGAGCTCCAGGATGTTATTAATCCAGCAACAGGTAAGTTAATCGCCAAGATTCCTTACTCCACTAAAAAAGAAGTGGATGAGGTTGTTGAGGTAGCTAAAAAAGCTTTTCCTGAATGGAGAAAAACAACTCCTTTAGCCCGAGTTCGCTGTCTTTTCCGTCTTAAAGAGCTTTTAGAGGAGAATTTTGAGGAGCTTTCCAGAGTCCAGACTCAAGAGCACGGAAAGACTATTGATGAGTCACGAGGGGAAACAAGAAGGGGAATTGAAAATGTTGAAGTTGCAGCAGGCATTCCCTCTTTAATGATGGGCTATAACTTAGAGGATATCGCAACTGGTATTGACGAATATCTAATTCGACAACCCTTAGGAGTTTTTTGCTGTATTGCTCCCTTTAATTTTCCTTTTATGATTCCTCTTTGGTTTGCCCCTTATGCTGTTGCTACAGGAAATTGTATAATTGTCAAACCTTCCAGTAGATGCCCGATTACCCAAGCAAAAGTAACCGAGTTGATCGAAGAAGCTGGATTTCCTCCTGGTGTCTGGAATATGATACATGGCTCAGGGGCAATGATTTCCTCTCAGCTTATCACTCATCCTGATATTAAAGGAGTTACCTTTGTTGGCTCTACCACTGTGGGCAAAAAAATTTACCAGGAATGTGGAGAAAATGGTAAACGCATCATTGCCCAGGGAGGTGCCAAGAACTTTGTAGTAATTATGCCCGATGCTGACTTAAAAAAAACTATCCTCTCTTTAATGACCTCTTTTTATGGTAACGCTGGCCAAAGATGTCTTTCAGGAGCTAATGCTCTGGTAGTGGGTGAAGATGATCTTTTTTACAAAAGATTTGTTGAGGCTTTTGTAGATGCAGCTTCCAGGATTAAGGTCGGCTACGGTCTTGATGAGGCTACTCAAATGGGGCCCTTGCAGTCAAAAAGAGGCAAAGATAAAGTTTTAGATTATATAGAAAAAGGAGTTCAGCAAGGAGCAAAACTTATTCTTGATGGAAGAAAGGTTAATGTTACAGGTAATTATCCTGAAACTTGTTTTTTAAATCCTAGCGTATTTGAAAATGTAACACCTGAGATGGTTATTGCTAAGGAAGAGATTTTTGGTCCTGTGGGTTGTATTATGAGAGTTAAAAATCTTAATGAGGCCATTAATGTAATCCATCAAAATCGCTATGGAAACGCTGCCTCCATTTACACCTCCAGCGGTAAGTCGGCTCGCGAGTTTCAGTATCACACTTTATGTGGTAATATCGGGGTTAATGTTGGAATTGCTGCTCCTATGGCCTTTTTTCCTT
>CAZGDY010000085.1:0-7551 GCA_964524965.1 uncultured Clostridia bacterium
ATCCCTAAACCAAAAAAAAATGCATAAAAGTAAGATATCCGGTTGTGTAAACCTTTTTCCAGAAGTAAAAGTATAAAAAGACCCAGAATCGAGAAAAGGCATCCCAAGGTAAATGTTTTTTCTCTGCCAATTTTATCGGAGAGAAACCCACCACCCAGAGTTCCCAGAAATAACATTATTCCCCAGAAAGCAATTACTGAAGAGGTTAAGGTATTGCTAAGTCCCGCATCTCTCATCAGAGCGATTTGGTGAACTACTATGAAGTTTTCGACAAGTCCAAAGATGCAGAAAAAAGTCAAAAAAATAAGCCAAAACTGATAAGTTTGCATAGCTTTTTTTAGAGTCCAGCTGGTGTTTACCCATTTTTTATTTATTTTTATTGCGTTCTGGGCCCAACGAGAAGTCAATTTTTCTTTTTTTAAAAGATGAGCACCATCTGGTAAAAGATTCATATCTTCGGGTCTGTGGTGTGAAAAAATTGCAATCAAAGGTAATAAAATAGCTCCCATGAGGATGCCAATCAAAAGGAAAGATGTGCGCCAGCCAAATTTTGCAGTTAAGTATTGTACGAGAGGAACTATTGCAAGGAAAGATACTCCCCATCCTGAGGCAAGTATTCCAAAGACCATTCCTCGTTTCAGAACAAACCAGTTAGACAATAAAGGAAGAATAGCTGGATATCCTATTAAACTATGCCCTATAGCACTTACAACGCCAAATAACAGGTAAAAATGATATATGGTATTTGCTTTGCTGCACAGCATAATAGCTAAAGTCAAAATAATTCCACCGGTCAAAAGAACTCTTTTAGAGCCAAATTTATCTACTAGAGCTCCAGCAAAGGGAGCAGTTATCCCGTATGTAATTATGCTAATAGAGAAAATGCCGGCAGTGTTGGCTCTGCTCCATCCAAACTCATCCAGAATCTCCACATAAAAAACGGAAAAGGAGTTGCGAGCTCCATAGGTTAAAACCATAGTAATAAAAGATATGGCCAAAATAATCCAGCCATAAAAAAATAAAGGTTTTTTGCTCATATTTAGATATATTAAAAGAAAAAGTTAACAGAGGCAATCAGTCGAATTAAATTATCTTGCTTGCGATGAGTTCATAAAACTTTTGATTTATATCAAAAAATAGTTGGAAATTGTCTTGTTTAATAAGGTTGAGGGAAGAAAAAAATTTTACTGCAGCATTAACATTTCTTGTTATTTTAATGAGAAAAAGGTAGTATAGTATTTAAAATAAAATAAGGGGGCAAAAATGTTAGCACTGGGAGTGATTGTAGGTTTTATTGCTATGATTTTTCTTAATTTTATTCCCATTCTTGGACCAATACTGGCTGGTTTTATTGGAGGAATTATTGCTGGAGGTGGGGTAGGCAGGGGTGCTCTTGCTGGATTTTTGAGTGGGGTAATTGGGGCCTTAATTGTCTGGTTTCTTCTTGGTTCTCTGGGAATAGTTATTGGAGGTGTTATGGGTGGTCTGATTGGCAGTATTATTGGGGCTGGCCTTGTAATTCTTTCCTTATACGCAGCTTTTTTGGGTCTTATTGGGGGAGCAATTGGCGGTGTTCTTAGAAGGAAAAAATCAAAGTGATTGTTCACCTTTTTTTAAATTTAAACTATAATTGGGTAAATGGGGTTGAAGGCAATCTCTTGATAATTGTGAGTTCTATTAGTACAGTAATTAATGCTATTGATGGAAAGTTATCCTCAAATGTTTATATCTTATGTCTGGGAGTGAGCAATTCTATTAAGATCTCTGATCAAATAAAAAGATTATCACAATAAAACAAAAATGGGGGGAGCGATGTTATTTAACAGGTTATCGGTAAGAAAATATCTAGGTGTAGTGCTGATTATCTTAAGTATTATTCTCTTTTTAAATCAAGTAGGTCTCATTTTACCTTCCAATTTAATTCCTTTTCCGCGTAATCGAGGAACAGTAGTAACCATCTCGATGGGAGCTCTGGTCGGCGGTATTTATCTTGTAGCAGGACCTGTAGGAGTGCTCATTACTTTAATTCCTCTAACAAGCTTAGGTTTTAGCGGATGTGGAGGCCAAAAACCAGGAGAGGATTTAGGTGAGCCTCCCACTCCTCCGCCTTAGTCTTTTTTTCTCGGCTCCTTTAACATTTTCTTTAATTAAATTGACTCTACTTAAAAAAAACATGAGGAGGAAACGAAGATGAAAATTAACCAGGAAATAAGAGAAAGGCTGACTCTTCCTGCTGTTAGCCACATTGGAGTAGTTGTTAAAGATATCGATAAAACAATAAAGTATTACGAAAAGGGATTAAGTTTAGGACCTTTTGTTAAAATAGAATCTTCTTTCACGGAGATATTTTATTACGGTAAATTGGTAAATTCTCTGTGGGTAATGGGTTTTTGTTCTTTGGGCCCGGTGGAATTTGAACTTGTCCAACCTATTTCTAAACTTACCATTTACCATGATTTTTTAAAAGAAAAAGGCGAAGGGATACATCACTTAGGGTTTGATGTAAAAGATATAGATGAAAAGCTAACTCTTTGTGAAAAAATGGGAATTCAAGTACTCCAGAGTGGTCGGAATTCTGCGGTTTATTTTGCTTATTTAGATACGGTGGAGATTGGAGGAGTAATCTTTGAACTGGTACAACGGACAAGTTAAAGAGTTTGAGAAAGCTATGTTAATGGGAGAAGAAAAAGATATAGAGTTAATTTTCCAGATAATAGTATTAATGTGACTAATATTTCTAAAACTAATCGTCCTGAATCCTAACTTAATGGATGTGCTCTATCCGGGGCTTAAAACATACTGTTTTAATGTATCTTGGTGGATAGATTTTTGAAATTTAGCCTGAATCTAATGGGGTTTTTGCTATATTTTTTGTTAGAGGAGGAAAGAAACATTGGTGCGAAGCTCGCTTTACCGCTCGGGGGTTATCATGAGCGTTGGTGGTGCGCTGCTGTGGAGCATCGGGGGATTGGGTATTCGCTCGGTGCAGGCAGGTCCCTGGCTTATTATTTTTTGGCGATCCCTGTTTATGACAATAACAGTGTTTATCTATGTGCTTGTGCGCTATCGCTCTCGTACTTTGAAAGCATTCCGGTGTACTGGTCTGGAGGGCTTAGCGGTGGGCGGATGTCTTGCGGCAGCATTTACCTTTTACGTTATGGCGATTGTTCATACCGCGGTTGCTAATGCACTCATCCTTCAGGGTACAGCCCCTCTTCTTGCTGCTTTGTTCGGGTGGTGGTTCCTCAAAGAAAAAGTCTCCTGGGTAACCTTCTTACTTATTGGTTTTGCTATTGGGGGCGCTGTTATTATGCTTTCTGGTTCGGTTGGGTCCATAATGATTATCGGTGACCTTTTTGGGCTTGGGATAGCCTTGGTTTTTAGTGCCAGCATTGTTATCGTTCGGGGAACTCGAAAGATTGATATGGTACCAGCCGCATGTATTGGTGGTGTCATCTCAGTTGTTGTGGCATTTTTCATGTCCAATGGTGCAATAAGTGTGAGCCAAGGCGACCTGGCTATTTTGGCTTTTTTAGGAATAGTACAGCTTGGTATTGCCTTTTGTCTTTTCCTCAGCGGTTCGCGTCATTTGCCACCAGCTGAGAGTGGTCTCATTACACTTCTTGAGACTGCTGTTGGTCCGATGTTAGTATGGTTTTTTATAGGTGAGAGCTTAACGACACATGCAATTATTGGTGGAATAGCGATAGTTAGCGTACTCGTTGTTCGTCCAGTGCTCTTATCACGAGTGGTAAGAGTTCATTAAAATATACTTCATTAGCATAATCATTATATAAACCAGGTGTTAGCTTTCTATTATTGTTTTCTCTAAAACCTGCTTAAGAATCTTTACTCCCCTTTTTCAGGAAAATCTTTCCTCAATTAAGACACGATTATTTTTGTTGATTTATTTGTAGAGCTGGTCTATCAATAACTTTATTACGAGGAAATTTCTTTGGTATAAATAATATTTTTATATGTTTTTGTTTTTTTTTGTTAGTTAGAGAATAAGGGGCGTTTCTATTTGAGAATTCCCCGACCTAATGCAGCTTGAGCCAACTCTTGCCACTTAGTGGTGAGCTCGTTAAGCCACGTTGAAGTGTCCAGTTTCTCAAATGGATTATTACGAGCTAGGTCGATATTTTTATCGCACTCATTTACACCTTTTTCATCTGAGAGTTTTTTGTATTCTTTTCTCAGGAGCTCATTTGTCCTGATAATTCGATTCTCCAGGTCAGAACCGAGAAACATACCGGGGTAAGGCATTAACTTTTTCTGACTAATATCTTTTACTTTGTTGTGATCGGCTATTTTCTTCCTCTCATACAGGAATCGTTTTGCATCTTCTCGTAGACTTTTCCAGAGCGGTCTAAAGAACTTTGGTGGCAAATGCTTAACATATAGTTCCCTGTCAAGCCAGAAAGTTATGCCATTAATCTTGAGATTAATCAGGAAATCAATATCCTCTCCTCGAGTAATAAGCGGGTCAAAAGGAACTTTCATTAGTGCATCGCGGTGAATTACCATATTGCCTCCAAAGACAAAAGGGGTGGGTTTCAGACGAGGAGGTTTTCCAATAATTAACTCAAATGCTTCGTTCATAGCGGATGCGTTGTTCCAATAACTTTTACGCCACTCAGGTACCTGGCGCTCATCAAGTCGGTAGCTATCAGGTTGAAGGTAATAGCCTGCCACTGCTTGAATTAAGTGACCTTGATGTGAAGTTCCAATGAATTTCTTAGCCTTGCTCAAAAATCTTTTCTCGGTGATGAGCTCATCGTCGTCGAGGAATACGGTTATCTCACTTCCATTGAGAATACCAGCTAACGAACAGATATTTCTCACAGCTGAGTAACCCTGTAAATTGATAAGCTCACAAGTAGTTGGTGGTACACCTTCTTTAACAAGGCTACGCCGGAGTTTGTCGAGGGTCTGGCTGTGTAAAATAGTTATATCATACTTTTTATTATAGGGCTGGATTAATTGCTGTAGCCTGTTTGCGACCTTATTGGTGAGTCGAGGGGTATTGGCGACAGCAACAATAACTACTTTAAATTCTTCTGTGTCAAGTAACTCAAAGCTGTCTAGCAGTCGTCCCAGAGTCCCTTCTTTATTGAGCGGAGTTGGATGATCAAAAATAATCTCATCTTTAACTGACAATGGTTCATCTTCCAGACCCCAGTATGAAGGAACGACTATAGTTATACTTTCCATTGACTGTTTTGTCTCCTGATTCTTACCGGAAAAGTGTTTAAGATAGATTTTCCCTTTTTTTCAACTTCTCTCAGGACTAAATTAACTCATTTTTTTCTTTTTTTGTTGGTCTGTTTTTTTTATCTTCCTCATACAATATTCAATAGCATTGACAGGGCAAACATCCTTACATCTGTTGCACAGGTAACATTCCTGTTTTAGATCAAGTTTGCCTGCCTCATTTGTGGGACAGATTTTCTCACATTTTTCACAATCAATGCAATCATCATTTCTTTTTAATTTAAGCAAACCTTTAACAGAAATTAAAGACAGTAAAGCACCATAAGGACAAAAAAACCAACAAAATGGCCGATAAACAAAGATGGAGATTGTTAACAAGACCAAAAATATGTAGAAAAAAATTTAATTAATATCCAAACTGAAAAAATCATAAAAACCAAAAAATTTAAGAATGCCCATTGAAAAGATTACGCTTAAAACAACAAATGCGGTAAAAAAAATCAGACGGAAAGCTATGGGTAGTGTTTTATTTTTGATTTTAAGTTTTTTTACTGGTATAAAATCAACAATTTCTTGCAGTGCACCTAGAGGACAGAGGTATCCACAGAATATTCTTCCAAATATAAATGTGAAAATAATAAATAACGCAAGACCAAGTATGGCAATTGGGATAGGTGCTCCAAGTTGTTTAACATTTCCGAGAAGAAGAACTTGGAGTTGATTCGGAAACATTGGTGCAAAAACCAAAAAACCCATCAGTACAGATATGATGAGAAATAAAGAGCCAATATTTCTATTAACCTTGTTTTTATAAAATAAACATACCAAAATAAACAAGGCAATTATCGCATAGATCATTCCAACTATTTTTGGTATGTTTCCCAAAATCATCTTTTAACACTTCTTTTCACATTCATTTTATTTCCTCTTTTATCCCATCCAATTATTTTTTCCACAACAACTCCCATAAGTATTACAAAAATAACTGTTAAAATCAATCGTAAAAACATAAATTTTCCACCCAGAAATTGTAATTCAACCATTTCCTGCGGTATTTTAATACAGGCCCATGCCGAAAGAAAAACAATGATGTTAGAAACACGGGCTCCTTTTTTAAGAAGGGTTGCAGCCATTGGAAAAGCTATATAAAGCGGTCCTGTGGGTAGCGTTCCAATAAGGATAGACAATGCTATGCCTTTGATGCCTGAGGTTTTTCCTAAATGTTTTACGATTGTTTTATCAGAAATAAAAACAGCGAAAAGACCCATGAGTACCATCACTGCAGGAAAAATGATAATCATTTTAATAAAATATTCCTGGGCTGTTGAAGTTACAGGTCCAATTTTTTTTGGAAAAATAAATAGAAGAACTACGACAATAACAATAGTAATGCTAAGGAAAATCCAATCTCTTATCATTTTTTTCTTTTGTTTTGCCTGCTTTTTTCCCGGTTTCATATAATCATCCCCATAATAAAAGCAATTACGATTGCAATGAGAAAACTTATTCCATTTCTTAACAGAGCCATTTTCTTGCCCAGTTCCTTTATTTCTAGCGGCAATGTAATCATTCCAATCATGGTTAGCGTGGTAATAAATGCAACAATAACAGTAATTGATGCACCGCTTTCAAGAATTGAAGCCGCTAAAGGAAACGATAACAAAGCAGGGATATGCATAAGAGCACCCACCATTCCAACAAGTAACACTCCGCCTGTTCCTGATTGTTCTCCTACGAACCTTGATATTTGGTCGGGTGGTACAAAACCGAGAAGCAAGCCTATTGCAATGATTATGATAAATACCATTGGGAGCATTTTTATGAATGATTTCAGAGCTATTTTAAGTGATTGGACTGCTTTTTTTCTGTCTTTGATAAACGCTAAAATAAGGGCTGTCACCGCAGTACCATTTATAATAACTGCAGTAATGTTCATATTCTACACTCCGTTCATCAGATATGTTTTTATGAAGTTATGGAAGGCAATTATTTTCAAAATATGAAATTATTTTTTTTGATTTGCCTTTTTTGATTAGTTCGCCATTGCCCATTTATTCATCGATTTTTATTATCTTTCTTTTAGCCATATTGTCAAACTTATGCATCAGTTGCAGAAGATTGATTGTAAAGCTCAAAATAATGGATGTTGTTGGGCTTAAAATAAGCTATGAATCTTATGCCAAATTGACCTGAATTACATATAAAGTACAATTTTTGAAGGAGGGCGTTAAGGTATTTTCTGGCCAGTGAACAGGGAAATAACCTGCCTCAAGCACATTTTTACTAAAGCAAAAAACTAAACAAAAGATAAGTCTTGCACAACTCTCAAACTTAAGC
>CAZGDY010000086.1:0-7449 GCA_964524965.1 uncultured Clostridia bacterium
ATTTTTTTATTTTTTCCCAGTTACCAGTTTTAGATGACTTAACGCGTAATCTTGAGTAATCGGAACTTCTCTCACCCAATTTAAATTAAGTTTAGTACCACTTTTCCCCAATGTTTTTTAGAATCATAAACAGTTTCCCCGGATGCTTTTTATCAGTACGAACATCCGGGGAATTTTATCAGATTCAACGGGATTATTTGAATATCTCTTGCAATATTTCCTCCGGCAAATGACTTCCTGGATAATAACTATCAGGCATATCCGGTCTATACATTCTCTCCAAAGGTTTTAGATTTAATTAATATTTATTTATCACTATATTCAAATTTTTCCCCCGGTTTTAAAACCACAAGTTGTACTCCAGGAACGCTATCTTTTATCTGATTTTCAAAAACCTTAGTATCTTGCTCTATGGCTGGATAAGTATTGTAATGCATTGGGATGATAACCCGGGGTCTTATCCATTTTGTTGCAATTGAAGCGAGTTTTGGTCCCATATTATACTTTCCGCCAATGGGAAGAAGAGCTATTTGAGGATTATAAATTTCTCCTATCATCCTCATATCCCCAAATAAACCTGTATCGCCAGCAAAATATATTCTAACGCCTTCCTCTGTTTCTATTATATATCCCACTGAGCCTGCCCCAGGTAATATTTTATTATCTTTCAACCATTCCTCACCATATAATTCAGTAGTATGTACCGCCGGGGTCATATGGATGGTAATTCCATCTATTATTACCGAACCACCCACATTTAAAGGATAAGAGGCCTCATCGGATTTTAAGCCTTTGCTATCAGCGTAAGCACCTATCTCGGGCGAACAAATAAGTTTTGCTCCGATATTTCTTGTAATTTCAAGAGCATCTCCAATGTGATCGTTGTGACCATGACTTACGCAAACAATATTAGCCTCCTCAACATCTTTCATTTTTATTGGTGAAGCAGGATTATTATCAAGCCAGGGATCAAGATATATGTGCTTTCCTTTATCGCTCACCAATTCAAAAGCGGCATGACCCAACCATTTTACACTTACCATCTTTATCTCCTTTTCATAATCTTATTTTGTACTTTATCGTCTATTATCAGATTAACGGGAAATTTCTGCTAAAACATTAAATCCCATAGCAGAATCTTTACTAACAAAAGTAGCTAATTTTGGCCACATCTTTTCATGTTCTTCGGTATTAACCCAGGCAAGACGCTTTTCTTCGGACTCAAAAACTATTTCAATCTGACATTGAGATTTACTTTCTCTTTGTTTAAGTAAACTTACCCGAACAAATCCAGATTGCCTTGACATCGCCGGAGCAAATTGGGTTTTAAAAATATCCAAAAATTCTTTTTCTTTTCCTGTTTTTAATTCCAATTTTACTTCTAACTGCACCACCTTAAACCTCCTTGCAAAATAATTACTATTTTTAAGTAGAATACCTGCCAAATCTCTTTGAAGCTTCTACCATAGCTTTTAGGTTTTCAGGTACTGAATCAGGGGCAGCATCACAACCTGTACCAAGTATAAATCTTCCTCCTTTTGCGCATTTTTCTATTAACAATTTAGATTCATCAACAACTTCCTGGAAAGTTCCAATGAATAACTTGCCAGCTGGATTTAAATTACCACGAACCGTTACTCCTGCTTTTTTTACACTTGGCAAATTTTTTGCCCAAGCCATATCAACCTGCCAATCAAGATCAATCATATTAGTCCCAGTATTTACAGCATAATCTTCCATTATAGGTGATGTATCAGCGCAGATATGGAGGGTGGTACCTTCTAACCCATAATCAAAAAGAGCAGAGATTAGTTTTTTTTGCCTTGGAACTAGGTACTTTTTGTAAAGCTGAGGAGAGACAAAAGCAGGCGAACACAAGGCTTCTCCTACTAAAAATCCATGAGCTCCAGCATCAATTAGAGCTTTCCCATATCTTACTTCCAGTTCTATAGTAAAATCCAGGAGTTCTTCAACAAAATCAGGCCTATCAGTAAAATCGTACATTAACTGCTCTACTCCTCTAATCTGGCTGGCACAATTCATGGGGCCCATTATAGAGGGACATATAAAGGCCTCTTTACCTATTTCCTGAGAGCATATCCTGGTAGATTCGATAATCATCGGCATTCTTCCTGCTTTATAGGGATCTGGCATCTCCAACTTATTGATATCTGCTGATTTCAAAAATGGCTCTTCAACAGAAGGCACATTATCCTCAGGATAACTTACTTTACTTCCTACTGCTTCTCCTTCAATAGTTACATCGGCAGCGGGACCGACTCCATCATAGCCACATATTCTATAGGCATTAATTAAACAAGCAGCATTTACTTTAGCATCAACAGAAAATTCTTTAATCTTTACCCCTCCCAAATGGGCGGTACCAAAATGAACCAGGGGAAAAACCGGTACTCTATCTGGTTCCTCAAACTTTAAAACCTTCCTTATTCTTTCTAGTCCATTCATCTTAACTCCTTTCAAATTTTTTATTTTATCTTATTTTCCTGGTTATTTTCTCGTAAAAACCAGTAACCACAACTATCATAGAACCTGTAAAAATTAATCTCCCTGTATAGCAATTTCCTTTTTGGGCAGCTCTTCCGCTTCAAATTCTTTTATAGTTCTACCCCTGCGGATAACTGCTATTCTATCACTCATCTCGATCACCCCGTCCAGACCTCTTGAGCTTATAATTATAGTTAAAACAAATTCGGTGCGTCTGTAGTCTAAAATAGGCTTGGACTCTACTTCTACAGTATATTTTGGTTAGAAAAGTTTTTCTAACCTGCTCCCAAATTATGAGATATTTTAGCTGCCGTATCCTTGATTTTTTTTATCAACTCTTGGAGACGTTCAGTAGAAACGCGAACTGTGGGGGTAAAAATACTAACAGCAGCAGTAACCTGGCCAGTATAATTTCTCACTGGAGCTGCCAGACAAACTCCTCCCTCCACAAACTCCTCATTATCTACAGCAAAACCTTGCTTACGAACCTGAGCTAAATGCTCCTTCAACAGTTTCCCGTCTGTAATAGTATTTTTTGTTAGTGGCTTCAGTACCGTCTTTTTTAACAGCTCATTAAGTTTTCCCGGCTCAAGAAAGGCAAGAAGAATTTTACCAAGAGCCGTACAATGAGCTGGTGCTCGCGTTCCTGTGGGAGAGTTCATCATTAAATAAGGAAAGGATTGGGGAACAGGATGTTTGCAAATAATATGAACAACATCCATTTTATCTAACATGGCAAGATAAATACTCTCCTCAATCTTATGAGCAAGCTCGTAAAGATAAGGTTCTGCTATTTTAGCTATTCCCAGCCGATTAATAACTACCTCACCTTTTTCGATAAGTTTGAACCCTAATCTGTACTTTTTTGATAACTCATTTTTTTGCAAATAACCAAATTTTTGGAGAGTAGACACAATAGGATAAATTGAACTTCTGTTTAAATTAATTTTTGTAGCTATTTGAGATACTGAAAACTCTTCCTCATCAAAATCAAATAAATCTAAAATACCTAAAGCTTTAGCAACGGAGTTTACTAAATATCTACCTTCTCTCCGATTTGAATTGTCTTTTTTACTCATATTTACCAATTTGTTTGATTATAACAACAATGTGTCGGTAATGCTACAACGTATTATTTTATATTTTTTTGTCAAGTTGACAGTATATAGTCTTTGGATAGAATTTATGAAAAGGAGTACACGGTGCGAGAAAAATGTGGAGTGTTTGGCGTACATAACCATCCTCAGGCAGCAAAACTAACTTACTTAGGTCTTTATGCTCTCCAGCACCGGGGTCAAGAAAGTGCTGGCATTGTTGTATCGGATGGGTCAAATACCTTGATAAAAAGAGGTAAAGGTCTTGTAGCATCTATTTTTAGCGAAGAAGTCCTTAATAGCTTACCTGGTAATTTTGCTATAGGACATAATCGCTATTCTACAACCGGATCATCTTCTCCATCTAACATTCAACCTCTACTTATAAGCTTTTTCGGGGAAGGAATAGCTATTTCTCACAATGGAAATCTTATAAACGCAGCAGAGATAAGAAAAGAACTAGAATCTTCAGGTTCTATTTTTCAATCTACAATGGATACAGAGATAATTGTTCATCTTTTTACTAAATTTAATAAATCATTTGGAGGAAAAATAGCATTAGTTGAGGCTTTAAAAAAAGTTAAAGGTGCTTACTCTTTGGTTATGCTTTTGAACGATACCCTCGTTGGGGCAAGAGATCCTCTTGGGTTCAGACCTCTTGTATTGGGGTCGCTTGGAAAGAGTTATCTCTTAGCCTCAGAAAGCTGCGCCTTTGATCTTGTAGGAGCCCAGTATATAAGAGAAGTTAAACCAGGGGAGATGGTGATTATTGACCGAAAAGGAATAAAATCTTACATAATAGAAAAACCAAAAAGACCGTTTCAATGTATATTTGAACACATCTATTTTGCCCGTCCCGATAGTATAGTATTTGGAGAAACCACTCACGATATAAGAGAGAAAATGGGCAAGGTTTTAGCCATGCAATACCCAACCAAAGCAGACCTTGTAATTCCGGTTCCCGATTCAGGAATATCAGCCGCACTGGGATATTCACAGGAAAGTCAAATACCTTATAGCATGGGCCTCACTCGAAATCACTATGTGGGAAGAACATTTATACAACCTCTCCAATTCATAAGAGACATGGGAGTTAAAATAAAACTAAACCCTATAAAAAAAGTCCTTAAGGATAAAAAAATAGTCCTGGTTGACGATTCTATCGTAAGGGGAACAACCAGCAAAAAGATACTCGGGCTTTTGCGTGAAGCGGGAGCAAAAGAAATTCACTTCCGAATTAGCTCTCCTCCCATAAAATATCCTTGTTTTTTTGGAATTGATACTCCTGTAAGGCGAGAGTTAATAGCCTCAATCAGTACTCTCGATGAAATAAGAAAAAAAGTGGGAGCTGATTCCCTGGGCTACTTAACTTTAAAGGGACTTTTAAGCTGTGTAAAAAAACCTGAAGATTTTTGTACTGCTTGTTTCACAGGAAAATATCCTTTGAAAGTGAAACCAACAACAAAGTACGTTTTTGAAAAAAAAGAATCTTCTAAAAATATTCTCTCATTATAAAAAAAAGGGAGCGTTAGTTAAGACAACGCTTAACCGGATTAAAGCTAAAAAAAGATAGTTAAGTACTCCTCCCACCAGCAAAAGAATAATAATAATAAAACCAAAAGACTCAATCTGAGCTAAGCGAAAGCTTAAATGCTCCGGAAGAACTCCGGATAAAATACGCGATCCATCAAGAGGGGGAAGAGGGATCAAGTTAAAAAAAGCAAGAAAAAGATTTATGGTTGTTCCATAGAAAAGAATTACACCAGCTAAGCTGCTCGGTGCACCAAATAAGCGAAAAACAAGAGCAAGAAAAAGAGCTATCGCAAAATTGGTAGCTGGCCCAGCCAAGGCAATCCACATCATATCTCTCTTAGGATTGTTTAAATTCCCCGGATTAATAGGCACTGGCTTTGCCCATCCAAATATAGGCAAAGCTCCTCCAAAAAGATTCATAATAATCATAATTCCCGGTAGCATTATCGTCCCTATGGGATCTATGTGCGGAAGAGGATTAAGAGTTATTCTTCCCATAATTCTTGCCGTGGGATCCCCGTGTCGCTCAGCCACCAAGCCATGGGCAATTTCGTGTAAAATAATCGAAAAAAATAAAATTATCAAACCACAGATAAGAATAACTGCTCTCATTTACTTTCTCCTAAATAAAAATTTTTCCTGATAAACTCGATTTCCTCTTTTTTAGTACTTATTACTCCGTCTAACTTTGCCTTCTTTACTTTCTCTAAAATACAAGAAAACTTAGGTGAGGGATGATAACCCATTTTTTTTAAATCATTTCCATTTACTTCCAATTCAATTTTAGTAAGGGAAAAAAGATATAAAATTATTCTTTTTTTAATCAAATTACTCTTTGTTTTTGCCATCGCCAAAACAAGCACCTCTGGGGGATAGGACCTTAAAAGATAATAAATGGAACTGGACCTCATTCGGGGCGATTTCAATCTTTTTATTATCTCCGACGATTCTTGGGCACTTGTCAAAAGAGTTTTTTTTTCTTTCCGAGTAAAATCGTAGTTATAACAAAAATCTTCTATTTCCTTTTTCTGTAGTCCATCCAGAAGTAAAGCCAATCTAATTAACCATCTTCTAATCTTTTCTCCCTTAACAACCTCATATCTAGCAATAGAATCTATTAAACCATCCAGGATTTTACCTTTAGGCGACGTTAAACAAATCCCTGGATGAATAACTCCTAGAACTTTTAATTGCTGCATCCTGAGAATTATTTTCCCTGGTTCATCCTCTTCTAAAATTTGAATTAATTCCTCTTTTATACGCTTACCACTTACATGACAAAATATATTTTCCCTTAATGCTTCTTTTAATAACTTTTCCGTGCCTTTATCAATTGAAAATCCGTATCTTTGCTCAAACCTTATAGCGCGAAATATTCGTGTCGGATCATCTATAAAACTTCTGGAGTGCAAAACTCTTACTTTTAAATTTTTAAGGTCCTCTCTTCCACCAAAAAAATCAATTAATCTACCAAAATCAGATGGATTAATGCTAATAGCCATTGCATTGACAGTAAAATCTCTGCGAAAAAGATCCTCTCTCAAAGGAGCCTTCTCAACCTGAGGCAAAACTGCAGGACTAGAATAAAACTCACGCCGCGAAGTGGCTATGTCAAGTTTAAAATCATTAGCTAAATTAAGGGTGGCTGTTCCAAACTCTAAGTGAAGTATTAAATCAGCATTTAATTTTTTAGCTAATTTCTTAGCGAAGATAACGCCATCTCCTTCGATTAAAAGATCTATATCTAAATTCTCATTTCCTAAGAGCAAATCCCTCACAAAACCTCCCACAATAAAAGATGACCAACCTATCTTAACAGCAAGTTTTCCTGTCTCTATCAGGATATTCATAATGCCAGGAGGGACTCTTTTCTCCAAAAGTAATTTTAAATTTTCCCAGGAAGAGCCAGCATGGAATGCATTAAAAAGATCAAAACTGGTAACTGTACCTAAAAAACTATTCCCCCGGAATACTAAAAGATAAGGTGTTTCTTTTTCCACCATTGTCTGCTGGGCCTTCTTTAATGAAAAAGTAGGTGATATAGAAACAAATTTTCGGGAATAATAACTTTTAATCGAACTATTAAGACAATTTTGGTTAATTATGTTTTCTACTTTTTGTTTGGATATTATCCCTACTATTTCATTTTTTTCTTCCACAGGCAAAACTTCAAGGTTTTCTCTTTGCAAAATTTTTTTAACCTCTCCCGCTTTCATTTCAGAGAAAACAGTCTTCGGGAAAGCTGGTATTATTTTTTCTACCGTAAGATTAGAATAAATATTTTTTTGTAAAATTTGGTAAAGTTTTTCCTCTGTTT
>CAZGDY010000087.1:0-7381 GCA_964524965.1 uncultured Clostridia bacterium
TCCCTTTTTATTTTTTTAACTTCCATTTAAAGCGTTTAATACTGGTGATAGCTTACAAGCTCAACTTCACTTTGCACTTGATTGTTTTCAAATACGCGGCTGCGAAGCGGTAAAGCAATCTCTGGATCAATAACCCATTCTGCTACTAACTGTTCTTTAGCATCGACCTGCTGAAAAAATTGACATACAAATCCTTCTCTTTCAGCAATATGAGCCTTATCTGATATTTTTACAGTTCCTGCTCCATAGAAATCCATCTTCTCTCCCACCTTTAAATCCATTTGAGCAAAGAAAAAACCGTAGGCAGGATTCAATACTAAAACATTCAAAGAAATTCCGTACGTACTCCAAAAACCAAACGCAGCTTCTGGCCCTAAATCTTCTTTTCTCAACTTACCTTGCGTGGTATAGCTCACCTGGTAAATATCCTCACCTGCTTCCGTCTTTTCTTCGCTTTTTTTCAAATCTAAGATGTAAGTGGCATCTTTCACCTTGTCGTGAGTTTGCCAGCTAACCCGATACTCAAAACGCTCATCTCCTTTGAATTGAAAAGGCTGCCATTGTTTAGCAAAAACTATCTGACTAACAACTACCATTAATAAACCTACTAAAGCCATTTCTATGACGCCCTTTTTAATAATTTTCATTTGCGCCCTCCCTTAAAAATTTAGGTTTTGAAGCATTTTCCAAAAATATTTGCCTCTTTTTAGTATTTAAATCATAAAAATATATGTTATTTCCCTGGCTAAATATAACTTTTTTATTCTCGCTCCAGTTAAAATCCGCCCCACTTAAGCGATGAAAAATTTCTGGAGTTTGGATTTCCACAATCCCCGCTTCCGGTGAAAAAAACATCCCGATAGACCTATCGTCAAAAGACCAAGCAAGCTCACCAGTTTTTGCTCGGGCAGGTCCTGCGTACAGTTTAACAGAAGAACCATTGTTAATATTAGATACCCACAAGTTATCAAAATACTGACCTTTGAGCGATGTTACTTCCAGAAAAGCGATGTTTTTTTGATCGTGAGAAATTGTGGGATATAAAATACTTTTTTTAGATAAAAGAACTTTATCGTAGCCTGATTGTAAATCGACTAAGTGCAAGTTCATCCAAAATTCTTTTTCCATCTTTGAATAATCACCAACATATGCCATAAATAAATTGTCCTGAGAAAAATCAGCCCCAAGTAACACAGATGCTGCGGTATAGTTTATTTCTTTTTCAGTTCTTTGCTGAATGTTATATTCAAAAAATCCCCATACCTCAAAACCAGAAGAGGCGTAGAACAATAATTTTTCGCCGGGCAGCCAACAACTCGGGTATATCCAACTACTCTCAGGGGGTAGTATCTGTTTCACTATCTTTTCCTTAATAAGATCAACTATGACCAGGGAACATACTGCTCTTTTAGGAACTTGACCCTCTTCCTCAAATATACCTGGCTCATCAACTAAGCCAATGACTTTTGAATAAACAAGGTAACGCAAGGTAGAGGAAAATAAAAAGTCTTCAACTTTACCTCCAGTGTTTGTTATCTGCCAGGGATTTTTTTTATACCGATTAATAATCCAGACATCATTATTCTTAAGAAAAGCAATATTACCGGCGAGCGCACTAGCCTTTATTGAAGCTATACTTTCCGTACAACATAAAAGTAAACTAATAATAAAGATTAAAAAAAGGGAACAAGCTATTTTTCTAAGAAAAAAGAAAGTAAGAAAATGGCAGTTTATTCTCTTTTTTCTTTTGGTAAAACCCACACTTATTCTCCTTTAACTCATAACACCGAACATCATTACTATTTATTCTTTAAAGAATTATTTCGCCTCGCTTGAACGAGCAGTAACACACCGCTTTTTTCCGGTACTCAAAAAAAAAGCGCCCACATACAGGGCAGCGAACATAGCCTGAGGGAAAACAATGCGCACGTATCATTTTTCCTTCAAAAAGAAGCTCGATTTCGGTTTTCGCCCATTTATACTCTACCATCCCCCAGGGATAACACTCCATAACAAGAGGATTTGGGAAGGACATTGCCCTCACCCATGAAATAAATTGTTCCCATTGAATACTTCCGTAGGGCGGTTGCAAATGCATATCCTCAGATCCTTCGTTATCATGAATGTGAAAGGTGACAATAAACTCTCTTAATTTATCAAAACATTCTTTTAATCTTCCTCCCACATGAGCATGACCGGTATCAAAACAAATCCCAAGATGATTAGACTGGAATTCTTTGATAATATCTCTTAAATCCTCTGCTTTATTCCCCACATGACCAGGTGGCAAATTTTCTATAGCCAGTGTTATATTATCTTTCTGGACACGGGGAAGTAGATATTCCAGACTCCTTCGAAACATATCAAGACGCGTTTTAATATCCTTTCCCTGTAGCTCTCCTCCCGGATGAATAACTAAAATAGAAGTTCCAAAAACCTGCATTTTATCGATAAATTTCTGGTGAAAGTATAAAGTTTTATTTCTTTGAGCGTTATCCACAGAAGATAAGTCAATTGTAGGTAAAAACGGTGCATGGACAGAAAATATCTCCATTTTATTTCTATTCAAAACATGAGAAAGTTTCTCTATCTCAGCTTTGGAGTAATTGGATAATATACCATTACCAAGTTCAAGATATCGAAAACCTATCTCTGCCAGTGATTCACAAAATTGTGTTAGTTGAGGTATTTGAGGAACCCGGGTAGCTATTTCCATTCTTTTATTCCTTTTAATAGTTTTGTTTTCCAAAAAAATATTACCCCATTTACCAAAGGTGAAATCCCTGATTTAGGTTAGTCACAATGTATCGCAGTTAAGTGTTTTGTCAAACCTTTTTAGCGATAGAAAAGAAAATTATTAAGTATTTTCCATTTAAATTTGACATAATGAATAAATTTGATAAAAAGTACCAAAGATAAAAAATAATTAGGTTCTTTTCCCATTTGGAGGAAAAAATGAAAAAAATTAAAGTGTTGTGTGCTCTCGTTTTATTTATGATTCCCCTTACCTCTTGCTTGGCCTACAATACAGCAAATTATGAAAATGAAGAAACAAAGGAACTTGTTCTTTTTGTTAACGAGGCGACACAAGAGATTGAAAAATTTGGCGAAAAAGCATTTCCCCAATTTAGAGAAAAAAATAGCAAGTGGTTTTACAACAGTACTTATGTCATCGTTTGGGGATTGGATGGCATGCGTTATGTTTATCCACCAGATGTGAGTGGAGAAGATAAAAATATGCTCGACATGAAAGATATAAACGATAAGCCTCTTGGAAAAATGTTGGTAGAAAAAGCCACAAGCCCAACTGGAGAAGGTTGGGTGCACTATATGTGGCCAAAACCAGGAGAGAAGGACCCTACCTGGAAATCTAGTTTTCTTAAAAGAGTAAAGGCGCCCTCAGGAAAAACTTACTTTGTAATAAGTGGAAAATATAACATGAAATGCGAAAAAATATTTATAGTTGATATGGTTGATAACGCCGTTTCTCTTTTAGAAAAAGAAGGCTTAGCAGCTTTTGATACCCTGCGCTCAAAATCCAGTGAATTCATGTTTCAAAATAGTTACATATTTATAAAAGACGATAAAGGGAATGAACTGCTGAATGCCGCCTCCCCAGAGCTTGAGGGCACCAATGTAGCTAACATCCAAGATAGTGAAGGTAAATATTATGTGCGTGAAGAACTGGAAATTCTCAGATTTGAAAATGATTGCTGGATGGAATACATGTGGCCCAAACCAGGCGAAGTAAAACCATCCAAGAAAATGGCTTATCTAAAGAAAACAGTGATTAATAATCTTACTTTGATTGTGGGTGCTGGCTATTACCCGGAATAAAAGCTTCTCCAAGGCTATAAATATTCTTACTTAGCATTTGGGTAAAGTGAAAATAGGATTGGTCGGAAAGGTTTATTAAAAATTCCAAAACAAACTAAACTTTTTGAATATCAAATGTTAAAGACTTGACCCCATTATTCCCCCAATAATTTAGGGATACATTGGGGCCATAGCAACAGCTTGGATAATTGACTCTACAATTCTTGAAACAGTCTGACCAATAAGATCCATTTTAGCGATTTGTTCTATCCTCTCCTGGACAACATTTATTTCTTCCTGGCTAAAGATTTCATTAACAAGGTAACAACTTTTAATTAAGCTTATTAAAACAACATCGCGTGCATCAGGAATAGTATCACTAAGAATAACCTGACGAATACGAGTCTTTACCTCTTTTTCTTCCTGGTCATCTTGTACGGGATAACGCCTGGTTGCAAAAACCCAGAGGATTTTACGCTCTTCTTTTTTTAAGATGCCTTTTTGCATAAGTCTTTCCAATAATCTTTCTTCAATTTCGTTAATACTCCGGTTAAGAGTAACAGTCCAATATGCTACTGTCTTTGCTTCCTCGGATTGGGCAATCCTGGCTAAAACATCGTCAAGAATATCATCTCCCGTTGGTGACTTGTCAACAATTTTGATATTTTCCAGGTCTGCCTCAATTTTATTCATAAGAGCTAAATCCATAAGAATAGCTCCTATCAAGCCGTATTTAATAGGAGTTTTATCGATGATAATACCTTTTTTATCATCCAGTGCTAACAATAATAACTCTTCTGCAAAATTAAGCATTACACCCTCCTTTTTTTATTTATAATCACATCAATTTTTTTCATTTTTTCCTCTCTTTACGGAAAAGAAGTAAGGTGAAAAAAATATTTTTGTTTTCACCTTACTCTAAGCCTTATCATCTCAAAGGGAAAAAGATTTTTTCTTCAATATTATATACTTTATATAATAAATAGTAAAGCAAATGTCAATCAAATATCTTGTGAGCGTTTTGTATTTATAGTTAACCTGCACGCTCAACAGAAAAATCGTATTAATATTCTTAGTCTCTTAGGTAAAGTTAAAAAAGTTTAAACAATTCTTTAGCGTTGTCGGAAGTAATTTGAGTTAATTTTTCCTCAGAAATCCCCCTCAAAAAAGATATTTTCTGAAGAACATATTTTACAAAAGCAGGTTGATTTCTTTTTCCTCTTACTGGCTGAGGAGCTAAATAAGGTGAATCAGTTTCTACCACTAAACGTCTCAGAGAAATTAAACTTGCTATTTTTTGCAGATTCGAAGCTTTGGGAAAGGTTAGTGGTCCTGCTAAAGAAATATATAAACCCATCTCAAGACAAATCTTCATCTCTTCTTCTGTCCCCGAAAAGCAGTGTACCACTCCTTGATTAATCTTATTATCTTGAAGAATTTTTAAGGTATCTTTCATTGCTTCCCGGCTATGAATTATTACCGGTAAATTTCTTTTTTTTGCTAAGCTAAGTTGGTGACTAAAAACCTCTTTTTGGATCTTGGGAGGTGAATTTTTATAATAATAATCTAAACCTATTTCCCCCAAGGCAACGATTTTATCTTTTTTCAAAACCTGATCAAGTTTTTCCTTTAAAGTATTATAGGCAATTGCATCATGAGGATGTACTCCCACAGCTCCCCACACTAAATCATAAGATTTAATTAAGTGGGAAAACACCTTTAACCTTTCAAAATCAGAACAAATACAAATAATTCCCGAAATTCCCTCATTTAAAGCACTTTCAATAACCTGAGCCCTATCTGCATCAAAACGCTTATCTGCTAAATGAGCATGAGTGTCAAACATTATTAATCCCGAAAAAATTTAGTTTTTTTTAATCAAGATTTTTTCATAAAAACAGAATTTAAAAAACCGCTAAACTTTTCTGTAACCTCTTTCTTGGGTGGAGAAGTAAGATAGCTAACCCCTATAAGTGTTATCAGAGAACAAATTATTCCAGGAAGAATAGGAAGAGAACCAAGGTTAAAATAAGAAGGGAGAATTTTATAAATAAGAAGAACAGAGACTATCTCTCCTGTGATAACAGAACTGAGAGCCCCCCATTTGGTAGCTCGTTTCCAGTAAAGAGCAGCCAGGGTGGTAGGATAGAGAATTCCAATACCGGTAAAGGCAGAGGTGGTTATTGCAACCAAAGTGGAAACTGGTCTAAGAGCAATGAGAAACCCAAACAAAAATAAAATTATCAGAACACATCGCCCAACAAGAACTTGTCGGGAAGCAGAAGCTTTGCGATTAATAAAAGAAACATAAATATCTCTGGTTACGATAGAACTTAAAGCCAGAGCCTGAGAATCAGCAGTAGAGATTAAAGCCGCTAAAGATCCTGCTAAAACAATAGCTAAAAGCCAGGGCGGAGCAAATTTGACCATCAATAAAGGTAGAATTCTGTCCGTAGCTGCTCCTTCTAAACCAGGAATCATTGTAGAACCCATGGCACCAATCCAAATTGGCAAGAAAAAAACAACAAGACAGACCAGGGGAAATAAAAACATCATTCGTTTAATTACTTGAGCGCTTTTTACCGCATACATTCTAGTCCAAAGTTGAGGCATTAAAGGGTCAGCCACCACCCACAGTAAAAGAAAGCCAAACCAAATTTCAGGAGTAAAAAAGCTTCCTATTCCGGGCCGCGATAAATGAGCTGGACTCTCTTGTGCTAATTTAGAAACAATTGCTTCTAAACCACCTCCCTTTAAACTTACCAGAGCAAAGGCAAGAGAAAGGCAAACTAACATTGTTATTCCCATTACAGTATCTGTCCAAGCTACGCTTCGCATACCTCCTATAGTAAGAACAATCATAAACACAGTGATTATTCCTGCTCCAGCTACATAAGGAATAATTCCCTGGGAAATCTCTTCCAAAACATAGCCAGCTCCTATAGCCTGAACAGCTAAATAAGGAAGGACAAAAATAAGCATTACTCCAGCAAAAACGATTTGAAGCTCTTTTCCAAATCGATCCCCGATTAGCTCAGGAGGAGAAACATATCCATATTTTTTTCCTAAAAGCCAGACCCGGTAGCCAAAAACATAAAAGTTCACTGAAATAAGAGCAGTAGCAACACCAATGGGTCCATACCAAGCAAGCCCCTTGCTATATCCCCACCCCGCACATCCCAAAAAGGTAAAAGCACTACACAAAGTGGCAAGGTAAGTAAATAAACTGACAAAAGTCCCTAAAGTGCGAGAGGCTGTAAAATAATCCTCGGCAGTTTTTTGACTAACTTTGTAACCATAAACTCCCAAAAAACCTAATCCAAATAAGAACAAGGTAAGCACAAGAAAAGATGTCTGTATATTTCCCATTTAGACCTTCTCAGGAGGTTTCTGCATTGAATTTGATTCTGGTTCATCAAAAGGAGATGAAGACCAGTACTTTTTGGTAAAGAAAAAAGCTATAATCGAATAAATTACAATAAGAATCATTAAGTAAAAAAACCAGGCTGGTAGCCAGCCCCATAAGAGCGGCTCAAATTTTCCCCAAGCCCAAAAATCATAATAG
>CAZGDY010000088.1:0-1816 GCA_964524965.1 uncultured Clostridia bacterium
GCAACACTTGCAGTTGCCCACGAGTACAAAGCTAAAGGAGAAGTTTCTTCGACTATAATGGGTGTCGCTGCTATTGATGATGTTGCGGGAATTATCAATTATAGCCTTGCTATTGCCATAGCTAAGATATTTATCTTACATCAAAGTTTTAATGTGCACTCTTCCCTATTAAGTCCACTAATTACTATTGGTGGAGCCATACTACTGGGAATAGCTTTTGGATTTATCCTTAATTTAATAACTTCATTTTTAAAAAAAGAAACGGAAGGTGCGTTTATAGTAGTAATATTGGCTCTTTTGGCGCTGTGTTTTGGCATAGCAACACTATTGGGTGTCGATGAACTCTTGTCAACAATGACCATGGGGGTTATTGTTGTTAATTACAATCCCAAAAAAGATAAGATATTTAAAATTCTCCAGCGCTATACCGAACAATTAATCTTTGTTTTGTTTTTTACCTTAAGTGGAATGCACTTAAATTTTTCTTTACTATCAACCTACTTCCCTTTAGTGTTATTTTTTATCATTTTCAGAGCCGCAGGAAAAGTTTCAGGAACTATGTTAGGTGCCTCTATTTCAAAATCATCTAAAATGGTTAAAAAATATGTGGCCGGGGGTTTGATTCCTCAAGGCGGTATTGTCGTTGGATTAGCTCTGTTAATCAAACAAAACGCTGCTTTTGATAGTATTTCTGATATCATTATAAGTGTTATCGTTGGAGCTACAATTATACACGAGATTATTGGACCTGTTCTTTCAAAAATCATGCTTAAAAAAGCAGGAGAAATAAACAATTGAGGAAAAATCTGGTTTTGGCACATTTAGCGGATATATTGACTTTTTAAAAAATCTCAGATACAATTCAAACTCAAATAGAGTTTTTTTCTAACTTAGACAGATAGCAGCTTTCAGATAATAAATATCACCAGTAATAAAAATCCTTACCATTTAAGGACGAGAAACAATATTTTTTTGACCAGGAAAATTTTTATGAAAGCACTTTTAGTATTAAAGGATGGTACTGCATTTGAAGGACGCTCTTTTGGAGTTGAGGGTGAAAAAATAGGAAGGATAGTCTTTCACACAGGAGTTATTGGCTATCAGGAACTTATAACCGACCCTTCTTATCGGGGATTATTTCTCACTATGGCCTACCCTCTTATTGGTAATTATGGAATTAATGAAGCTGGCTATGAATCTAACGCTGCCCAGATTGAAGCCTTAATTGTTAAGGAAAATAGCCCTATTTATAGCAACTGGTCAGCTCAAGAAAGTTTGGAAGACTTTATGAAAAAAAATGGCACAATAGGTATTGAGGGAATTGATACGCGAGCACTGGTTGTACATATAAGAGATAAAGGCGAGATGATTGGGGTGATATCAACTAAAGATTTTAACATAAAAAATCTGATTGATAAAACTAAGAGATTTTCCTGCAAGGAAGAGGATTTAGTGAATGAGGTTACTGTTCCAACCGTTACTTTTTGTAAGGCTCCAAAAAGTATAAATTATAAGATTGTGGTTATAGATTTGGGTGGAACAAAAAGTCTTTTTGACAGCTTAAAAAATGCTAACTGTCAGGTAATTCGGGTGCCTGCCAGTACTTCATCCCAAGAGATTTTAAAACTAACTCCCGATGGAATTGTTCTTTCCAGCGGACCGGAAGACATAAAAAGTCTTTCTAAAATAGCTTACGAAGTAAAAAATCTGTTGGGGAAAAAACCACTTTTAGCTATTTCCTCGGGCAATTTAGTTTTAGGAATAGCTCTGGGGGGAAAAGTAAAACAAATGAAGTGTGGTCATCACGGTTTAAATC
>CAZGDY010000088.1:1826-7271 GCA_964524965.1 uncultured Clostridia bacterium
AGATAAATATGAATGACCAAAGTGTAGAAGGAATCCGTAGCAATCGTTATTCGGCAATGGGAGTGCAGTACGTTCCTACAAATTTTGATATATTTTTAAATAGTTTGAAATAAAACCATGCCCAAAAGAGAAGACCTTAAAAAAATACTGATTATTGGGTCCGGCCCCATTATTATTGGCCAAGCTTGTGAATTTGATTATTCAGGCTCTCAGGCTTGCAAAGCCTTGCGTGAAGAAGGATATGAAATTGTATTAGTAAATTCTAACCCAGCTACTATTATGACCGACCCGGAGATGGCAGACCGGACATACATTGAACCTTTAACTCCCGAATTTGTAGAAAAGATTATTGCAAAGGAAAAACCTGATGCTATCCTGCCCACTCTGGGAGGGCAAAGTGGATTGAATATAACTTACTTCTTAGCTAAAAAGGGAGTTTTGGATAAATATAAGGTTGAAGCTATTGGCGCTTCTACAGAAGCTATTGCCAAAGCAGAATCAAGAAAATTATTTAAAGAAACTATGGAATCTATTAACCTTACTGTTCCCCAATCTGGCCTGGCTTATTCGATGGAAGAGGGATTCAAATTAGCTGATGAGATTAGTTTTCCTTTGATCCTTCGTCCGGCTTTTACTCTGGGAGGAACGGGCGGTTCAGCTGTTTACAATAAGGAAGAGTTAAAAATCTACTTGAGAAGGGCTCTGGATTTCAGCCCAGTACGCCAAGTCTTAGTAGAAGAAGCAGTTATCGGTTGGAAAGAAATTGAGTTTGAAATAATGCGTGATTGTAAAGATAATGTGGTCATTATTTGCTCTATGGAAAATCTTGACCCCATGGGTGTACACACTGGTGATAGTGCAGTGGTAGCACCAGCACAAACTCTCACCACTAAGGAATATAGTAACCTGGTTGCCTGGTCTAAAAAAGTTATTCGGGCAATTGGAGTAAGTGGTGGCGGTGCTAACGTACAATATGCAGTAAGTCCGAACAATGGAGAAATAAGAGTTATCGAGGTCAATCCTCGTGTTTCACGCAGTTCAGCCCTTGCCTCCAAGGCTACTGGATTTCCTATCGCCAGGATAGCTGCTAAACTGGCTGTTGGACTCTGCCTGGATGAAATTAAAAATGATGTCACTGGAAAAACATACACTTTCTTTGAGCCCACAATTGATTACTGCGTCTTTAAGATTTGTCGGTTTGCTTTTGAAAAATTTCCCGAGGCAGATCCTGTCTTAGGAATTTCTATGAAAGCTGTTGGTGAGGCTATGGCTATCGGCCGAACCTTTAAAGAAGCCTTTCAAAAGGGAATCCGATCTACTGAAACAGGTAGATATGGCTTTGGCGCTGATGGCAAAGATATCCCAGAAGATAACCAAAAAAATAGGGAAGAGATTCGTAAAAAACTTATCTATCCTAACGCTGAAAGATTTTTCTATATCCGTTATGCCCTACAGCAAGGGATGAGTGTAGACAAAATTTATGAATTAACTAAAATTGACCCTTGGTTTATATTCAACATGAAAGAAATTGTCAACCTGGAAAAAAAATTAGAAAAACACACTCTTACAAGTATTTCACCTCAACTTATGCATCAAGCCAAGGAATATGGTTTTTCTGATATTCAATTATCTTATATCTTAAAGTGTGGAGAACAGCAGGTGAGGAAAAAAAGAATATCCATGGGAACTGTAGCAGTATATAAATTAGTAGATACCTGTGGCGGTGAGGTAAACCCCGAGAAACCATACTTTTATTCCACTTATGAAAAAATAGATGAGTCTCGGGCAAGTCAAAAAAAGAAAGTTGTTGTTTTAGGTGGAGGGCCAAATCGAATTGGACAAGGAATTGAATTTGATTACTGTTGTTGTCATGCTGCTTTTGCTCTACGAGAAGAAAATTATGAACCAATTATGGTTAACTGTAATCCTGAGACTGTTTCAACTGATTACGATACTTCCGACCGATTATATTTTGAGCCGCTTACCAGGGAAGACGTTCTTAATATTGTGGAGAAAGAAAAACCGGATGGTGTCATAATTCAGTTTGGCGGGCAAACACCACTTAATTTAGCCATCCCTTTGAGAGAGGCTGGTGTTAAAATTTTGGGTACCTCACCCGAAAGTATTGATCGTACTGAAGATAGAAAGCGGTTTAGAGTGTTGCTAAAAAAACTAAATCTACTCCAAGCCGAGGGCGGCACCAGTACTTCAGTTTTAGAAGCAAAAAAAATTGCCAAAAAAACAGGGTATCCCATTTTACTTCGTCCTTCTTATGTTCTGGGCGGAAGAGCTATGGAACTGATTTACGACGAAGAAGGGTTAAATGAATTTATGAAAAAAGCTGTCAAAGCTTCGCCCGAACACCCAGTGCTCATAGATAAATTCCTGGAAGATGCCATAGAAGTTGATGTAGATTGCGTTTCAGATGGGAATCAGACAATTATCTGCGGAATTATGGAGCATATTGAAGAAGCTGGTATCCACTCCGGGGATTCAGCCTGTGTAATTCCACCCTATACATTAAGCAAAGAAATCCAAAAAGGTATAAAAGAAAATACCTATGCTTTAGCTAAGGAGTTACACGTCAAAGGACTTATGAACATCCAATATGCAATAAAAAACGATAGGATATATGTCCTTGAAGTTAACCCACGTGCTTCTCGTACGGTTCCTTATGTCAGCAAAGTCACCGGAATTCCCTGGGCTAAAGTGGCCACCCAAGTTATGCTTGGAAAATCTTTAAAAAAATTAAATATCAGCGAAGAAATTGAATTAAAGTATTGCGCGGTAAAAGAAGCAGTTTTTCCCTTCAACCGGTTTCCGGGTATTGATACTGTTTTAGGTCCCGAAATGAAATCAACTGGAGAGGTAATGGGAATCGATACATCTTTCGGGGCGGCATTTATGAAGTCACAGATTGCTGCTGGCCAGAACGTACCTCTTAAAGGAAAAGTATTTGTCAGCGTAAAAGACAAAGATAAAAGAGCAATCGTATTTATCGTTAAAAAGCTAATAGACCTCGGATTTTCTATTGTGGCTACTTTTGGAACTGCAGAAGTATTGAGAAAATCAGGGATAGAAGTTCAAGAAGTATTCAAGATAGGCGAGGGAAGGCCAGATGTTATGGACCTTATTAAGAACAATGAGATTTCCCTTATTTTCAATACCCCCAGTGGGAAAAAGAAGATGAAAGAAGATGAGACTAAGATAAGGAGCGAAGCATTATTTCATTATATTCCCGTTATTACTACAATTTCAGGGTCTCAGGCTACTGTAAACGGCATTGAGGCTATTATGGAAAAGGGAGTGGATGTAAAAGCTCTGCAAGATTATCATTCTCTCAATAACCAGCAATAAAATTAATACATATTTCCCTCCCCTATAAATAACAGTAACTTAAAAAAGATAGTTAAAATTATAATTACAACTAACCAAAAATCACTCCCGAGCCAAAAAACACAATACCTCTTTAATTTCACAAAAAAAGTTGGCTGCTCTCACCTTCATTTATTCTTTTTTTTCGATGGATTTATAATAAAATTGCGGCAAAAACAGGAAAACAGGAATAAATATATAAAACCAAGCAGCCCAATTTATGTGCAATAAAGAAGCTATTATGGCGGCAAGAGAAACAAGGGGGGTGACTAACCCCCTTCTAGTAGCAATAACTATAACACGCGAGTCTATACCACAATCAATCAAACGATGTTTGCGCGTAGCGTAACTCCAGCTAAGTGCTGATAAAACACCTATCAGAAAAAGATTTAAAGAAAAAAACAATGTTGCCATCGGATCGTTGCTATAATCGTTAAGCAAGGAGGTAGAAAAAGGAATTAAAACCACAAACATAAGATAGACAATATTTATCCACAGATGTAATTGATTAGTTCGTTTAATATAATGAAAATACTTATGCTGAATAATCCAAAAAACAGCCAAAAGAATAAAGCTCTGCCCATAATTTATAAATTGTGCTTTTTGCCCAATCAACAGTTTATGTAAATTTACCTGAACCCCTCCCCTACCTACAGACACAATTTCAAGATTTAGAACCAGTAAGGTCATAGCAATAGCAAAAATACCGTCAATTAAGGTTTCAATACGCTTAGTACTAATCCCTGGACTTAAATCCCCTGAAGGTGATGATTTCATTTATAACTGCTCCCTTATCAAAATTATTTTTTAATAATTGATACCGATAACTACCAAATTAAGCAAAAGTACATATTAAGTACTTATTTTTTGGAAAAGAACCTATCTCTCCCGCTTTTATTCTTATCTTAATGTCATTTACTGTTGTTCGATCTCTGTATTTCTTAATGATGGCATTGAATTGGATATTCATTTTTATTCTTCTGATAGTTCATGTTCTTTTTGTTCATTACAGTTTTTTGCCCCACGCGCATTCTTCCACACTCTATCATTAATTATCGGTTGTGCTGATGAGCTTTTAAGTAACATTTTCTAACTCCCTCTTACCCAGGAATTTCGCAGAACCTCTCGCAAACACCATAAGCTGTGCCTTCCAAAGAACTGGTAAAATTTCTACTGTGCTTGTTTACTACTATTCTAATTCAAACGGAAGCATTGACACAACACAATTTAAGGCGCAGAAAAGTGGAGCCTGGTATTTGCTGTTATACGTAATACCATGATTTATAGATGAAATGGTAATTAAGTTATTTTGGAGCGACGCTCTTTCAGTAGTAAAATTATTAATAAGATAATTATTATTAAAAAAATAACCATTTGTGGGAAGACGGTGCAGTGACAATCAATTATGGTCTTACATTTACATTGACCTTTGGCATATTAAGGTAACCTGCGCTATATTTACATTAGTCAATTTAGCAAAGAATTACTAATAGTCAAACTTAGAAAAGCTATGAGAGTGTAAAAATACCTGAGGAATCCTGATATTAAAACTCCTCATTTGTCCTCTTCTGAGTACTTTTTCCCACTGGGGATTTATGCCATTAGTTAAAAAGTGATGGAATATCATTTTTTAAATGTGCAAGTATTTGAGAATATAGCTGAATTTTATCTTTTTGGCACAATGATTTTAGATAAGCATTTTCACTTCTTTGATGAAGAATTCCCGATATAAGTGTTCAGTCATGTTTTATCCTCCTTTTGACATTACTTAAGGAGGATAACATGGTAAAAATTCATTTATTTGACAGAAACAAATAAGTTCATTTTTAATTTTCCAGAAAAAAATAGAAAAATTGACAACGTATGATGAAAAAGATATGTTTACCTTTAAATTACTATTTATATTGCATAAATAAGGAGTCATATCATGAAACAAACATTTTTGGTTGTTGGTGTATTTTGCTCTTTGGTATTGTTATTGGGCGCAAATATAGTTGTAAGTGGAGAAGTAACAAACGACAGGATATTGGTTGGATCTTCAGCAGCTTTAGGAGGCCCCAATGCTTTTTT
>CAZGDY010000089.1:0-7195 GCA_964524965.1 uncultured Clostridia bacterium
AAGGTTTACACAACCGGATATCTTACTTTTATGCATTTTTTTTTGGTTTAGGGATGGGAATAAATGGACCTGTTTTAGGAGCGGTGATAGCTGATATGTTCCAGGGCAAAAATTTCGGGCGAATCAATGGGTTTATAGTTCTGGGTTTCGGACTGGGAGGTCTTATAGGTCCCTGGTTTGGAGGGTTTATATTTGATACCACAGGAAGCTATTCTGCAGCCTTAAAAATAGCTATCCCGATTGTCTGCGTGGCTTTTATCCTTTTGTGGATTGCAGCTCCCAGAAAAATTAGAAAATTTTCCTAATAAACTTCAAGACGGTGAATTGACAATTTTTTTTTTATTTGATACTATTGCCCTTCGAGAAAAAATTCACGAGCTTAAACTATGAATAAAGAGAAAATAAAAAAAGCAGTACGTCTTTTTTTGGAAGGAATAGAAGAAGATCTTGAAAGAGAAGGAATTAAAGAGACTCCGGCAAGAGTAGTTCGTATGTGCGAAGAAGTATTTGGAGGAACTATAGAAAAAGCAAAATTAGCCCTTACTATTTTAAAAGAAGAAAAACATGATGAAATAATCCTTCTAAAGAATATCCCTCTGTATTCCTTTTGCGAACATCATCTTCTTCCTTTTATAGGCAAAGCACACATTGCTTATATCCCTAAAGGGGGTAGAGTAACTGGGCTAAGCAAACTTGCCCGAGTAGTTGACATCCTCTGCAAAAGAATTCAAGTTCAAGAAAGATTAACTACCCAAATCGCTGATGTTATCAATGAAATTCTTCAACCCAGGGGTGTAATGATAATAATCGAAGCAGAACATCTGTGCATGTCCATGAGGGGAATAAAAAAGCCGGGAGCAACTACTGTTACATCGGTTGTAAGGGGTCTTTTTCGGGAAAATCCTGCAACCAGAGCAGAGGCAATTAGTTTAATAGAAAATACTAAAAAAATCTGAAACTTTAAGTTCTCCACCTCATAAATTAAGACCGATTGTTAAATAAATCTTAAGAAAAATAAAATAAAGGAGGTTTGATGATGCCTGTAAAAAAAAGGTATCCGGTACCAAGTGACCTGGAAATTGCTCAAGAAGCTAAGTTAACACCGATAACTAAAATAAGTAAAGATGCGGGGATTTTAGATGATGAACTGGAACTTTACGGAAGAAACATAGCTAAAATTGACTATAACAAGGTTCTGAAAAGACTAAAAGATAAACCTAACGGTAAACTCATTACGGTTACTGCTATTACTCCTACTCCCCTGGGAGAAGGAAAGACAGTAACTGCTTTTGGTTTAGGTCAGGGATTACATAAACTGATGAAGCAAAAAGGTAAAAAAGTAATTAATACTTTTCGTCAGCCTTCCAAAGGACCAACTTTTGGCATAAAAGGAGGAGCAACTGGGGGTGGTTACTCTCAGGCTCTACCAATGGAGAATATAAACCTTCATTTTACTGGCGATATTCATGCTGTAGAAACTGCCCAAAACTTGTGCGCCGCAGCTTTAGACGCCAGCATCCTACATAAAAATAAATTCAATATTGACCCGCTAAACATTACCTGGACTTACTGCCAAGATTTAAATTCTCGTGCTTTAAGAGAAATTGTAATAGCATTAGGTGGAAGAAAAAATGGATATCCTCGGGTAGCCAGTTTTGACATAACGGTAGCCACGGAAACCGCGGCCATACAGGCTCTTACTACTGGTCTTAAAGATATTAGAGAAAGATTAGGAAGAGCAGTTGTGGGTTATACCTATGATAACAAACCAGTCACCTGTGAAGACCTTAAAGTCGCAGGAGCAATGACTGTTCTGTTGCGAGATGCTTTGAAACCAAATCTGGTTCAATCTACTGAAGGGCATCCTATGATCTGTCATGGATTCCCTTTTGCCAATGTAGCCCATGGAAACAACTCAGTTATAGCTAACATGGTAGCCCTAAAATTAGCTGATTATGTTGTAACTGAAAGCGGCTTTGGAGCTGACTGTGGTTTTGTCAAGTTAATTGATGTCGCTTGTCGCCAAAGTGGAACAAAAGTAGATTGTGCTGTAATTGTAGCTTCTATTAGAGCTCTCAAGGAACACGGCGGTGCTTTTCATCTTCGCCCCGGAATGCCTTTTTCAGCTGTCAAAGAAGCAATTGAAACAGAGAATTTACCGGCAATAGAGAAAGGATGCGAGAATTTAGCCCGAAATATTCAAATTGTAAAAATGTATGGTGTCCCAGTGGTAGTAGCTGTTAACAGATTTACCTCGGACACTGATAAAGAAATTGAGTTGGTAAAAAAGAAAGCTCTGGAATTGGGAGCTGATGGTGTGGCTGTTTCAGAGGGCTGGGCAAAAGGTGAAGATGGAACATTAGATTTAGCCAAGGAAGTAATAAAAGCTGTAGAAAAACCTCACAAGATGGAGTTTCTTTTTCCTGATGACATTTCTATTAAAGAAAAAATTGAGACTATTGCTACTAAAGTTTTCCTTGCTGACGGCGTGGATTACTCTCCCGAGGCTAAAAAAAAGATAAAGCTATACACCAGTTTAGGGTACAGCGGTATGACCGTTAACATGGCTAAAACTCATCTTTCTCTCTCCCACAATCCCAACTGGAAGGGCGTACCTCGAAATTACAAATTACCAGTAAGAGACATAAGAGCATCAGTTGGAGCTGGATTCTTCTATCCTATCTGTGGAAATATGCAAACTATGCCAGGTCTTCCTAGTCGACCAGCCTTTGTTGATGTGGACATTGACTTAAAAACAGGAAAAACAAAAGGATTATTTTAACAAGGAGGCAAACTATGCCAGCTGAAATTATAGATGGAGTAAAGATTGCTAACGAAATAAAAGAGCGTCTGCGCAAAGAAATTGAAGTACTCAAGGGAAAAGGAAAACCTCCTTCTCTTTCCGCTATTCAGGTAGGAGATGACCCCGGATCAAATGTGTATATTAGAGCCCAAAAAAAATCGTGTGAAAAGATGGGAATTGAATATGCTCTGCACAAATTTGAGCCAAATATAACTCAAGAAGAACTTGTTGAGTTTATCCAAAAACTCAATCAAGACTCTAAGGTAAGCGGTATAATTCTCCAAATGCCGCTTCCCGCACATTGCAATACCCAAGAACTCCAATATCTCATTAACCCAAAAAAAGATGCAGAAGGTATTTCGCCAACAAATATGGGAATGGTAGTTTATGGCAAACCTATTATTGGCCCCTGCACAGCTATGGCAGTTATAGAACTAATAAAATCAGTCGAGACAGACCTTTACGGCAAAGAAGCTGTTATGGTTGGCCACAGTGATATCGTAGGAAAACCGGCAGCTCTTTTATTACTGAACAAGTTCGTAACAACTTCAGTTTGCCATATCGCTACCGGAGAAAGAGGAACTTTACCCGAGTACGTAAAAAAAGCAGAAATACTAATCGCAGCTGTGGGTAAAGCTAATCTAATAAAAGGGGAGTGGGTAAAAAAAGGAGCTATTGTTATTGATGTGGGAATTAATCGCCTGAAAGGGAAAATAGTTGGAGATGTAGAATTTGATGTTGCTAAAGAAAGAGCCTCCTATATTACTCCTGTTCCTGGAGGAGTAGGCCCAGTAACAACAGCAATACTGTTGCGTAACACTATAGAGGCAGCAAAAACACAACTTGGATAATTCTCAAATTTTATAGCTCCAGGATTAAGAAAATTTTAAGGTTGCCAATTTTTAGGATTAAATCTTAATATTTAAATTATAGGGTAAATGTATTGTGACAGGGGGTTTTTTGATAAACCTTTATCAATATGTAAAGGTACCATTAAAATTTAAATCTTAAGACTTGTTTTTTCTATGATACTTATTAATGCTTTTTGAATAGCAATGTCCGGTTTTTCTTTTCCTTTTTTGATAGAAAACTCAGCATTTAACACTCTTCGTTGGGCAAAAATAAGCTGAGGGACTGTAAATTTTTTAGCTGCCTCAATATACTCTTTTGCTTTTCTCAAAAGAAAACTACTATACTGGCGCTTTCCTTTAAAGATATAGCTACAGGCCTTTTCGCTTGTTATTTTAGGACCTGCTAGTTTCAAAGAAAAAAGAATCCTGACCTCTCTACTAAGCATATTATTAATCATTAATGGCTCTTTCCCTTGCAGAAAAAACCTATTTAGCAAGTGCAAGGTAAGAGATGAATTCTTTTGTTTAAAAGCCTGAAGAAAATCAAAAATGTCTTCTTGGACATACTCTCCGATAAGCTGGGTAACGTGTGATTTCTCAATAGAGTCCTGGGGATAAGAAAAAGATACCAGCTTATTAACCTCGCTTTGAAGGAGAAAAATGTTTCCCCCAACTCTTTTGTATAACTCAATAGCAGCCTCATCAGTTATACTCTTTTCTTCCTTTTTTACTTTTTCTTTTATCCAATTTACAGCCTGTCTTTCCCTTAAAGGATAGAAGAGAACCAGTTTATCTTCTTTTTTAAAAAATTTGTATAATTTACTTTGAAAATTAAATTTTTTTCCCATTAACACCATGCAAGTAGAGTCTACAGGTTTTTTAAAGTAATCTCTAATTATCTCTTCATCTTTAGAATCCAACTTTTCTGCATCTTCCACCACGACAATCTGCCATTTATTGTCAAAAGGAAGCTGGCAAGCCAATTCCAAAATTTCTCTTCCTGAATGGAAAGCAGCATTCATTCGTTGATAATCAAAATCTTTATTGTTAGAGATAAGTTTTGATTTCAAATTTTCCAGAGCTTCTTTTTTAAAATATTCCTCTTCTCCTTCAAAAAGATAAAATGGGCTTATCTGTCCTCTTTCTACCTGAGTTAAAAATTGTCTATAGGTCATTTTGAAAAGGTGAACCTCTTTATTTTCAGTATAGTTTTGATTAAATTTCTGCTATATTATATTAACTGCATACCGTTGTCAAAGGAAATATCCTCTTTCCCGAGGTAGCTTAGATAACTTTGGAATCCAAAGGAAAAATTTATATATAATTTAACATTTTATCCAATGCCTTTTTAGCCTTTTTCTGAATTTGGTCTTCTATTTTAATCTTATATCTTTCTTCTTTAAGCGACAAATAAACATCTTCTAAACCAGTTAGTTTCATATCGTAACACCGAAGAACTCGACCAGCGGCAAAAAACTTCTTTTCCGGGTTTTCCTTTTTTAACCGATGAATTAATTCCTCTTCTGTACCAATAATAAATTTTTCTGCTTTTGATTTTTTAATAAATTTTATCATTCCTCCCGTGCTTGTTACCTTGTCAGCTAATTTAATAACTTCAGAGCGGCACTCAGGATGAATTAAAACTACTGCATCAGGATGAAGTTGTTTAATTTTTTTTATATCCTCTACATGAATCCTTTCGTGAACATGGCAATAACCATTATAGGGAATAATTTCTTTATCTGTAAACCCAGATATATAACTGGCTAAATTTCGATCAGGGACAAATATAATTTTTTTAGCATTTGTATCTTGGACAACTTTTAGGGCATTAGACGATGTGCAACAAACATCGCTTTCTGCTTTCACCTCAGCGGTTGTGTTGACATAAGAAACAACTTTAGCTTCTGGGTGTTTTGCTTTAATTTCCATCAATTGCTCTTTTGTAATCATATCAGCCATAGGACATCCAGCCTCAATTCTTGGAAGAAGAACCATCTTGCCAGGGGAAAGTATCTTAGCTGTCTCTGCCATAAAGCGAACCCCACAAAAAACAATTATTCTGCAGGAAAGTTTTTCTGCCTTTTGGCTCAATCCCAGTGAGTCACCAACAAAGTCTGCAATATCCTGAATCTCGTTTCTTTGATAATTATGAGCAAGAATAAGGGCGCTTTTTTTTTCTTTAAGATGCAAAATTTTTTCTACTAACTCAACCTGACTGCTTTTTTCCATTGCAAAAGTCCTTTTTATGACTTGTTTAATTTAATCTAACAAAAAAATCGGGGTAAGGAAAATTGGGATGATACGAAAAACTATGAGAAATTCAGGTAACTCGATAACTATGAGTATACACGTTCATTCGATATCCCCTTACGAAGCCAACTAAACTAACATTTAATTTTTCTGCCAGATTTATTGCTAAATCTGTAGGTGCTGAGCGAGAAGCAATGAGAGACACCTTTCTCTTTGCTATCTTAACCAAAATCTCTGAACTTACTCTTCCACTTATCAAAATGAACTTGTCTTTGGTATAACCTCCCCCCATAAAACATTCCCCAAAGACTTTGTCCACCGCGTTATGCCTGCCAATATCCTCAGCAAAAATCTCTATACCCTTTTTGCTGCATAAAACACAAGAGTGAACTCCTCCAGTCCTTTTAAAGGTCAAAGATTTTTCCTGAAACTCTTTCATTAACATAGATATTAGCTTATAGGGAAACTGGGTTTGAGTTTTTAAAGGAACACATCCTTGAATATCAATATCCCGACAAAAATTAACTCCTCCGGCACATCCCAAAGCGATCGTCTCTTTAAGAAAGAGATTATTCAAATCTGGAAAACTTCCTTCTAAATCTATTTTAATATACCAATCTTTCTCATTCAGGTACACATGCTTTATATTTATTCCTTTTTTAATTAAACCTTTGGAAAGCAGAAATCCCACAGCCAAATATTCTAACCTATCGGGACTACATTGTAAGGTTATCAACTCTTTATCATTTACGAATATAGTTAAAGAAATCTCTCGGACTATCTCATCTTTTAATTTTTCTTTTTTACCAGAATTTATTTGAACTATATCCATATTTTTACTTAAACTCATCTCTTCTCTCTTTGGTCAATATTACCGGGTAAAATATATTTTCTCTCAACCTTGTCAGCCTGTAATTATGGAAAAACAATAACCCATTACTAAACTCAACACGCTAATAATTCCCAGATAAATCAATAACGTTTTACCACCAAATTCCTTTTTCAAAACCAAAATAGTACCCCAACTGGTAATCGGGCCTACCAACAATAAAACCATTCCTGCTCCAATGTTCATCCCCTGACCTAAAAAGGCATGTACCAAGGGAACGCTGGCTGTAGAGCAGATATACATAATTAAACCAAAGACAAGACTAAAAAGATATCCCCATCCTCCAGCTAAGTACTGTTTAATTAGCATCCTAAGAGGGCTAAATGTCATTACCAATGCAGCCAAAACTAAACCCAACAATAGTTCTGGGCCAATTTCTCTGACCATATCCACAAACGC
>CAZGDY010000090.1:0-7120 GCA_964524965.1 uncultured Clostridia bacterium
TATGAGCTCCATTGAATTATCGTCATCCACTTTTCTAATTTATTTGGAATAAACTTTAAAGATATATAAATTTTTCTGTGGTATCTTTCTTGCTGATAAAGGGCAGGGTTTTTTGGCAAATTTTGTAATGGATGAGAACACTCAAAAAAAATCTGTCAAAAAAGCAATTTCTTTAGCGGCAATCATATCGCCCTTTCTTCAAATTGTCAAAGGTCAATCTTAAATGGCTTACAGTGATACTGCACACTTTTCACTGAAAGAGTACAGACGATCTGATTATTTCAGGAGAATAAAGGAGGTCTGGACGGTCATGAAAAAACGCTCTAAAATGAGATTAACAAAAAACATATTTAAAATCCTCAGAAAGGATATTTCCCTCTATGAACATCTCCCATTAATCATATTATGAACTGAAAAAAGAGACAAGTGCTGAGTTTGCCAGGAAAACTTTCCTATATAATCTTTAGTGTACGAAAAATAATATCAGAGTCTATCCTAAAAAGATGAATTGCTCTTTTCATGCGGCGTATCTGGCTCTGAAGAAACAAACTCTGGGGAATCTTAGTGGTCTGTCATATCAACCTAAAAATAACATCCTGATAAGATAGAAGATGAGAAAAATTTATTTAAAAAATGTCCCTAGTGGGAATATGTCTACAATTTGGAGTATTCTCACCAGGGATTTAATAATTTTACCCCTTATGTAAAATTTAAATCTTTGAGCTATGTAACTGGTACAGAAATATGTCTTTTCCCATCTCTTATTTTCGAGAAGGCCTGCTGTCTTAATCTTTTCCAAATTAAGAGAAAAAGGATACAGGATTATCTGGGTCATATTGACTATTATCTAAGTTCAAGTTAGACTTGATGGAAAAGTTGGAAATGGGGAAAACAGTACGGGTTAATAAAGCTAACCATAAAACTCTTAAAAAAGAATTAAGGATAATCGAGTCCTTTTCCGATAGTTGAATTAAGGTGTTACCAAATACATAAATTGAGAAATGAGGGTTATTAAATGGTAAGAGAAATTGCTATTAAGCCTAATTTTACTTCTGGCTACATTAAAGTAGGAGGGGAAATTCCTAAGTTCCTTTACAATCGGTCCATTAAGCAAGAAACGGAAGCAGGCAATCTTACTGTTCAAAAAGCTTTGAATATTCTTGAATGTATGCTTCTTGCAAGGAATTTTGAGCAAATGATAGTGGAATTCAAGGAAAGAAAAGGGAAATATGGTTCCTTAAAATATCTTTATATGGGGCCTTCTCATGTTTCTCTTGGCCAGGAAGCTATTTCTGTAGGCACCATTATAAATTTAGAGGTGCAGGATTGTATCACCAGTCATCACCGGGGTCACGGAGACAGTTTAGCTAAAGGGTACTTTGCGATTAAAAACATGGACGAGGAAAGTTTAAAGAAACTCATCCAGAGTAATGAAAAAATTCAAAAATATCTACTTCTCTCCTCAAGCGCTAAGGATAAAAATGAACTAATTGAGCAAGCTGTTCAACTCCACCTTTACAGGACTATCGCTGAGCTTTTTGGTAAAGAAGACGGATACTGCCACGGACGAGGGGGAGGTATGCATATTGCTGATTTTAGCAAAGGCCATCTGGGAGCTAACGCAATTGTGGGTGGTAGCTTAGGTATAGCTGTAGGAGCCAGTATAGCCTCCAGGTATCTTGACGAAAAAACAGTGGTTTTTTGCTTTGCTGGTGATGGTGCATTCAACAATGGGATTGCCCACGAGGCTATGAATATGGCCACTATGGCTCAGTTTACTAACGGGTTAATGAAAAAGAAAGAAGGAGTGCCTGTTATCTTCGGTATTGTCAATAATCAATATGGAATGACTGGTCAACAAAGAGGTGAGGTTACCGGAGTACAGTTTTTGTCTGAGCGAGCGTTTAGCTACAATAGGCAAGGGATGCACGCAGAAGTTATTAACGGAATGGATGTTCTGGCTGTTATGGATGCAACTAAAAGAGCGATTATCGGTGCCCGCGAAGGAAAAGGTCCTTATCTTTTAGAACTCTGGTGTACCCGCTATAAAGGCCATTCACTCAGTGATAAACTGGAGAAAAAAGAAGATGAAACATATCGAACTATCCAAGAGTTGAATGCCTGGGAAAGAGTAGATCCCATTGAAGTTTATAGCAAAAAGCTATTAGATGCGGGACTAGTGAACAAAGAGGCGATAGAGGTATTACAAAAAAAAGCAAGAGAAAGAAACCTGACTCTGGCTAAAAAAGCAGCAGAGGGTGTGAGCCCCAATCCAACACAGATGTACCGAGGATTATGGAGTAATTCTTCTTCTCAGCAGGTTCCCGTTGCTTTTCGAGCATCTGTTTCTTCTAAACCAGCGCTTCCTAAGAGAAATTCTGCTGAAAAAATAACCTATCGAGAAGCAATAATTGAAGCGATTTATGAGGAAATGAGGAGAGATATCCGAGTTGTTTTATGGGGAGAGGATATCGCCGATTATGGAGGAGCGTTCCAAGCAACTAAGGGACTTTTGGATACTTTTGGTCGGGAACGGGTGTTTAACGCAGCAATTTCGGAGGCAGCAATAATCGGCAGTGGCTTAGGAGCAGCTTTAAAGGGTTTGCGTCCAGTCGTGGAGATAATGTATATTGATTTTATCCTCCAGGCTATGGACCAAGTTGCTAACCAGGCCGCAAAGTGGAAATATATGTCAGGAGGGCAACCAACCATACCATTGACTATCCGGACTACTATCGGAGGAGGAAAAGGTTACGCTGGTCAACACTCGCAAAGCATAGAAGCTATTCTTGCTCACTTTCCTGGGTTGAAAATTGTTGTGCCCTCTAATGCTTATAACGCTAAAGGTTTATTAAAGACAGCTATTAGGGATGACAATCCCGTTTTGGTTATCGAACATCAAAATTTATACAAGAATCCTCGAGGAGAAAGTCTTGTCCCTAGCGAGGATTACCTTATTCCCTTTGGCAAAGCTGTGCTTAGACGAGAAGTGAATAACTACAAGGCTCCTACCGTTACCCTAATAAGCTGGTCGCATATGGTAAGTATAGCTTTAAGCGCTGCAGAGAAATTAGCGAGAGAAGGAGTGGAGGCAGAAGTCATTGATTTGCAAACACTTTGTCCTCTTGATATACAGACACTTGTTAGTTCCGTTAGAAAAACTGGGCGAGCTCTGGTAGTACACCAAGCCGTAAAGTGTATGGGGTTTGGCGCTGAGATAACGGCTCAAATCCAGGAGAAGGCATTTGATTATTTGGATGGTCCTATTGTGAGAGTTGCTGCTCCTAACATACCCCCTCCAGCGGCTCCCACTTTAGAGAAAGCATTCTTACCCAATGAGGAATTAATTGTCGATGCTGTGAAACAGATGTTTTGAACTAAAAAGAATTAGCATAATTATTAATTTTTCTGACTTTTTGAAATATGTCTAAGCTTTGCATGTGTATAACTACTAAAGGAGGATAAAATATGAGTGCAGCAACTCCGGGAGGTTTAGAGAGTTATTTAAGGGAACTAAAAGATGAAAAGGGTTATTTTCACCGCGTTCACCGATTAACTCCCACAAGGCTTTGGATCAACAATCCTACGCGTAATGAGGCAGATTTAGCTATTGCTGCTGGTGCGATAAGCTGTACTTGTAACCCGACTTATCCTATGAAAATGATCCAGAAAGAACCAGGTAACTACGCTCTAAGTGTTGTGGACAAAGTTATCAAAGAAATCTCTGATGATAATGAAGCTGCTGATCTTGTTCAGCAAAAACTCATTAAACTCATCATGGATAAATTCTTACCTTTATACGAGCAAAGTCCAGGCAATCAGGGATTTGTTTCTATCCAGGGCAACCCTCTTCTTGACGATGATGCTGAGTGTATTGTTGGTGAGGCACTTCAATATCGCAAACTGGGGAAAAATTTTATTACAAAAATTCCAGCAACAAAAGCAGGTCTAAAGGCTATTGAATCTCTTATACCCGAGGAAATGCCGATACTTGCAACTGAAATTATGGGTGTTTCCCAATTAGTTTATACCTGCGAGTTGTACAAGCGAGTATCAAAAGAGTGTGGAAAACGCCCTCCCTTTTATCTTACCCATATCACCGGTATTTTTGACAATCACTTAAAAGATGTTGTAGAGCGTGATAATATTGACATTCCTAAAGATATTCTTTGGCAGGCAGGTTGTATAGTTGCTCGTCAGCAGTACAAAATCTTTAAAGAGCGAGAGTACCCGGGCATTATAATTGGTGGAGGAGCGCGTAACTTACATCATTTCACAGAGTTTGTAGGTTCTGATATGCAGATAACTATTAACTGGGTAGGAACAGCTGATAAGCTGATTGACCAGGACCCTCCTGTAGTGAGCCGAATGGATACTCTTGCCCCTCAGCGTGTTATTGATGAGCTTTTAGAGAAAATTCCTGATTTTCGCAGAGCTTACTTAGAGGAAAATCTTTCGGTGGAAGAATTTAATAGATTTGGTCCAGTGCAGCGTTTTCGCGAAGCTTTTATTCAGGGGTGGAATTTTCTTCTTAGTACAATCAGATATCGCAGGGCATTTGATGGTCCTGTTGGCCATTAAGCTAAAAGGTAAAGCCTCGGTTTAGTAGTAAGATGAGCCTCGAAGCGAAGATAACTTTTTTAATGTGTTGAAAAACTGTTTTTTTGTTTACAGCCAGGAAGATTAAAAAGAGATAATTTGTCTAAAAACTACCCAATTCTGGATATTATTTAGGAGGGTAAAATTGTTGAAAGAAGGCCCTATATTAATAACAGGAGGTTGTGGATTTCTCGGCACTAAGTTAGCTCATTTACTTTTAAGTAAGTACCCAAATAGACAAATCATATTAGCGGATATTGTTAAAAATTCTCGCTTAGACTCTTTAAAAGATAAAGTAAAATTTATTGAAGCTGATTTAAACAATCCTCAGATTTGTCGTCAGTTAGTAACGCCTAATATTTCTATTATTTTTCACTTAGCTTCCTTAGTTTCTGGAGGAGCAGAAAAGAATTTTGAAGCAGGTCTAAAAGCCAACATATGGAGTACCATTCATTTACTGGAGGCATGCCGCTTGCAACGACATAGACCTAAATTTATCTTTACTAGCTCGATAGCGGTCTTTGGTGGTGAGAAGCTACCTGATAAGGTTACAGATTGGACATATCAGCATCCTCAAAACAGCTATGGCGTTGCTAAGGTAATTGGCGAACAATTGATAAACGATTATTCACGCAAAAGATACATTGATGGTCGTGGTGTGCGTTTACCCGCCGTTATTGTTCGGGATACTCCAAACACTGCTTTGAGTGGATATTTAAGTGCGCTTTGCAGGGAGCCCCTTAACGGAAGGGATTATATTTGTCCTGTTAAGCCCAAAACGAACATACCAATAATAGGAATTCAAAAGGCTATAGAATTTTTATTTGAACTTAGCGAGTTAAAAGAAAATAAGCTTGGAGATTTTAGAACGGTTAATGGGAGAGGAATATCTCCAACTGCTGGCGAAATTGTGGAAGTTGTTTATAAATGTGCCTCACCTGAGTGGTCTTTAGGAAAAATCAGTTTCAATCCTGATCCGGGTGTACAGAAAATCATAGATTCTTGGCCAAAATGGATTGAAGCTGATCGTGCTCTTTCTCTCGGTCTTCCAGGTAATGATTGCCTTGATACGATTATTCGTGATTATATAAGTTTTGATTTAATTTAGCAGGAATTTTTATTTTCGCCGGTGAAAAAGAGGGTTTTCTCTAAGAATTGCCCAAAAAGCACAGCTTGAGTTATGAAGGCAACGGCTCGGAACTTGGTAAATACTCAGTGAACAATGCCTCGTACTATTCGCTTTCCTTGAGTTTTTTTCGATTCTTATAGCAAAAAAGGTATCAAACTCTTTTCCATTTTATAGATAGATGCTATCTTCCTCTTCTTTTTCCTTTACTTAAAGACCTCCTTGAGGTTGATCATTAATATTCTTTCAGGGAATGACCTTTAGCGCAGAGTTAGAATCAAGACTTCAAGAAAATTATTAGCTACTATTTAAATACTATTATTGGCAATGAGTCAGAAACTGATAAGTAAAAAATTTTTTGCCTTTCCTATCTTACGTCTTACTTCTCATGTCTTACGTTTTAAATTATTTCTGAGTTTATTTAAATTTACTTTAACAATTCTCTTTTTTTTATCAAAAACTTTTCTTCTGTAAGTAGTCCATCATCTCGAAGTTTAATAAGTTTTCTTATCTGGTCGGGGATCAACTGTCTCTTATTCTCTAAGGTTGTCTTCTTAGTTCTGCTCTTACTAATTTGTTCTTGGATTAACTGAATAGCGTTTGGGACATCCTTCTTAACCATACTTCGGAACCTTTCCTTTGTACCTCTCACGTTTAGGACGATTTCTCCAAGAAGTAAGGTTTTCGCCTTCTCTGTACTTGATATATCGTTGTAAAAAAATCCATCGGTGCTCCCTGTAATGAGCCCGCGGGTCCAAAAGATGACTCGTTTATCCGTTACGAGAAGATAGTCGTGAAGTGAAAGTCCTCCTTTGTATTTTCCGGAAAGACTATCTCCTTCAGTTAACATAGCCTGACCATGGAATGCACCCAAAAGTGTTTCATCTTGTCCCAGAATTTCTAAAATGGCTTTATCAATATGTTTTTTACCACACCTTTACCTATATACGGAGTATTGTTCATTCAAATTTTCTCCTGGTGTTTAAACATTCTTTTTTAATTATCTAAATTATTTGGCTACAAAAGATTTCGAAATTTCGGCCAATAAGATTCATCTGAGCTTATCACTTATTCAAAAACTTTCGGATGGTCTCTTTTGGGGATAAGTTAAGGTAAATTTCAGTGATTGTCAACCTCTTCGGGCCTAAGAGTGCTTGGAAGACTCTCCTCAAAATTTCTTTTTTGATGCAGTTGACTGAAAAGGTCTGCTGCAGGACATGAGGGCTAACTGGTTTTGAGATGCCGGCTTTGTCTAAGCTTACTCTTTCTCTAAAGATTATTTTTTTGTAACAAATGGGCAAGACGAAGTTACTCGCTTAATCAATGCAAGGCGAGATAAAGTAAATCCTGGTTTTCCTCTGGTTATTTTTTATCCCGGAAAAAAGATTTACCTTT
>CAZGDY010000091.1:0-6858 GCA_964524965.1 uncultured Clostridia bacterium
TTCAATTGGTTTCGGTAATGCATTTTTTTTAGTACCAGCGCTACTGCTGTTTGGATTAATAATATTATTTGTATTTCGTAGAATCACATCTTTTTGAATTTTCAAAGATATTTCCCGAACCTGCTAAAAAAATCTAATTAAAATAATTCTCATCAATAGCAACTATCCATTTCCTTTTTTTCTTCGGGTGTGTGTCAAATTGTTTAACTAGAAAGCTCTGAATTTCTCGGGCATCGTTTACTTTTTTTATAGAAGAGGAGGGTTCTGTCTCTTTTTTACTTAAAAGCTGTCCTTTTTCCACCAACTGATACCAATCCTGTCAAAAAGAAGACCGGACACCTTACTTAAATGTTTTTGTATTTGATAAGGAGTATAGCCCGAAAACCTTTGGACAAAAACTAGAAAAAAGAATGGATTCAGGTTTGCAGATAAAATAACTCGCCCAATTTTTAAGTGTAACCCAAAATATAATTATAAACTGGGATGAAGAATATCAAACCAAGAAAGGAGAATTTGAAAAAACTAAAAGAATTTTTCAGGAAATAACTTGACAAACGACCTTCGCCTTAATATAGTTCCCTATAGAACATGGGAATAGCTAATGAACAAGACAGAATTGATAAGCCGGGTAACTGTCGAGACAAGTTTCACCAAGAAAGCATGTCTGGAGGTCTTCTGTTTTGATCTCTGTAGTAATATTAATGCGGAACTCCGAAAAATATATTGAAAGCTGCTTTAACAGCCTTTTTATCGATGTAAATAAATCCAAGATAGATGTTGAAGTATTTGCTATTGATAACGGCTCAAACGATAAAACCCTTCCAATTTTGGAGCAAATAGAGAAAAAACACCCTAACATTAAACTTATCAAGCTGAAGAAGAACTTAGGGACAACAATCTCAAGAAATATTGCTATTCGTAAAAGTTCCGGCGAATATATTTTTATCTTGGACTCAGACACGGAAATCCAGTCAGGCACTCTGGATGCATTGATTGCGATCATAAAAAAGAGAAAGAAGATAGGCATTATTGCTCCACGTCTGCTCTACCCTGAAGGCTTAGTGCAACCTTCCTGTAAAAGATTTCCCACTGCGAAGTTAAAACTTTGCAAATTTTTGCCCTTTAGAAGCACAAGAAAACTTGCTAATAATGATGAACTCTATAATCATGAAGTTTATAGTAAAGAGTTTAACCAGATTATAGAAGTTGACTATTGTATCTCGGCAGCTTGGTTAATTAATCGGAAAGCCATTGATGATGTTGGGTTACTCGATGAGAAAATTGTGTACGCTCCAGAGGATGTGGATTATTGTCTGCGAATGTGGTTAAAAGGATGGAAAATAATCTACAATCCATTAGGATGCGTCATCCATTATGTTCAAAGAGAATCATATAGAAAACCTATAGTTACCTGGAGACATGCTAAAGGACTATTGTACTACTTCAGGAAATATGGGTACTGGGTAAATAGAGAAAAAATATATGCGAGAATCCGTAATCAAAATCAAAAGATTTATGGATAAAAACATATAAATGAAAAAAGAAAGTTATCCCAATTAAATTAGCCAGATGGAATTTTCGTAATGCACTTAAAAAAAGTATTCTTGAATATTCATGGCAAAACAATCAGGATTTTGAGTTACAACGAACATATATTGGAAGAGATTCAAAGAGATTTTTCTTTTTTTCTCTCCGGCGAAAATAAATCTCCTGATTTCATTATCCGGGTCTACCTTGCGAGCATACCTCGTAAGAAGTTCCCCGTATTTTATCTATTAATGAAGACGCCCTACTTTATCTGTTATGAAATTGGTACGGTCAAGCATGCCTATTATAGCTTTAATGACTACGTAAGATACGATTATAAGAAAAATTTCGCTGAGGTTTACTCAAAAGATTTATCTCGACTTCATGAGCTGGTATATGCGGTATTGCGTTCAAAAATTGGAGAATTAATGGAAGAAATGGGATTCTGTAGAATTCACGCTCTTGCCTTCTCCTATCAAAAAAAAGGAGTACTTTTTATCGCTTCTATGAAAGGAGGGAAAACTACACTGGCATTGAATCTTTTGAAAGCTTTTCCCATTAAGCTTCTTTCAGATGATACTCCTTTGCTGGATAGTCAATGTAGAATTTATCCATTTCCTCTCCGGATCGGGATCCGACCCGACACTCCTATCCCTTTTTCCCCTGATAAGCCCTTGAGTGTGAGATATTTCAAGAGCCGTAAATATGGAGAAAAAATCCTCATTGACATTGATTTTTTTAAGAAAAAATTAGAAAAAAATCCTGTCAAACTTAGTTGTGTATTTATCGGTAAAATACCAAAGAATAAAAAAGAAAAATGTTCGATTCAAAAATCCAATCGATTGCTCCTATTATATGTCCTTATCGAGAATCTAATAGTAGGGGTTGGAGTATCTCAAGTAAAGGAATACTTTATTAAAAGAAGTTTTTTGGATTTTTGCAAGAAAATTAATATCCTGTCAAGAAGAATCTGGTTATCTTTAGAAATTATTTTGAAATATACGCCATTCGTGGTTAATCTGGGAGCTGATTCCGATAACAATGCTTGTACAATCATCGGCTTTCTGAAAGAATTTCCAATCCAAGAATATAGACACCTTGGCGCTGAGAAACAGGAATTGAGTTAACATTTTTTACAAAAAACAATGGAAGATAAATAAAAATTGCTGATGTAGAGCATCATTTAAAAAAAATTACAAAAAATTTTTTAAAAAGATGGCCAACATTGTAGTAGGAATCCTCAACCATTCATCTCTTAAGTTCGAGAGTTTTCTAATTGTCATTAACCAAGGAGTTCATCACGCCATAAAAGATTAGATATCTTAGCTCTACAAAAGGACCTTCGTAAAACTATTTTTAATAGGAACCAAGTAAAGTAAAAAAATTCATACCTTAAGGAAAAAGGTGTATTGCAGGACATTGCACATCTTGGACAAATATACTTTTTTGCTTTTTTTCTAAGTCTTTCAGGCTCTTGCGAATACCAGATTTTGTCAATGGCACTATCATGCACGTTACCATAAATCAGGGATTCATTCCCACATACAAATAAATCACCTTCTGGGGTCATGTTAAGGTTATGATAAAACAAGGCACAGGGAATCCTTCTCTTTTCTTCCCTTATTATACGAAAATAGTCCTGCCAAAAGGCAATGGTTGTCAACCTTATCTCATGTTCCATCCGGCGATTAAAAAAATCTCTTAGTTCCTTTAACTGTTCATCGCTGGGTATAAGATGCTTTTTAAAATCCTTCTCATTACCTAAAGTTTGGACCACAGGACCAAAAGTAATTGGTAGGTCTATTTTTTTGGCAAATTTAGATATTTGTGGTAAGTTATTCACATTTAATTTCTGGACCACACAGTTAAGCTGGATATTAAATGGGGAATTAAGTTGCAAACTCTTTAGAACCTTGAGAGTCTCATTTACTCTATCAAAAGCTTCGGGAACCCTTCTTACCTTTTCATGAGTATCCCCATATCCACCCAAGGATACCTCTATAGCAAACCTTTCCAGGCTATGATAAATAGGGAGATTCAAAATATCTTTCACTCTTTCTGCCACAATGGATGGTTCCAGACCATTAGTAATAAGCCACACCTGTTTAATTCTGGGATTAGAATCTAAAATAATCTGAACAATTTGAGCCAAATCCTCTCTTAACGTAGGTTCTCCTCCACTGAGTATAACTGTTTCCAGATGGTCTAATAAAGGATTGGTAAAAATCTTTTGAATTTCGCCAAGCGTTGGTTTTTCCTTTGGCTTTGTCTTCCAGATTGAGCACATAACGCACCTGGAGTTACACCTGCGAGTTACCATCAGACCAAAAATTACAGGTTTAGGAATGGAAACATACCCAGCACAATAATACTTTATCCCCCTGCCGATAAAAAAAGGCAATCTAAGGATGTTCTTTCTTACTATTTGCTCTACTTCTTTATCTAAGTTTTTCTCTCCATCTCACTAAAGGTAGATTGGGCCAGTCCAACAAACAATCTTATCAAATCATTTACTACAAATTGGTCTCGTGCCGTAAAATTTTTCGCATACTTTCGTACTTGATCAATACATCGGTTTTGCTCTTCGTTGAGATACGTTTTCACTCTCTGCAACGCAGTTTTTCTGGAGAAAATCCTTTTTCCATAACAGACAAATAAATACACCTTTGAGGCTTCTGCTATTGCTTTATACCAAAGGTATTTTCTCTTAAATAGAGGGAGATTACGAACCAAAAAAAGTTCAACACTTATTAACGACCACCAGACCTTTAGTTCTTCGGTTGGCGGAAGATATAGTTCACTATCCCGCAATTTTGGCAAATCCTTTATTATGTTTCTTCCAAATAATAATTTCCAATTATATTTACCTTCGTTGAATCTGTATTTGCAAAAAGGATGGTTTGCGTACAATTCAAAAAAATTCAGAAATAAAATATAATTCAAACTCTTTGTCTATTTGGCCAAAAAATGGAATAAACCGGGACAATTTGTTATAGGTAAAACTAACTTTTTCTTTTACTGACTCCATTCCAGTCTTTTTTCATCATCTACAATCACAGCCAAATCTATATCGCTTAAACCGTATGTGATTTTTCCATGGGCTATGCCCCGACGTAAATATATTGCCTTCACGTCATTTACTTTCCTTAGCGCACATACAGCCAATTTTATAGCCGCAACATAGATTATTTTATAAAGAAAACTTAATGGTGGAAAAGATGTTTTAATGATTACTATTTGAAAGAGGGTTTGCAAATTTTGTGTCACATTACTTATTTGTTATAAATTTTCATTGAAAACATCACAAAAAAAAGTGTGATGTTACGAAATGACCTTTTAATTGCCGAGTAATTCGGTAATACCATTTATTCAGTCCAAACTTAATCAAGTAACCGCAATGTTTAAACTGAATGTAAAGATAAGAATCAACCAAATAAGAGCGCTCTTTCCAAACGGCGATGAAAATTTAACTCTTGTAAAAAAACTAATTTAAACTGAGCACGTTCTAGACTTTACCCGTCTCTTATAGTCCTGTTTTCATCTATTCCCTGATAACCTAATTTATTATCAAATTAACTTACTTACATTTTATCTTAAGTTTTAAAATTATAAGTCTCTATCTTTCTAAGTATAGCGTACTGAAAGATTCTCTCCATTTTTGATAAGCAAACCAGTATTTTATCATATTCAACTCGAAAATCACTCGCCATGCCATAAGTAAATTTTATACTATCCTTTTTGAATTATCCTCACCTAAGTATCCAATGTAACAAGCTAGGATGGAATGTTAAGAAAAATAATTTAGACTTCTGTTTATTATCTTCTCCAAAGGTCCCTATCTAAATAGCGATACTGAAGAGCCTCAGAGACATGGTGAGATTGTATATCGCTAACTTTTTCCAAATCAGCAATAGTTCGGGCTATCTTTAAAATTCTATAATAAGCTCTTGCCGAAAGATGTAATTCTGAGATAGCAGAGCGAAGAAGATTTTCTGCCTCAGTTTTAAGAGAACAAAATTTTTTTATATGTCTTCCACTCATCCCGGCATTAGAAAATATCTTTGCCCTTTTGAAGCGAGTAAGCTGAATTTCTCGGGCATCGTTTACCCTCTTTTTTATAGAAGAGGAGGGTTCTGCCTCTTTTTTACCTAAAAGCTGTTCTCTTCGCACCGGCTGAAGTTGAATGTGAATGTCGATCCTATCAAGAAGGGGACCGGACACCTTACTTAAATGTTTTTGTATTTGATAAGGAGTGCAGCTACACTCCCTGGTAGCATCACCAAAAAAGCCACAGGGACAAGGATTCATAGCGGCAACCAGCATAAATCTGGCTGGATAGGTGATGGAGGTAAGAACACGGGAGATGGTAACTACCCCGTCCTCTAAAGGTTGACGAAGAGATTCAAGAACAGGGCGGGGAAATTCAGAAAGCTCATCCATAAAAAGCACCCCGTTATGAGAAAGAGAAATATCCCCGGGCTTAGGAAACCTACCCCCTCCGATTAAACCTGCCTCAGAGATGCTATGATGGGGAGAGCGAAAAGGACGTATCTTTATAAGGGACTCCCCAGTGGAAAGAAATCCTACCACCGAATGTATTTTGGTAGTCTGAATAGCCTCTTCTAAAGTTAAATCAGGCAAAATAGTGGGAACTCTTCTTGCCAGCATGGTCTTTCCTGCGCCAGGAGGACCAATCATAAGAATATTGTGAGCGCCAGCTGCAGCAACCTCAAGCGCTCTTTTAACATAGCTTTGTCCCTTAACCTCGGAAAAATCCTCCTCATAAAAATTGTCAGTTTTAAAAAGGTGGGCAAGATTGCATTTATAAGGGATAATTTCAATTTCTTTATTAAGAAACTGAACAAGTTGGAATAAACTTTTGATCGGATAAATATCTATCCCCTGTGCTACTGCAGCTTCTCTGGCATTATCCTGGGGCAGAATGAGAGCTTTAATCTTTTGCTCTTTGGCCTTAAGAGCAATGGGTAAAGCACCTGTTATTCGACGAACCGCACCATCAAGGGAAAGCTCTCCCAAAATTGCATAATCAAAAAATTGATCATCTTTTACAATACCTTGGGTTTTAAGAATTCCTAAGGCTATAGGAAGATCAAAGGAAGAGCCTTCTTTTTTCACATCGGCAGGAGCTAAATTTACAATTATCCTTCTCAGGGAAAAAGGAAACTGAGAGTTTTTTATCGCTGATGTGACTCTTTCTTTTGCTTCCTTTACTGCCGGGTCAGGTAATCCTACTATCTGAAAAGAAGGAAGCCCGGAAGAAACATCAACCTCTACCTCCACAGAAAAAGCTTCTATTCCCAACAAAGAAAA
>CAZGDY010000092.1:0-6690 GCA_964524965.1 uncultured Clostridia bacterium
CTTTTACATCATCTGATGTCTCACCCGGCTTATATATAGTAAAAGGAACGGGGTCAGGAACATGAGTCCTTATCTTGATGGGTGTAAAGTGATCAGGAAGCAAAGCAACAGATACATCTTCCTTAAATCTTTTAACGCCCTGCAAAATTCTTTCCAATAGTCTTTTATCAAAATCTTCAATTGTTTTAATCTTTAATTTAAAATCTCCATCATGAGATGCCTCATCAGGTGCCTCAACGTGAACATAAATAAAATCATACTCCTTCAAGAGATCAAGACAAGCGTCAGCTTTCCCCTCGTAATTGGTGTTGAATAAACCAGTTGCCCCCTCTACCTTAATCACATCAAATCCGGAATAAATACCTAATCCCTTAATAAGATCAACAGCCGAAATTACCGCTCCTTTAATATTAAATCTCTTTTGAAAAGTCTGCATACTGGGCCTTCTTCCCGGAGACCAAGGCCAGATCATATTAGCTTTATCTTTACCTTGCTTTTTTCTTTTAATATTAATAGGATGATTCTCCAGTATATCTTGAGAGGAGGTTATAAGTTTGTTAAGAAGGTAAGCTGTTTTTTTTGTTTCTGCTTTTTTTGCCTTAACTAAGACCTTTTTAAAATTTACTCCCAGAACATCGTGAGGTGGTGTACACTCAAGATTAGCTGAAAACTCACCGCCTTTCAAAACCAATAAATGCCTGTAACTTACTCCAGAATAAAATTTAACTTTATCACTTCCCAGTTTATCATCAACTGCTTTCATGAGCTGAGTAGCCTCCTTAGTACTAATATGGCCAGCAGAGTGATTTTTTATTTTACTATCCTTCAAACAAATAAGATTACATCTTAAAGCTATATCTTCGGGGTTTAAGTTAACCCCCATGCTTGCTGCTTCCAGGACGCCCCTTCCCTGAAAAAGCACTCGAGGATCGTATCCCAAAATAGACATATTAGCCACCGCTGAACCAGTAGGCATACCCTCAGGAATAGTTATAAATTTTCCACATCTCCCCTCTTTAGCCAGCTTATCCATATTAGGGGTTTTAGCTGCTTGAAGAGGTGTTTTTTCTCTCAGCTCTTCGAGAGGATAATCAGCCATTCCATCAGGGATAGTAATTATATATTTCATAAGATACCCTTTTTTCTTGAATTTAGCGAAATTTAAGTTAAAGTCAAATTTTACAATTTTTAAAGGAAAATCTTTAACTAAAACTTCCTCAAATTCCCCCCTACCAATTTCAAAAACTGGACTACCACTTTTTAAAATTCACCGATATAATTAAGAGCAAATTTCTCACGATTACTCCGAATAATTTTTCAGGAAAATTTCATAAATATTTTTTCCGTTTTTACCTATCCAAAAATCAGCGTTCAGGGTGAGCACCTGTAAATCTTAACATTGCAAACAGTGTTGCCGCAACACCTATAGGAAGTAAGGCCCAACGAAACGAAGTCACTAATCCCCAGTGATCACTAAAAAACCCAAATAATCCTGGAGCAAGCGCTCTGACAAAACCATCGGCGGTCATTCCTATCCCAAACATTTTGCCTCGAACAGCTCTACGGCTCACTTGTGAAAGCCAAATATTCTGAGGAGGGAAAAAACCCACTTCGGCTATTCCTAATCCTGGAAGGAGAAGGATAATCGCAAAAAGAGGTAGAGACAAAGTGAGTAAAAATATTACGGGTAACACAACGATAAGAAGAACAGTGATTATACTAAAGGGCTTGTAGTGCTCAGAAAGCCATCCTGTAAGCAGTGCACCAACAACAGCACCTACGAACATCATAGCTGAAAGAAGAGATGCCCTTTGAATACTTAAACCAAGCACATCTACGGCAAAAAGTGGAATAAATGATATTATGGCCGCCATTCCTAAAGTTCTTAAGGTTCGGGAGAGGAAAAATGGTACGATTTGTTTCTGCAAATGAATAATTTCTTGGTCTTGTTCGAGTACAGAAACCTCTTGGACATCTTCCCCATAAAAAGCGTACGCCAAAGGCAATCCTGCTAAAGCAATTATAGCACAGATAAGGCGCCACCCTACAGCATGAACAGCTAAGCTGAAGACGCACATCATAAGAAGGATCCCCACGCTTCCCATCGATTCAAATATCCCGAAAACAATCCCTTTCTTGGAGCGAAATTGCTCACTAAGAAGAGGAGGTGCAAGAGAATGAAAGGTGCTTACCCCAATGGCAGCCACTCCAAGTATCACCAGTATAGAAAAAAAAGATTTGAGTAAAATAAAAAAAGTAAAACTTACAGCAGTTAATATAAATCCTGCCGAAAGTATTCTTCCACGTCCATATAAATCTCCTAAATGCCCAGTGACAAATGAAAAAATAGCAATGGTGAAGGTGTAAAAGGTAAGGATTAGACCGCTTTGGGTATAACTGAGGTGAAACTCTTCTTTTAAAATGGGTAGCACGAGAGGAATAAAAAACCAGAATATGTCATTATAACTGTGTCCTATGGATGTTAAAAAAAATAGATGGCGTTGCGATTTTTTCATATTTTCAAATTTAACATAATTGCCTCTAATGTAGTATAGGTAAGAATGGCGGACCCACACCTCAAATCTTTTTTTACTCCCTGATTTAAGAACCTGACAAGTTACATCAAGCGGGTTGGTATTTACTTTTGGAATTTCGTTCTTTTCTTACTGGCAGGTATTTTCCTAAAATATCAAATAGTTTTATCCTCTTTGTAAGTTTTAAAAAAAACAAAAAAAATGAGCATGCCAACAGTTTCTTATTTTTTCGGTAGCTTTTCCTTCTTAACCTTTTTGATGAAGCCCCTGACTTTCAAGGCACTCCAGAACAAAAAACCTTAGTTATCCACCTATCTTTCGGCACTTTACTATATGCCAAATATTTTGTCAAGAACAGGCATTGCACCTGTCAGTTAAAGATTTTATTTCGAAAAATTCACTCCGAGCTGAGAAGTTGACAATCACCAAGCTTTGTCTTAATCTTTTCTTAAGAAAGTAACAACAGAATTAATAATTGTAAAACTTTATTGGAGGCCACTCACCATGGATAAAAATATACCACGAAGCCATATTTTAACTGAAGGAGCAGAAAGAACCGCTCACAGAGCTCTTCTTTTTGCCTTGGGCTTAAATAGAGAAGATTTTTCCAAACCTAAAGTAGCCGTAGTGAATAGCTGGAATGAAATTGTGCCTGGCTGTGTTCACCTGCAAACAATATCTCATCAAGTTAAATCAGGCATTCTTAAACAAGGGGGAATCCCTTTTGAATTTAATACCATAGGTGTTTGTGACGGATTAACTCAAGGTCATTTAGGAGGACATTATGTTCTTCCCAGCCGGGAAATTATTGCTGCCTCAGCCGAAATAATGCTTCAAGCCCATCAATTTGATGGAGCTGTTTTTATCTCCAGTTGCGATAAAATTACTCCGGGAATGCTCATGGCTGCTGCTCGGGTAAACATTCCTTCTATTTTTGTTCCGGCGGGAGCTATGAAAGCCGGAGATTATCAAGGCTCAAAAATAACTCTTTCTACTATGCGAGAGTTTGCTGGAAAATATTATGCCGGAAAATTAAGCTTAGCTGAGTTACATGAGATTGAAGAAATAGCCTGTCCTGGTCCGGGAACCTGTTCTATGATGGGTACAGCTAATACCATGGCCTGCCTGTGTGAAGCGTTAGGTATGGCTTTTTCTCTTTCGGCAACTACTCCAGCTGTTAGTGCACTTAAGCTACGTCAGGCTAGTGCTGCAGGAGAGCGAATATTACAACTAATTAAAAAAAAGCTTACCCCTTCCAAAATTTTAACTAAAGAAGCTTTTATTAATGCCCTTAAAGTAGATATGAGTATCGGAGGCTCTACCAATGCTATCCTTCATATTCCAGCTATTGCTCAAGAACTGGGAATAACCATTAGCTTAGATGAAATTGATAAAATTAGCCAAAACACCCCCTACCTTGCCAGCATAAATCCTTCAGGAGTTTATACCATTAATGATTTGCATGATGCGGGAGGCATCCCTGCTGTTTTTAGTGCACTTTTACCGCTTCTTTTTAAAAAAGCTATTTCTGTTAATGAGAAAACTGTAGCCCAGATAGCTGAGGAAACTAAATGCTGGAATAAAAAGATAATCCATTCTCTGAAAAACCCTATCCGCAAAGATGGAGGAATAAGTATTTTAAGAGGGAATCTAGCCCCCAAGGGAGCGGTCGTAAAAAAATCAGCCGTCAAAGAAAAAATGTGGGTTCATCAAGGTCCCGCCAAGGTATTTAACAGTATGGAAAAAGCTATCATCGCCGTAAAAAATAAACAAATTGAGCAAGGTTCAGTAATAATCATTCGATACGAAGGACCAGCCGGAGGACCGGGGATGCGGGAAATGCATATGATTACCGCTCTTATTTGTGGAATGGGATTAGCAGAAACTACCGCTTTAGTTACCGATGGTCGCTTCTCTGGTTCTACTCGTGGACCCTGTATAGGTTATGTTAGCCCGGAGGCAGCCGCCGGCGGTCCAATTGCTTTAGTTGAAGATGGAGATATTATCCGGATAGACATTCCTCAAAGAAAACTAGAAATCAAGGTTTCTCCCAGTCAAATGGAGAAAAGACGCACTATCTGGAAAGCTCCTGAGCCTAAGGTCAAAAAAGGTTTTCTTAGCTTATATTCAAAGATTGTGAGCTCAGCCGATGAAGGAGCAATATTCAAGGGCTAAAAAGTTACCTATATTTCTTGGAAAGGGAAGGATTGTGGAACGTCATATTTCAGTTTGCCCCGATAAAATGAAAACTCAGAGGAAAGTAAGGTGAGTATTAAATAATTTTCAATTAGATATCCTTAACACAGCAGCTCCTTGAATTTTTCCTTGCTTAAGTAAAATTAAAGCCCGGTTAGCTTCTTTCAATCTGAATTCTTCAACTTCAGGTAAAATAGGGATTTTGGCGGCTAAAGGTAAGAAATCCTGCACATCTTTTCTGGTAATATTAGCTACAGTTTTTATTTCTTTTTCCTGCCAGAGGTGTTTTGGATAACTTAATTGCAGAAGAGAAGCTTTATCTTTTTCTTCTTTACGAATAGCGTTTATAACAATTCGCCCTCCTTTCTCCAAAGCTGCCAGAGCTTCAACTACAGGCCTCCAGGCAGGAGTAAAATCAATCCCACAGTTAAGCTTTATCGGTGGAGCATCTCCAGTTATTCCGACCCAATCAGCTCCCAACTTCTCAGCTAAATTTTGATGTTCTTTTTGCTGAGGTCTGCTAAAAACAAAAACCTTAGAATTAGGATACATATACTTAACCATTTGAATAATGATATGAGCTGAGGCTCCGAAACCGAAAAGACCAAGAACTTGACCATCCTGAAGCTTACTTAGTTTTAAAGCTCTGTAACCAATTGCTCCGGCACACAAAAGAGGAGCTGCCTGAGTACTTGAAAATCTTTTAGGAATCATATAAGCAAAATCTTCTAAAACTACAGTAAACTCAGCATAACCACCATTAGCACTACAGCCAGTACTTTGAAACTTAAGGCATAAATTTTCCTTTCCTTCTCTACAAAAAATACACTCTCCGCAACTATAATAAATCCAAGCAACCCCTACCCTATCCCCTTTTTTAAATTTAGTAACTTTTGAACCTAATTTCTCCACCTTTCCCACAATTTCATGGCCGGGAATTACGGGAAGTTTTGACTGAAGTCTCCCTTCAATCTCATCTAATTCGGTATGACAAACTCCACAAGTTAAAATTTTCACTAAAATTTCTTTGGGTTTTGGCTCAAAAACTGGTAAATTAACCATTTTTAAAGGTTCTTTCTCTATTGGTAAGATTTTACTAAGCAACATTGCTTTCATTTTTTGCTCTTTTTTTTAAGTAATACTTTTCTTGAAGATGCACAGATAATCTTTATTAGCTTTTTTAGGGTATTGCTTGGAAAAAAATAATTTTCCCACAGAAATTAGCCCCATTCAACTCTTTTATCTGTATTCATACCCCTAATTTTCGTAAAATATCCCAATAGGCACCTCGATAACCTTCCTTTATTGCTTTAATAAGAAAGATATTTTGATTGTAGTTATAACTTGCATCTTTACCCGCACCTTTTGGCAAGAAAAATCTTTCATCATCGCCAATTAACTTTTCTAGATAAGGAAAAATCTCATCACTATACTCAGAAGAAAGATAAAAAGTAGGGCTAAAAAAATCCTCCTTAAAAACTTCTCCTTGAAGATGGGGATTATTTGATAAAGGCCCCTCCCCTAAAATACTGGAAGCAAGTGGAGTACCAGGATAAATTCTAACTCCTATTGTCACCCCCACTCGATGAGGATTTACTTTTTTCATAAGCTCAATAGTGCGCTGAAGAGTTTTTTTATTTTCTCCCGGCCCTCCCATAAGTAAATCATACATAAAAACAATACCGTATCGGTGACAAAGTTTAGCCGTTTTTTGGATTTCCTGAGAAGTAAAATTTTTGCCCAAAGTTTTTAACATTTTATCACTTCCGCTATCCACTCCAAAATCAATTCCCACACAACCTGCTTTGTGCATGAGAAGAGCAAGCCTTTCAGAAAAAAAAGAAGGAGAACAATAAGCATACCAGTGAAGCTTAGTGTGCAAATTTTCTCTTATTATTGCCTGACATATTTGTTCTGCATGTTCAGGAGGAAGATTAAATTCACTATCACAAATATGCAG
>CAZGDY010000093.1:0-1780 GCA_964524965.1 uncultured Clostridia bacterium
TATTTTCTCTTTTCTTGGGGTAATCCTATTATTTTTTCTTATTATGTCAATCACTTGTCTTGTCTGTGTTATCTTTCAGTTTAGCTATTTCCTCTTTGATTCTTTTTATTCTTTCCGAGGCCGGAGGATGAGTGCTCAGAAAAGTTTCTACTTCTGATGGTTCTTTTTTTTGTATTTGTTTTAATTTTTCCATAAATTTCATGATTCCTTCCGGGTTATATCCGGCTTTATAAGTATAAATTACTGAAAGCTGGTCAGCTTGGAATTCATCTTCTTTGCTATATCCCAGGCTAATGAGATTGTAAGCAAGAGTTACTACTTGGCGAATGGTCTTGCTATTTTCAAATAATATACTGAGAAAAAGACTATAGCCCATTTGATTTTGTAATCTTTTTACTCCGTGTCGGCAGGTAACATGAGCAATTTCATGTCCTAATACTCCGGCTAACTCTGAGTCATCATCGAGCATAGCTAAAAGCCCCCTGTTAACGTAAATAAAACCTCCCGGTAGGGCAAAGGCATTAATATCTTCCCTTTCTAATACCTTAAATTGGAAGGTAAGGTTTTTCCGTTCCGAGATATTAGCCAGTTTTTGCCCAATATTTTTAACCCGCTTGTTTAATGTGGGATTTTGAGAAATAAGATATTTTTTTTCAACTTCTAAGGCTACCTGGCGACCTATCCTCGTCTCTTCGGAATCACTAATCAAAATAACGTCTTGCTCTTGGGTAGCTGGGTTAGTAACACTCATACATCCAGCAATAATCAGAGTTAAGCAGCTTAAAATGAGAAAAAAAGTTATTTTTTTTCTCATAACCTACCCCCCCTTTTTTTAGATTACTTATTTAATCACATTTTTTTATTTGTAATATAACAATCGAGGCAAAAAGAGGAAGAAAACTTAAAACTCCCAATATCACCAGGATTGATTTAAATAAAAGTTTTAATGAAACCTCATTGGGCGAAAATCCTCCCAGGAAAAGGGTTGCTTTTCCCTCAGACAGGTAGCTGATAATATTTTCTAAATAAAAAGAAACAGAGAATTTCTCTAAAATGTTAGATACGGAAAAGGGAAGATAAAGAATCATCCAGTCAAAAATATACCAGGAAATTAATAATAAAAATCCAGCTAAAATTGCGGCAAGAGTATTTTTTGTGATAGTTGAGAATAAAGTTGAAATTGAGGTGTAAACAACGCCTATCAGGATTAAGGCCAGTGCATAACTAAAAAATACTTTACTTTCGATTCGGCCAATTCCTAAAAAACTCAGGGCTAAATTGAAGCTGATTAGTTTTAATAAAATCAAAGTCAAGAAAACAAATAAAAATGATAAGTATTTCCCCATTATTATCTCGGAATAGCTTAAAGGTTTAGATAACAGGAGCTGCAGCATTCCTCTTTTTCGCTCACCGGCGACAAAATCACTGGCATTAATAATTGCCGTCAAGGCTATCGGGAGGGGTGCGACATCCAGATAGACCATAAGGCAGACTTTTGGTGAAACTTGTCTAATCCATCCCCCGCTCATTTTAGCAATTATTGAAGGATTATGGTACATCATATTGGAAAACCATATTCCAATTATTGCCGGTAAAAAAATTAAGAGCAAGGAAAATATAAATCGGCGAGAAGATAAAAAATTTATAGTTTCCTGATTTAAAACAACTGCTAAGTGCATTAGAGTTTTTCTCCCATTAAAACTTTCCGATAAAGGGAAGAAAGGCATCTTTGTTTTTTAATCTCATCTGCTATTCCTTTAAATAAAATTTCTCCGTTACT
>CAZGDY010000093.1:1790-3433 GCA_964524965.1 uncultured Clostridia bacterium
CTCTTCTACCAGTCCCTGGAAGAGAAATTTTCCGTTGCTAATTATGGCAATGGAGTCGGCCACCTGCTCAATCTCCACCAGGAGATGGGTAGAGAGGAATACAGTTTTTCCTTGCTCGCCTATTTGCTTGATCCTATCCAGTACTCTCTGCCTTTCCAGAGGATCCAGACCCTTGGTGGGCTCGTCTAAGAAAACAATTTCCGGATCATTGAGGAGTGACTGAGCAAAGGCTAATCTTTGTTTCATCCCGGCTGAATATTTTTTTATTTTCACATTTTTCCATTTTTCAAGACTAACTTCTTTTAAAAATCTTTTAGCGGTATCATTAGCTTCTTTTTTATTTAACCCACTTAATTTTCCCATGTATTGCAGAAAGCTTACCCCTGTCATATCCTGGTACATTCCCGGGGCTTCGGGCAAATAACCAATATTTTTTTTAATTAATCTCAGCTCATTTTTAAGATTATATCCCAGAATCTGTACCGAACCAAAGGTAGCTCTGGTAACACCTGTTAAAATCTGCATCAGGGTAGTTTTACCAGACCCGTTTGGTCCCAAAAGACCAAAGATTCCTTTTTGAATATTTAAAGTTAACTGAGAAAGAGCCTTAATATTGCGAGGATATACTTTAGTTAACTTCTTTATTTTTATCACATTTTCCATGAATTATTCCTTTTTTAAAGATTTTTTCTGAAACCAAATTAAGTTGATGCAAAGTAAAATTACCCCGATGGTAATGAATACATCTGCCAGATTAAAAACAGGCCAGAGCTTAAGGTCAATGAAATCTAAAACAGCGCCTTTTGTTATTCGGTCCCATAAATTTCCTCCCGCACCAGAGATGATGAGAATCATTCCTAATTTTGTCTTTTTTCTTAATTCAAATAACCAGAGAAAAATAAGGAGAATGACCGTAAGGACACTAATAAAAATAGTAAAATAAATGGAATAAGGCAAAAAACCCATAATTAATCCCTGGTTTTTTAGCGGTCTGAGATAGATAATCTTATCAAGAAGGGAGATGGAGTTGCCAAGCGGAATGAAGTAAATAATTAGTTTTTTAGCAATTTGGTCAATAGCAATCAAGACAAAAATAAATAAAACAAGGATTAAATTTTTTTTACTAATGATATTTTTGATAGGCATAGTTTTAGTTTTTTCATTTGATTTGAAAGCATCTTTTATTTCAGTACTGCAATCTTAGTGGTTTTAATCAACCTTTTTACAGAGTTTTTAGCTTCAACCAGAAGGACATAGATACCCGAGGCAACAAATGAACCTACATCATTAGTAAGGCTCCATTGAAGTTCGGAATCAGTTTTTCCTTCATGAGCGCCAAAAATATATGCTTTATTTTCTACTAAAGTTTTCACTAATTCCCCCGATATGCTGTATATTCTTATGGTCAGTTTAGCGTCTGCTCCTAATTTAAAATGAATGTTCGTAACCTCATTTGTAGGATTAGGGTAGTTGTAAACCTCAGTTAAGGTTAAATCCTCAGGTGGAGGAGAAGAATCTTTTTTCGTGGCAATCACTTTAAAGTTATTTTTAGCGGTCAAGGTGAAAAAAGAATAAAGATATTCCTCTCTCATATTGGCTAAGAAATTTTCATTTTCATCAAGGTATATACCATATCTTATACC
>CAZGDY010000093.1:3443-6549 GCA_964524965.1 uncultured Clostridia bacterium
TTTTCATTTTCATCAGTAAGATAAAGGTAATATTCTTCTAAAATTGCCTCAGTATTATTCCACTCCAAAGTTATTGTTTTATTAAATTTATCTGTTTTAATTTGCATCTCCCAGGTTGTTTTCTCAGGCAAGCTATTTTTATCAGGAGCCTTTCTTATATCCTGAGTATAATAACCATTTTTTTCATTCCAATCCTGATGCAAAAATGAGAGGCTGATGTAAGGTGAGATGGGTGGTGCCTCATCAATATCTTTATTGTCATAACCATCTTTTGCTTTATCAGATAAGCCGATGAAGTTATAACTATCTTTTAAATCTTCCATCTTTGCTATAATCTGGAGATACTTTTCTCCATCCTTCATCAGGCTTTGAGAAGCCTCATCGGCCTCATAAGGAGGGATAAGGAGCTCGCACCCATCAGTCAGTGTTTTCACCCAGTAGCCTTTCCAGGGCTCTAAAATGCCATTGAACACTGGATAAAATACATATTCATCCCCATTCCAGTACCAGATAACATTTCTCATCCAGCTTCTTGTCTCTGCCTCCTGAATAGATACCACTTCAGAGTTTTTTCGCACTTTAAAATTTTCCCAGTCAACATCAAAAGCAAAGGGGCACCCTATCTGGGTCCAGCCGGAGGCTAAGTTAATGGAGTACTCACTTGATGTATCGACACTGGTTCCTTCTCCTACGGCGATGTTTTTAGAATCTTTGGTTATCAGCCAAAAAGCTATCCCCGGGGTCATATCAGGCAGGGCAGGATATTTGGAGTAATTATCACTTTCCGTGTCCCAGCGGTATACCTTCCAAATAGTATCATTTTGTATTCCTAAATCATCTTCCAGGACTGAGGCCAAAGATGAATTCTCAAGCTCAATGGGCGCTGAAAACATTTGCCATTTTTTGCTTTGAGTTAAAAAAGAAAGATCAGACACATTCACGTCAACAAGATAAGGAGATTCCTCGGGATTTATTACATCAGGAGAGGTGCTAAGATTACCATAGATATCCGCTGCCTCAAGGTAATACGCCAGCCCTCTTTCCGTAACATAGAGAGATGGGATGGTTCCCTGGTAATCAGAACCCGGAGTCATCAGAGCAGAGCCATAAGTTGTCTTGCCCCCTTTTCGGTAGTAAACTGTGGCTGATGATACGCCTGAATTATCGGGGATAGATGCAGTAATGGGCAAATCTATCCCTTTAATAGCGGAAATAACAGGGGTATGAATTATTGAAGGTACGGTAACCTGATGCGGATGAGGTCCATATATGTTGTTATTTTCATTGGATTCAAAAACCTGATTTAATGTATCTATCTGAGCCCATATTTTCTTTGTTCCGGCGGTATCATAGACGTAAGCGGTAAAGGTAGTGGAGCTGGTAACTCCTGCAGCAAGCCCCGCCATCTCAAGAGCCTCATCTCCCTCCTCACCACTGCTTGGAGCTGAAGGAAGGTTTTTATAGAGGTCAATTCGGAATTCTCCGGCATCAATATCACCTTGATTAATAAACTCTACGGTGACCTGGAGAGCTTCTCCTGAAACTGAGGGACTTGGGATAGAGCTAATATTGGTGATAGTGAGGTCAGGTACTAACGCAGAAAAAGCTCCCAGAGCATCCACTAAACCATAGCCATACTCCAGGTCATAACCGGGCTCACCAAGGTCCTCAGCTGTAGAGTGAAGGAGATTCCGAATGTTTTCTACGCCACTGACCCCGTGAGAGAGTAATAAAGCTATTGTCCCCGCAAGATGAGGAGTTGCCATTGAGGTACCCTGCCAAAACCAATAATCAAAATCGGTAAAGTCGCCTTCACTAAAGGTCTGTTGCAAAACTCCATCAGCATAACCATCCTCGTTTTGATCTTCTTTAGTGTCCCCACCGGGAGCCATCAGTTCTATTCCCTCTCCATAATTGGAATAAGGGGCACGAGTCTTATCGTATCTCACCGCACCTACTGCGATACACTCATCATAAGCAGCTGGATAAAGTATAGATGGTAAATTATCGTTTCCTGTAGCCGCCACAAAGATAACGCCGTTCTCGTATGCGTACTCCACAGCATCGAGTTTGGTTTCACTACCTGTTCCCCCCGCACTATAATTTATCACTTTTGCTCCGTTATTCACTGCATAATACACTCCCTCGGCAAATTGCGAATGAGTGCCGGAACCATCAGCATTTAATACCTTAACGGGCATTACAGAGCAGTTAAAAGCAATCCCAGCTACCCCCAAACTATTGTTTGTTGTCTGGGCAATGGTTCCCGTAACATGCGTTCCGTGACCATTATCATCATTTGGATGATCATCATCATTAACATAATCGTAGCCTGAAATAAAATTTGTTCCCGCCAAATCAGGCGCTTTTTGATAGGATTCATAATCCTCATAAGCTACTCCACTATCTATTACGGCTACTATAACACTTGAATTTCCTCCCTGTTCAACATCCCAGGCAGAGGGTATATTTATCTGGGGAAAATGCCATTGCAAAAAATAATAAGGGTCGTTTGGAGTCCAGCAGGCATAATCGATATAGTTGGGCTCGGCATATTCAATTAAAGGATTTTCCCTGTAAAGCTTAACCATTTCCGGTACGGTCTTATCGGGGGGAATTTTAATTTTTTTAAATCCTGCCTGTGGACTGCTGTATAATACAGAAGTTTTATACTCTGAGTTTACCCTGACCATTTCTGTTTTAGTGACTACAGGCTTAAACTTGACGATTATCTCACCGGGCACAAACTCATTGATGTTAGCTGAAGTATTAAAACTTTTTCTTTCCCGAAAAAGCTCACCGAAGGATTGCAGCGGTGAGTAAAGGGAAAGGATTAAAGTAAAAATGATTATTTTTATAAATAATCTTTTCTTTTTCATTTTTTATTTTCCATAACTTTCTGGTTTATCTTAAATTTTTGAACTTCGCACCCTTTTGCTTCGGGATATAAACAATTTTCTCCAACCTGATAAGACTCTTTTTAAATAACCGGGCAGTATCTTAATTCGCCAGCGAGCTTGTATTTTTACTTTATCTTCATTCCTAACTTAGATTATAGCAAATTTTTTTGATTCCACCTATTTCCTCAATGTTTTCTCTTTTTTTT
>CAZGDY010000094.1:0-6464 GCA_964524965.1 uncultured Clostridia bacterium
GTATAAGATATACGCACTTTTTTTTCTTTTTCAAATTCCTCGATTAAATCTTTTCTTAATTTTACCGCTTCAAGAAGAATAACTTCACTAATAAGGTAAAAGTGAGGAATCTCTTTCTTGCTTTGTGTCATTTTTTCTGCCATTACTTTTTCTACTCTGGAAAGAATTATTTCTTTTTTTTCAACTGGTATCTTTTCTATCTCTAATACAGTTTTTTTCTCAACAGCTTTAAGTATGTCTTCTTTTATTATTCTTCCTCTTGGTCCTGTTCCCTTTATTTTGGCAAGATTTAAGTTCTTTTCTCGAGCCAGTTTTTTAGCAAGAGGTGATGCTTTGATTATTTTTTCTTCCGCTGGGAACTCTTCTTTCTCTTTTTCTCTTGTTTTTTCTCGCTCAGTTAAGGTCTTAACTTCTATTTTTTCTTTACCCTCTAAAATAAATTCCTCTTCCATGGAATCTGCAATATAAGCAATTGTTTCTGTTACAGGGATTATTTCTTCTTCTTTGGCCAAAATTTTTCTAACATATCCGGAGACGATAGCTTCAACTTCCATGTTAGCCTTATCAGTAGCTATTTCCAGAAGAGGTTCTCCTTTTTCTACGTGATCCCCTTCTTTTTTTAGCCATTTTATTATCTCGCCTTCTTCCATCGTTTCTCCCAATTTGGGCATTACGACTTTTTTGACCATTTTACTCCCCCCTCTCATTAATTGGCGATTTTATCGTCTTAGTCTCTTCTTTTCCAAGTCCTGAGTCTAAGCTATAACTTAGTAAAAGAGAATAACTTAGTTTTTAATCCTCTGTTTAGTTTAAAATAAACTTAGGTTTGAAAGATTTTTTTTTGAGATTTCTTCCAAAGCTTGTTGGTATTAGTAAATTTTAAGAGAAGAAACATCATTGTCAAGGGAAACTGAAAATTTTTCGATTAATATTTTTTTCCGGCTTCTTAGCTATTTTATAGATGTACACAAAATATTGACTTTTTATCGCAACTTAAAATTGACCCTCTTGACTTACAAATTTTAGAAAATAAAGCTAATTTGACTGGGCTTTATTTGATGTAATTCTAGAGAGGTAAAGCGCAAACTTATCTCTTTTTATTTATTTGGAGTTATTTAAAAAAAAGTTTATGACCTGCCCCTTCAATGCAAGTTTAGGACCTTACATTGGGGGGACAGAAGAGGCAGAAAAAGCGATAAAGATGAAATTTAGACCCAAGAATATTTCTCAAAATTTTTTGAAAGAAAAATCCTTGCCCAATACGCATTTAATCAACATCAGGGTATAAATTGCTAAACTCTCATAGAAACATCATCCTAGCCATTTATGGGCACACAGGGTTGACAAAAAAAAGCAATGTACTATTGTTTGTGAAAATACTCACAATCCAGAAATAATAACTGTTAAGAGCGATTAAAGTGTTTTTATCATCTTTACTTTACAAGTTTGATTTTTCTCTCAATTGTTAACCCAATTGTTAACCCAGTGGTTTGAACGGTTGTTTTGCTATTTGTAAGATTTATTTTAAAAGAGTTTAGAAAAAGTAATCCAAAAGGAGGTGAAAAACAGGCAAGTTGTTAATTGTTAATTAGGGCGAAGAAAAGCTTTTAAAAAAAGAATCGTTAAATAGTTAAATTTTTTTTAAAAACTTTCAGGGAAAAATGAACCAAACTATGCGAGAGATTTAAATTGAAGGAGAGTCAAAAATGTTAAGATCAAAGGAAAAAAGAACTAAGTGGGGCGTCCTGCTTTTATCCGGAATTATCCTGCTTGTGTTTATGCCGGTATCGGCTATATGTTCATTGACATCGGAGTTTGATGTCATTGCTGATGCAGCAAGTACCTATCTAAGCGCTGGCAAACCAGCCAACATCTCCTCGGAAGATCTTCTGTACGATATGCTTGATGTTGTCCCGGACGACCCTTTTGTACTTAGCATCAGGGCATCGACCATTTATGCCGAGGGTCATATTCCCGGAGCAGTCAATATACCTATGGCCGAAGTTTTTAAGCCCGAGAACCTGCGTAAACTTCCCAAAGACAGACAAATCGTGGTTTACTGCTATACCGGCCATACCGGAAGCCGAGTGGCAGCTCTTCTTAGCTTAGCTGACTTTGACGCTGTCAACCTTAAGTGGGGAATGACTGGTTGGACAAAGAACACCAAAGTAGCCCCCCGTCGTTTCGATCCAGAGAAAACTCCCATGGATTATCCTTTTGAAACTAGTGTCAACCTGCCTACAGAAATTTTTCCGTTTCCCAGCGTCGATAACACATCCTCATCACTGCAGGAAGAAATTATTCGAGCGGCCTGCTACGATTATACGAGCACTGAACATCCGGACATCTCAGCTAAGGAGTTGTACGAACTGTTAACTGATGCTGACTTAACCAATGATCCATTTATAGTCAGTGTACGTAGCCCAGAGATCTATGCCAAGGGCCATATTCCTGGTGCTATCAATATACCCTGGAGAGAGATAGCCAAAAAGGCCAATCTTGAAAAACTTCCTTCGGATAGAAAAATTGTGCTTTATTGCTACACCGGTCGCACTGCAAGCCAGGCTGCAGCTATTCTGGGTGCACTTGGTTACAATGTTGCCAACCTGCATTGGGGAATGACCTCTTGGACTAAGAACAAAGATGTGGCGCCTTCTGGGTTCAACCCAGCCACAAGCATGGATTATCAGTTTGAAAGCTCTTCATCGTAAGAATGATTCAGACTCCTCAGCGACAGGTACGACTAAGTGAAGGGCAGAGCCTGAGTTGAAGATATGACAAAAAGTCTATCTTTGCGAGTGGAATAGATTCTAAAACCACAACTTGCTACCCTCGAGAAAATTAAGAGGTGTTTTTGAATAAGTTGTTTTATTTTACTTTAGTTAACAAAGAATATGAAGTCAGTTACATATTTACTACAATAAATGTTAGGTCAGGAGAAAAAGATGAAATTTAATTCAGTCAAAAGAATTATAGGTTTGGCATTGACCTTAGCTTTTTTTGCTACAATGCCTTTGATTGTGTCCGCAACGGTGCGGGGTGTATTGGTTGATGTAGAATTTGTACAAGAAAAAATCGGCAACCCTGATTGGGTCATATTCGATGCGAGGAAACCTGCTGATTATTACAAAACAGGGCATATTCCGGGTGCTGTTAATATGGGAGTTATAACGGGTGAGAACATGGTTTCTTGGGATATCTATCGGGATCGTACCGCGAGGTGGCTTGTACCGGAAAAAGAAGCTGAACTCCTCGGAATGATGGGTATCAACTATGACAAGGGTGTTATCGTTTATGGTAAAAAGGGCGACTATCACGCCGGTAGCATCGTTGAAATCCTGCACTATCTAGACCACAACAAGGTTTATTTTCTTGATGGTGGTTGGGAAAAATGGATAGCTAGTAACGGGAAAGTTGGATTGGCAACCAATAAACCAATTCCAGTCTCTTTTGATATTAGAAAAATTAACCATGAGATGTATACTACGACTGAAGAGGCCTATAACTATGTAAAGAACCCTGGTTCTGTCACATTTGTGGATGTCCGTTCTACGGCAGAGTATGAGGGAACAAAAATATTGTCCTTGAGAGGCGGCCGCATTCCAGGTGCTATCAGCAAACCAGTTTATGATTTGATTAACGAAGATGGTACCATTGTTTCAGATGCAAGAATGAAACAAATCTATGCAGATATCCCCAAAGACCGTCCTGTTGTCGTGTACTGTCAGAGGGCTTGTCGGACCACTTTTACCTACTTTGCCTTAAAATATTTAGGCTATGACGTTGAGGTATATGATGAATCCTGGAGAGTCTGGGGAAGTCAACTTGACTTGCCCGTTGAGAACGAGCAGTGGTTCTTTTTTAAAGATGTTGTTACTTTGCAAACGCAGATGGGAGAAATCAAAGAAGAATTACGTCAGTTGAAAGCTTATATTAACCAACTTGGTCAACTGGAATCGGCAACTCCTGCACTACTACCTGTTGTAGAGGAAGAAGACGAGGGAGGTTGCGAATAGCCAATAAAAAATGGGGAATACCCATGTGGATTTTTTAAGTTGATTGATAAATCTTTCAGATGAGCTAAGGGATACTTAGCTCATCTGGGAGTAAGTCTAGGGGAAGAATCAAATCTAATCTGAGAAACTTTGCTGCTTCTCGCGTATTTGGGCTTGGTTTTTCCCCTTTTGTTTAGAGATGTTTTTTATTAGAAAATTTTTGATATACTCTTGAAAGTATAAGAGATTTTTCTGTTGGTTACTTTTCTTTCCTTGTCTTTAACATCCGCAAGATTGTCTTATTTTCTAAAGAAAACTTTCCTAAGTGGACAGTTCCGAGAAGTGTTATAAATTTTTCCAAGGTATTTTTTTTATCCAGTCCACTCACCTCTCTTAAGTTTTCTTCTTATTCGATTCAGAACGGCCTGGGAGAGTAGACAGAGGAAGATATAGTTCTTAACCTGTCTGTCAGCTCAGTGGTAGGTCGAAGGGGTATCGATGGGGTTTTTAGGTCTCGGAAGATCTACTCTATTTGTCTTAGTCTTTTGTAGTATTCCTCTACTCTTTCATTCTTTATTTGAACTTTTAATGCTTTGAGAGTGTAGTATCCACAAAGAGCTCTGATTTTTTATCTAAAAGAAATTACCCAGGTTCTCAATCACCATAGCCTCAGGATGTTTAAATAAAGAAATTACTAAGGTAATAAGACTAATATGTACTTACCAAATACAGGTCAGGGATGTTTCATTACTGGTTTTTAATTATTTCACTATTTTTTGTAAAGGGTCCTCTGATATCAATATGACCAACTAAAGTTTGGTGAGGCTCCCCCTCTATGAGGATTTGAACCCAGGAATAGGAAGGAAGGTTTTCCAGAAGAGTATTTACAATTGAGTAAATACTCACAAGCTCTCCTGAAGTTCCCCCGGGGTGATTTTTTTTAAGAGAGGAGGAAAAATCTGCATAGATAATGTTTTCTTTTATGTAAGTGGCCCTTATTTTTGTTTCGGGGGGGAGAGTGGGAATAAAAGATGTGTTTTGAGGTCCTTTAATTAATTCCTGTAGAATTATTTTAATTTGGTTGTTAACCTCTTCTTCAAAAGGTATTTTTCTTTTTACGGGCACCAGGAATTGTTCCTCTGGAGTTGCAAAGTAAAAAGTAGCGACCCTGGTTGGCGGTGGATAAGAGAGAGTTCTGCCTACCCATTCTTTGAGCTGGTAGGTGGGTTCTTGCAGAAAGGGAGTAAATATTATACCGGCGACAAAAGCAACTGTTAAAAGAGCAATGAAAATAAAAACTTTTTTTCTCATAGAAAATATCATCCCTTTAATGGTTTACTTTATTTATTTTTCTGTTAAAAGAGTTAATATATGCGATGATTCCTTGATAGATTCCTGAAGCAACAAGCTCCTGGAATTGGGGATTTTTTAATTTACGTTCTTCCCAGGGATTGGAAATAAAACCAACCTCTACTAAAATAGCTGGCATGCTAGCTCCCCTTAGCACATAAAAAGGAGCTGATTTAACTCCTCTGTTTGGTGCTTCGCATATTTGAACTATTTTCTCCTGAACAATGTGAGAAAGCTCTTTGCTTTCCTGACGATACTGATTTTGAATTAAATCCCATATTATATTTTTTATTGTAGAGGGAAGCCCATCTGAAGTTAAAGCAATGTTTTCACGAGTTGCTACTTTTTCTGCTCCCTCTCCGTAGGCATAGCGGGAGTTATAAAAGGTCTCCATTCCTCTTACTTGAGAATCCCAGGCAGCATTAGCATGGATGCTGATAAAAAGATCTCCTTTCACCAAATTTGCTATTTCCGTTCTTCTATCAAGAGGAATAAACTTATCATCCTCTCGGGTAAGATATATCTCGATTTGTGAATTTTTTTTCAAAAGATTTGATAATTTGGTAGCTATGGCTAAAGTTATATCTTTTTCTTTTACTCCGGAAGGGCCAATTGCTCCTGGATCTTTTCCTCCATGACCGGGATCTATTGTAATTCGAAAAATCCCTTCTTTTTTCTCAGGTATTTTTTGCCAGGGGCCAAAAGATAAACTTCTTTCTTCAGCTTCTAATTTTACATCTTCTACTTCCAAAAGGGCTGTTACAATATCTCTTCTAGGCGATCTTATTTCAATGATTACCGCTTTGGGCTTTTCCTGAGAAAAAATATCAAAATTATACTCAGGTGTATTCAAATCTACTACAGCTTTAACCACACTTTTAGAGTCTTTCATTAGGCAAATTTTTTGGATGAATTTATCAACAACTACAATCTCTCTAAAAGAAAGATTTGTTTTAATCGGGTAAAGATTCATTAAAATTTGCGGGGGGACTTTTCGTTCTCCCACCACATACCCGGTACCTTCTGGTACTTGGATATGTATCTGAGTGTAAAGAGGATTAGAGTTTACTTTTACTTCTCCCAGGAAGTAATCTTGCTGAGCTTGACAGATTTGGCTCA
>CAZGDY010000095.1:0-6367 GCA_964524965.1 uncultured Clostridia bacterium
GGCTAGGACTGACCGAGGTGTTCATGCAAAAGGTCAGGTAGTTAATTTCAAAATCCCCTTTTCTCTCTCTCCTTTCCAGTTAACGCAAGCCTTAAATAGTGTTCTTCCTCCAGACATAAGAGTGAAGAAAGTTCAACAAATGCCGGAGGAATTTCATTCTCGTTATAGCGCTAATTGTAAAATCTATAAATATTTTATATACAATTATAGATACCTTCCTCCTTGGCTTAGAAAATTTAGATGGTGGATTAAGTTTTCTCTTGATTATCAAGAAATGGTAAGTGCGGCTTCTCGTTTGGTGGGTAGGCACGATTTCTTATCTTTTCAAAATAAAGGTAGTTTTTCCAGTTCTACAATTCGATGTGTGGAAAAAATTAAAATAGATAAGAAAGGTCCTTTGATAACTGTGCTAATTAAGGCGGATGGATTTCTGTATAAAATGGTTAGGAATATTATGGGCACATTAGTAGAAGTAGGAAGAGGTAAATTTTTTCCGGCAGAAATTGCTGATATTTTATCGGCGAAAGACCGTAAAAAAGCAGGTCCAACCGCTCCCCCTCAGGGATTATTTTTGTGGCGAGTAGGATATCCGAGAAAATTTTTGGAAGGTTCGTTGACAAAAATTAAGGGATAAGGTAAAATCGCTAATGAGAGTTAACTATGGGTGAAGACTCTTTATTAAAAAAAGTTGAGTCTACTATTCATGATTTTGATATGTTCCCACGGGATAGTAGGTTAGTGGTGGGCGTTTCTGGTGGCCCGGATTCTTGTGTTCTTTTGCACGTGCTTAATTGTCTCAGGAAAAAATATAATCTTTTTCTCTGGGCTGCTCATCTTGATCATTGCTTACGAGGAAAGGAGGCAAAAGAGGACAAAGATTGGGTTGGGTTATTTGCTCGAAAACTTAAAATCCCTGTAGTTTTTGGTGTTGTAAATGTGCCTTTTCTAGTAAAAGAGGGAGGGAGTGGGTTGGAAGCTACTGCTCGTCAGGCAAGATATGATTTTTTAGAGCATGTTTCCAGCCGAGTAAAGGCGAATAGAATAGCAATGGGACACACATCTTCCGATCAAGCTGAAACTATTTTAATGAGATTAATAAGAGGCAGTGGCATTGATGGGTTGGTGGGTATTCCGGTTGTAAGGGGGAAAATTATTCGTCCTCTTATAAGAGTGTTTAGAAAAGAAGTGGAAGATTATTGTCGGATAAATAATCTTGTACCTAGAAAGGATTCATCAAACAAGGATACCTTCTTTTTTCGTAACAGAATTCGACTTGAACTTATCCCTTATTTATGCGATCACCATAATCCCCGAGTGGCGGAAACTGTATGTCGTACCGGAGAACTTCTTCGAGTGGATAAAGATTTTCTAAATAAGTCCACAGATAAAGTCAGAGGAAAAATAGTTAAGAAGGAGAAGGAGGGGGAAATTATAGTTGATGCTTCTGCTTTTTGGAAGTTACATCTGAGCTTACAGCGAAGAATTGTTCGTCAAGTTTTGGAAAAGTTAAAGGGCAACCTTGAAGATATAGAACATTCCCACATTGATCAAATCCTAAGTTTAAAGGGAGAGGAAGGTACGAAGTTAACATGTCTTCCGGGAAAAATTGAGGTCTTGCGGGAATATGATGAACTTATTTTTAAAAAAAAAGAAAAGAAATTTTTAAATTTTTTTAGTTATGTTAACGTTCCTGGGACAACCGAGGTATCTGAGATCAATATGGTTTTTAAAGCTAAGGTTTTATTTAAACCTCCTGAGCGTTTTTCTAAGAATTCTTGGGAAGCTTTTTTTGATTTGGATGAAATCCATGGGCCCCTGTATGTACGTTCTCGCAAACGAGGAGATAAATTTGTGCCCTTAGGAATGAAGGGAAAAAAAAAGCTTAAGGATTTTTTAATAGATCTCAAAGTACCAAGGTTTAAGAGGGATGGAGTTCCTATTTTATTTAATGAAGAAAAAATTTTATGGGTGATTGGTTACCGCATAGACGATAGGTTCAAATTAAAAAAAGAAACTAAAAAAATACTTAATGTAAGGATTAGTTCTTATGCAGCGTGAAGCAGAAGTAAGACGAAATACGGAGGAAACAGAGGTTAGCCTATATTTAAATTTAGACGGAAGAGGAGAGGCAGTTATTGATACGGGGTATCCTTTTTTTGACCATATGCTAAAACTTTTTTGTGGACACGGTTTTTTCGATCTTAAAATCAAGGCTAAAGGAGATATTCAGATAGACCATCACCATTTGGTGGAGGATATAGGGATATGCTTGGGGAGAGCATTTTCTCAAGCCATTAGAGATAAAAAAGGGATTAAAAGATACGGTTATTCAATCATTCCGATGGATGAGGTTTTAGTCCAAGGTGCAGTAGATATAAGTGGTAGACCATTACTTATTTTTAACATCAAATGTGGAGAGGAACTGGCAAACAGAATAGAAGAGTTTTTTAAAGATTTTTTTAGATCTTTTTGTACTTTTTCAGGCATCACTCTTCATCTTAATGTTTCTTATGGGAAAGGCTACCATCATATTTTAGAAGGTATATTTAAGTGTTTTGGAATTACCTTAGATCGAGCTACCCAGATGGAGAAGCGAAGAAAAGGTATTCCTTCTACTAAAGGGCGGATAGAAGAGGTATGAATGTTAGCTGTGGTTCAAAGAGTAAGCTTAGCGCGGTGTATTGTAGAAGAAAAAACGATAGCAGACATAGATAAAGGAGCCTTGGTGTTGCTGGCGATAAATAGGAATGATGGTTTGCAGGATGCTCGTTGGATGGTAAAAAAAATTGTTAATTTGAGAATTTTTGAGGATCAAGCTTGTAAAATGAATCTTTCTCTTCTTCAAATAGAAGGGGATATTCTTATTGTTCCTCAGTTTACTCTTTATGGAAATTGTAGGAAAGGGTCTCGGCCTAATTTTTCGCAAGCTGCCAATCCCCAAATGGCCCGAGATTTATTTTCCAGAGTTCTGGATTTTTTAAATGAATATTCCCTTAGAGTGGCCCAGGGATTGTTTGGAGCCAGAATGAGAGTGGAACTAAAAAACGAGGGACCGGTTACTTTGATCCTCAATTCAGATAAACAGGTACGGTGTTAATTTAGTGGTAGTTAGTAATTGTAGTCATTAGTTGATGCAAGATTAGGTACGCTTGAGGCAAGGTACACCTGGGGAATATATTTGATGAACAACAGGGGAGGAGAACTATGAGTAAGGTAACCGTTGGATTAAAAGTAGGTTCAACCTCTTTAAAGTTTGTGGAGATTTTGCATGGAAAGGATAAATTTAGATTAAAAAATCTGGGTATGGTAAATTTTCCTTTCTCTGAAAAGCAAGAAGGTTATTTAAATCAAACTAGTTTCCTTGCCCAAAAGATAAGAGAAGTTATTCACACTCACAACTTAAATCCTAGAAGAATAGTTACTGGAGTAGAAGGGGAATCTGTAGTTGTCAGGATAATAAGAGTTCAAAATATGAAGGATAGTGAATTACGGGAGGCTATCCGGTGGGAAGCAGAAGAACACCTTCCTTATCCTATAGAAGATGTTAGTTTGGGCTATCACATCTTAAAAAAGAATTTAGTTAGTTCGCAGGGGCGAGAAATGAATGTTTTGTTGGCCGGGGTGAAAAAACAGACTATAGATGACCACCTTCAGATTTTTCAACAGGCAGGTCTTTCCCCGGCTATAGTAGACATAGATTCTCTTGCTCTTTACAATGTACTTGAAAATGGTAACATTGGTACGATAGATGGTACTGCTATTCTTAATATAGGACACTATACAACTAATCTTTTAGTTTTGGCTGAGGATTATCCTTTTCTTGTAAGGGATATAAAATTTGGTGGAGATAATATTACTCGTTCTCTAATGCAGGCATTGGAGGTTACTTATGTCGAAGCTGAAAATATAAAAAAAGCCCAAAGTTTAGCTGAGATAAGTAAGCAATTAACCAGGCAAACAGAAGTAGAACAGATAGAACAGGTTATTAGAGGTTCTCTGGGTGAGTTGGTAAAGGAAATAGTGCGTTCTTTTGAGTATTTTATTTCTAACAGAGAAGGCTCCCTAGTAAAAAAAGTTATTATGTCAGGAGGAAACTGTTTAATCGAGCATATAGATAATTTCTTGTCCCAAGAACTGGAAGTTCCTGTATAAAAAATAGATCCTTTTTTTAATATTAACTATCAGAAAAGAAAATTTCAGAATCTCTTACCCTCACTTTCGCCTCTTTTTGCAACATCCGTAGGTTTTGCATTGAGGGAGATATCTTACATATGATTAAAATTAATCTTTTACCAGTAGAGATAATAAATCAGAGAAAACGAAAGGATTTTATTATTTTTGTGAGCATCTGTGCGTTTGTTGCTCTGGGTATCTGTTATTTTTTTTATTTTTCTTTAAATCAAACTGTTCGTCCCTTAGAGACGGAATTAATCAAAGTTAGAGGTAAGGTTGCACAACGTCAACCAGTTCTTAAAAAAATAAACGAAATAGAAAAAGAAGGTAGCGAACTCGAGGCTTATTTTAATACTCTCAAAGGAATAGTAGAAAAACAGTCCTTTTGGCCAGAGCTACTTTATAATATTTATCTTTCTCTTCCTGATACTATTTGGTTAGAAGAAATAAGGAGTGATGCCAAGGGGGATTTTGTAGAAATTAAGGGCATGAGCCTTCAAGAAACCATAGATGTGGCTGAATTTATAAAAAGTATGGAAAATTCTAAATTTTTTTCTGAGGTAAAATTTATCCAGTTTTCCCAACAGGAAATGTTTAGTAAGCAAGTTATGTTTTTCCAACTTAAATGTTTTCTATCTAAAAATTAGGAGAACATTTTCTTATGATTTTAAGTATGAAGGGTAGAATCCTTAGTGGTTTAGGTGTTTTTCTGGGGTTAATTTGTGTTTTTTATTTTTTGGTTTACTTACCCCAATTTGTCCATAAGGAGACTCTTAATAGTGATATTTATCAAGAAAAGGTAAAACTTGCTCGACTAGAAGCAAAAATACAAGAATTGGAAGAGTTAAAAAAGGAAAATCAAAAAATATTGCAAGATTTATCTTTTTTTGAGAAAAAACTAAAGAAGACCCCCGCTTCTTTTCTCCATGAACTTGGAACAAGAGGGGAGGTGTATGGTGTTGAGTATGTAAATATTACTCCTTCACCCAGCGTAGAGGAGGAGTATTATTTTCGTACTCCTGTAAATGTACATCTTTATGGGAAATACCATAATTTAGGAATTCTTTTTTCTGATATAGCTAAGCGAGGAGAACTTGGTTCTTTTACTGTAGATAGTGTTTTATTAAGAGCTTCTCCCAAAAAGGAATATTCTATAGAGGCAAATTTAACCTTATCTCTTTATAAGTATAAAAGCGTATCTTATTTTTCGAGAGAAAATAGTAGTTTTTTCACAGAAGAAGTGCCTCTCGAGAATTCTGAACGGAGAGAAAGATGAAATTATTGATAGTTTTTCTTTTAGGGATAATGAGTATTTTGTTTTTTCTAGGAACGGTGGTTTTTTCCCAGGAATCCCAAGAAAAATTTTCTATACCCGTAGTTTTTGAATATCCGGGGGTTGACGAAAGGGACCCTTTTTACCCATTGATTTATGAAGAGGAAACAATAGAAGTGGTAGAAAAAAAGCCCCTTCCAGTGATCACTCAATCGGACTACGAGTTATTAGGAATTGCCTGGGAGGCAAAGAAAAGTATGGCCTTTATTGCTAAGGGAGGGAAAACTTGGATGGTAGCAGAGGGGATGTCCATAGATGAATTAAAGGTTTTAAGTATTCAGGCTAAAGAGGGTAAGGTTACGCTTATAGGAGAGGATATGATCATTAAATTAAAGATGTTTAAGGAATTAGGAGATATTGAATGAAGTGGATAAAAGTTTTTTTTATTATTGGAATCATTAGTTTTATTTTAGCGTGTTGCTTTCCTTTACTTACCTTTGCTCAAGAAACTCCTATAGAACAAAAACTTATTTCTCTTGATTTTGAGAATATCGAACTAGTAGACGCTCTCCGTTTAATATCGGCAAAAAGTGATATAAGCATCATCATTTACCCAGAAGTTAAAGGCAAAGTTACAGCTCGCTTTACAACTCCTACTCCTGTTTTAAAGGTTTTATCTACTATTCTTTCTCCTTATGGTTTTGAATATGTTAGAGAAAATAATCTTATAATAGCGCGAAAGAAGGCAGTTGAGCTCATAACGGAAAAATTTACTCTTGCGTACATCCGGGTAGAGGATACTGCACTTCTAATGACCCCTTACATATCTCAGCAAGGTTCTATCCAAATTGATCTATCTTCCAACACTCTTGTTATTAATGATACTCCGACTCAACTTCAGCTTTTACAGAAAATGATAAC
>CAZGDY010000096.1:0-6337 GCA_964524965.1 uncultured Clostridia bacterium
CTGTGGATAAACATAGTGATAAAGCTGTGATTTTATTGTGAAAGAGTTATTTTATTGACAGAATATAATAGTAGTTAATAATAATTTTCCATTCCAAGTTTAATCTCCTCATTTTATAAACAAATAATGTAAACAAAATTTATCGTAAATTTACACTGTTGGTCAAATTTTAACTGATAAATCCTGCAAAAATTGCTTGACAAATCTATGGTCTTGAGTGATAATAAAATTGTGTAATTATATTGATAAAAGATTAATTAATGAAAGTAACAATGAGATAGGTAAAGGTTTATTGCGCTAGATTATTGTTAGTCAAAGTGGCTGCCCAAGAAAAAAGTGATTGAAGATGGAAACAAATTTTCAAGTCGCTAGATAAATCGCCTTTTCGCCAAATCTCTTACGATTCCTTCAAGAGGATCTTGGATTCATTCCCGGAGAGTTTTGGAACCCATAGATAATTCAGTAGTTTTTTCATAAATATCATGGTGTATTATTTTTTGACCTTTAACTGAAAATTGAAGTGTGATGTTTCTCTTTTTTACAGGAGATATCACTCTGGAAAAAAGAACATTTAAGATTGTTCTAATTAGTGAAAATTCTTAGTTTATTCTATTAAGAAAAGGGGTCTTTAAAATGGCAAAAGTCAAGATGGAAAATCTGACAAAAAATTTTGGTAAGGTAGTAGCAGTCAAGAATTTAAATGTAACTGTGGAAGATGGAGAGTTTCTATCTTTACTAGGTCCTTCTGGTTGTGGCAAGACTACAACTCTAAGAATGGCCGCGGGTCTGGAATATCCTAGTAGTGGTTCTATTTATTTTGATGAGGTGGATGTCACTGATTTCATACCAGCAGAGCGCGATATATCGATGGTGTTTGAGAATTATGCTCTTTTTCCCCATATGAGTGTTTATGGAAATGTGAGCTATTCTCTAAAAGTGCAAAAGCCAAGATTGTCTAGGGCTGAGATTGACAAGAAAGTTTTGGCTGCTTTAAAGCTGGTTAATATTCAGGAATTGATAAATCGAATGCCAAGGCAATTGAGCGGTGGGCAACAACAAAGAGTGGCAATCGCTAGGGCAATTGTACGAGCGGCTAAAGTTTATCTTTATGATGAACCAATATCACATTTAGATGCAAAACTTAGGGCTCGAATGAGAGGGGAGCTGAAAAGACTACAAAAAGACTTAGGTATTACTACAATATTTGTTACTCACGATCAACTAGAAGCACTAAGTATGGCGGACAAGATTGTGGTGTTGAATTTTGGAGAAGCTCAGCAAATTGGTACTTCTCATCAACTATATGATACTCCTTATAATACGTTTGTTGCCAGTTTCATTGGGACTCCTGAAATGAATTTTCTCGAATGCGAATTGAAAGAAGAGGGGGGTCAAGCTCTTTTAGTTAGTGATTATCTTAAACTTCCAATTTCTCGTGAGTTGATGGAAAAAATTGATGAAAGAAAAACTGATTCAGAGCTTCTCATGGGCTGCAGGCCGATAGATCTTATTCTGCGTCCAGAAGCGAATTCGGATAAGTATCCCATAAAGGGAAATATTTTCATTTACGAACCCTTAGGGGTTGAACAGATTATTCAAGTTCAGTTAGGGGTCAATCAAGTGCAGGTAATTGCATCAGCTGATTTAAAAGTCGAAATAAATGATCCTGTGTATGTCGAGGTTCCGGAAGGAAAATTTTATGTTTTTGATAAAACCAGTGGTTTAAATATCAGCATTTAATATAAGTCTTGATTATTTGTCTTTCGCTCTTTTTTTGCGATTAAGAAAACTTTAGAGGTTTAAAGAAGCAGATAAGAAATAAGAATCTTATTAGAGTCTTAATAAACTTTTTGGAAGTTTGATAAATTAAAATGATAACAAAAGGAGGTGAAAAAGAAAGTGAACAAACCCTTAAAAAGAGGGGATGGTGTGTGCCAAAATTATAAAGGAGGCAAGTAATGAAGCATAGAATACAAAGAAAAAAAGGGCTCGTTTTACTACTGGCTGTAGTACTTCTTTGTAGTGTTTTTCTGGTGGGAAATACTGGGGCTTTCGGGGCACGCAAGGTGGTTATCGGTACGGATGCTGGAGATGTATATGAACTCTTGAACCGTTTTGCTCCACAGATTAAAGAAGAGTTGGGAATCGATATAGAATTTAAGACCTGGCCCTTAGCAAGCCAATATGAAGTAGTAATGCTAGGTTTAGCTTCCCAGACTCCTACTTATGATATGATTACTTATTTTCCAATGTACATTGGAGACTTTGGACCCTATTTAACTGACTTGTCGACTATTGGAAATGTAGAAGAAGCATTTGTCACCGAAGATATCTTACCGGCGTTCCTCGATAACTACATGAAATATAGAGATAAATGGGTGGGTATCACCTTTGATGGTGATATTCATGTACTTTGCTACCGAAAAGATCTATTTGAAGATCCAAAAGAGCGAATTGCTTATATGGAAAAATATGGTCAGGCGTTGAAACCTCCACAGACTTACGAGGAATTTAACGATATCGCTGAGTTTTTCACTCGACCTGAGGATAATCTATATGGTACTTCAGCGTGGTATAAGAGAGAGATCCAGACACCTTTTTGGTGGATGAGTCGTTTATTAAGCAGAGGCGGTGCGATGTTTGATGATCAAGCTAATGCTCGTATAAATGACGAAATTGGAGTGTGGGCTTTGGAGAATTTTCTGGAAAGTTACACGTATTCCCCGCCTGGCTCCCTTTCCTTTGGGTATGCTGAAACGAGGAAAGCTTACTTCGATGGTTCAACGGTAATGCAGGAACATTGGCCTTGCCTGCCTAAGGTGGCAGCAGATCCAACATATGCGGTTGACGAAGTATGGAAAAACGTAGGTATAGCTCCTTTGCCAGGGGGATGGTCTATTATGCCAGGTGGTCGTGTATTTGCTATCCCTAAAATTGCTCCTAATCCCAAAGAAGATACTTTTGCAGTGATGGAGTTCTTTTCCTCACAGGATTTGACAAAAGTATTGGTAGCTGATACTACAACTCATTTAGATCCTTGGCGCAAGACTCACTTTACAGATCCTTCAATTTATTTAGAGATGAGTGCAGCCGGATGTGCAGAGGAATTTTGTGAAGCTGAGTTAAAAGCCCTTGAGACAGGAATTCCTTTGCTTAATATCAAGTTCTCTTATCGATATCAAGATATTCTTACAAAACGTGTTTGCCAAGTCTTGGTAGGAGAGTTAACTCCAAAGGAAGCTCTTGATCTTGCTGCATCTGAGTGGGATCGAATCACGGAGGATATTGGTAAAGACATTATGATTAAAGAGATTAAAGCTTGGCACGAACTGTTAAGGTCAAGAGGCTATATGGCTTGGATGCGTGAACCAAACTGGACTGATTAGGGAAAAATCTAACTTTGATTTGAAAGAAGTAGTAAAATCACCGAGACAGTAATTTTTCTCTTAAAGAAATTGCTGTCTCGGGGAAAAAATGCGCTATAAGTCTATTATTGGAGCGGTAATAATATAGAGGTGCAAAAGATGGATTCAAAAAAAACTAAGTTGGTAAAAAAAGAGCCGGAAAAATCAATGGTAATAAGAAGAAAAAAGAAAATAGATCTTTTTCGGTGGTATCTTATTATACCTTGTGTGGTATTTGTCTTTTATTTTGCTCTTGTTCCTACGATATTCATCTGGTGGGTTTCCTTTTTGCGATATGAAATAATTATGCCGGATTTGCCGGTCAGATTCGTAGGGTTTAGAAATTTTGCTAATGTTTTGCGTTCTACGGAATTCTGGAGCGCTTTTAAAGTTACTCTGTGGCTTGCTATTGTTGCGCCATTCATTCAACTAGTCATTGGTTTGGGACTTGCGTTTCTTCTCCATCAAATTACTAAGGGGAAGAGAATTATAACTACTATATTGTTAATACCAATGATGGTAGCTCCGGCTGCTGCTGGATTCAACTTTAGAACTTTGTATAATGTGCAGTACGGACCTTTGAATTATTTACTTTCACTAGTAAGATTGCCCACATCATATTGGGCAGGGAGTCCGACCTGGGCTTTGCCTTCCATAATCCTGGCTCATATCTGGCAATGGACTCCTTTTATGATGATTTTAATCTTAGCAGGTCTTGCCTCTTTACCCCAGGGAATTTATGAGGCCGCTTCCTTAGCCAGTAAATCAGCATGGAAAACATTTATTTATATTACTCTCCCTCTCTTAAGACCATTTATATTTCTAGCACTTGTTTTAAGGTCCATTGATGCTTTTAAATATTTAGATATTATCTGGGTTACAACAGGGGGTGGACCGGGTAGTGCTACTGAAAATTTAGCATTTCTTACTTTCCGGGCAGGATTGCGCTCTTTTAATATCGGATTTGCTGCTGCTATGAGTGTAATTCAATTAGGTATCGTTATCCTTATTTGTAATTTATTGTTGAGACCAATGACTGTTAAACCTCAGCGAGTGCAGATTGCTGAAGTAGAAGAATAAAAAACATCTTAATAATGAGCAGAGTGGAGGAGTTATAATGACCGAAAGACGAAGAATGACTTTTGTGTACATTGTTTTAGCTATTTGCATGGGTATCAGTTTGTTTCCTCTTTACTGGGGAGTGGTAACGGCTCTTAAAACACGCGCTGAGTTCTTTCAGTATCCCCCCACTTTTTGGCCTCAAGTTCTTACCTTACAGAACTTTATTGATGCTTGGACATGGGGAGGGGGCAAAGGCATTTTAGATAGTGCTATTGTAGCTCTTTCTACCACCGGACTTTCTCTTATCATAGGTCTTTTTGCGGCTTACACTATTGCTCGATGGGGAACAGGGGGCCCTCATCTGTCTTTTTTCATCTTAACCATGAGAATGCTTCCTCCTGTTGTTCCCGCTATTTCTTATTATCTCATTATAAAAAGAGGTTTTTTGTTTTTCCCGCCTTTTGATACACATCTTCTCTTGATTTGTCTTTATAGCTTATTTAATATTCCTTTTGTGGTCTGGATTATGAAAGGTTTCTTTGCCGAAATACCTCCAGAATTAGAAGAGGCAGCTCAATTAGCAGGAGTATCTCGAATAAGAGCTTTTTGGGATGTTGTTTTACCCTTAGCTAGACCGGGATTAGTAGCTGTTTCTTTATTTTGCATATTCTTTTCTTGGAATGAATTTCTTTTTTCTCTTTTTCTCACTTCCACTAATGTGAGAACCTTACCTAAAGTTATTCCCTTCTTAATAACAGAGCAAGAACCAATGTGGGGTGCCATAAATGCGGTTTGTATTTACTCAATCGTTCCTATGATTATAATGGCTTTTGTTCTGCAAAAATATTTGGTAAGAGGTTTGACTTACGGAGCGGTAAGAGGATAAAATAAGAGAAATAAATGTTTTTCCGGGGAAAGCTATAAATGGAGTAGATATTTATCGATGATTTTTACCATTTAATGTTTTTTATTGTTTTGATGCTCGTCACATTATGGTTAAGTTTTTCCTTGTTTTTTTTTGAGAAAATAATCCAATTTTCATCGGTTGCGTTAACATTTGTTAGCTCGAGAGGCGATTTCCATTTATAGTTCTTAATAAGATAGCAGGTGGATTCACAAAAATTATCGGTCATGCAAGTATCAAGATTAGATATTTATTATAAACATTAAGCTTGGAGGGTTATTATGTTTAAAGGCAAGTTCATTGATTTGACTCAGGAAATTTATCAGGGAATGCCTGTTTACCCGGGGCATTTAAAAACAGTTATCTGGGTCCATTTGTCTCACGAAGAAGCCAAGCGGCAACTGGGTACGGAATTTTCTTATGAAACACGAGGAATTATGTTATGCGACCATGGTCCCACCCACATTGATTCCATTAGCCATATGTCGAGAGATCCAAGCGCACCTTCTGTCGATGAGATATTGTTGGAAAACTGTATCACTTCAGCTATTTGCTTAGATGTAAGCGATGTTCCTCAAAAGAAACAATTTGGACAAAAAAAAATCGTTGAACAGTTAAAAAAATACGGTCTTACTATCCAAAAAGGTGATACGATTCTTTTTTACACTGGTCAATATGATCGTTATTATGGCAAACCAGAGTACATGACTGATTATCCCGGTTTAGACAGAGAAGGTACGGAGTTCATTATCGATCAGGGTTGTATTAATTTTGGAGTTGATTCTCCCAGTCCAGATATGTGGTATGACAAAACTTATCCTTGCCATAGTGTTTGTGCCCAGCGTGGCGTTCCTCATATTGAAAATCTATGCAACTTAGATAAGATAGTGGGTAAGCGTTTTACGTTTATAGCTCTTCCCTTGAAAATTAAAAATGGAACAGGTTCCCCTTTGAGAGCCGTTGCAAT
>CAZGDY010000097.1:0-3068 GCA_964524965.1 uncultured Clostridia bacterium
AGAGGACATCGTTTGTCTACCTGGTCCAGAATAAAGTTGTTAATGATATAGTAGAACTTCAAATTTTAAGAGATGGCCGGTTGAAAAATGTTGAAATCAAGCTGACCAAGAATTTGGGTGACTTCCGCTTGGTGCCAAATGAGCGGTACGATACTTCTCCCGTTTATTATATTTTAGGAGGTCTTGTCTTTGAACCACTGACTCTTAATTTTCTAAAAATTTGGGGACCAAACTGGTATAATGATGCCCCTTTAAATCTGGTCGATTACTATTTCAGTGGAGAGCCAACAGAGGATCGAAAGGAGATAATACTTTTAATTCGGGTTCTTGCCGATGAGGCTAATGTCGGCTATCATAATCTGGGGCCTGCGGTAATTTCTAAAGTTAATAATAAGAAAATTAAGGATATGAAGGATTTGATAAGTGCACTTGAAAATAATGAGGATAAATATCACATTATAATAGATGAGGAAGGATATAAGATAATTTTAGATAGAGCTAAAATTGAGGCAAGCACGTCAAGGATTTTAAAGAAATACAATATTGCTTCTCAAAAATTTTTGAGAGAGTCTTAGGAGCTCATAAAAATGATTGCTTGTTGCGGATTAAATTGCTCCAAGTGTGAAGGGTATAGGGCTACCCAAGCGAATGATGATATTAAACGGGCAGAAGTAGCAAAAAAATGGTCAGTACAATATGATGCTGATATAAAACCGGAACATATTAATTGCGATGGATGTCGATCTGAAGGAAAAAAATTTTTCTATTCTTCGAAGATGTGTGAGATTCGTAAATGTTGCCTAGAAAAAAACTTAAAGAATTGTTCAACTTGCGATATGTATATCTGCGATAAGCTTAATAAATTTATAGAGCTCGCTCCTCAAGCGGGTGATGCTCTTGAAAAATTACGAGTGTAATAATTGATTGAAGTAATTGATGTTGGCTAACTACTCAATGTAGCGGACTGTTACCCTTCCCCAAACAAGCTCGGGCGACAACCATTAATTTTGAATGTTAGACAGCACTTCAAAAGGAGGATTGAGATATGAATATGGCATTTAAGAAATCGAACAAAGAATTGAAAACTTGGATAACAACGGTTATCCGAGATTTTAGTAAAACGCCGAAGAACACACTCCAAAACAAGATAAATGAACCAGCATGGGAAGAGCCTCTCATTGGTTTTTCCCAGGGAGATGATTCCCTCTATGAAGAATACAAAAAATATGTTGGGTCCTATCACTGGACACCTTGGGAGATATTTAATAAAACTTTCCCAAACATAAAGGTTGAGTCTAATGAATTAACGGTCATCTGTTGGGTTTTACCTCAAACTAATAAAACCAAGACTGATAACCGTAAACAAACAGTTTATCCGGCAGAAAGATGGGCTAGATCACGTGTTTATGGGGAGAATTTCATCCTTAGTCAGCGCAAGCACCTGGTAGAAATGTTAAAAGAAAGAGGATATGAGGCTGTGGCCCCCTTTCTTTCTTTGCAATGGAAAAGGATGAACTCGGAAAAATACACCTACTCCTCAACCTGGTCAGAACGACATGCTGCCTATGCATCAGGTTTGGGGACATTTGGTTTGTGTGATGGATTAATCACACCCCGGGGAAAAGCCATGCGGGCAGGATCAGTAGTAGCTCGTCTTCGGGTGTCACCCACCCCAAGATCTTATACCCATCATCGAGCTTATTGTCTTTTTTTTGCTAAGGGAATTTGCGGCAAGTGCATAACACGTTGTCCAGTAGATGCGATTACAAAAGCAGGTCATGACAAGAAAAAGTGTCAAAGTCATCTCAGGAAAACAGAAGATTATGTGAAAGCCAATTATGACTTCGAAGGATACGGGTGCGGGCTTTGTCAAACAGGCGTTCCCTGTGAATCCGGAATACCGGTAAATGTAGGCTAATACCGCCTGTAAACTCACTACAACAATTTCAAGAAAAATAATTTTTTAAAATTAAACAAATCATTGATATTGCGGCAAAAGAAGATAAGGGAAAGTTTGGTACAAAAAAGATAAGAGAAGGTGGTTCTTTTTAAATAATATAAAAATAACTTTCTTTAAATAGGATAAATTTAACGCCCTCCCGTTCTTCTGGCAAAAGTAAAAATGAAAAGAGCTATTAATATAACACCAAGAATCGCCTCGCAACCGGCAATTATTCTGCCTACTCCTGTAAGAGGGCGAAAATCACCATATCCCAGAGTGGTAAAAGTAACCATGCTAAAGTACAAAGAATCCCAGAAATTTTTTATAATAACTTGTCGGGAAGCATCCAGTATTCCAACATTCATATAAAAAAAAGCCCAGACCAAAACTGTTGTAACTGCAAGCAATAAAGGCCTTTCCAGACGTTCTCCATATCCATAAAGAAGGCTTAGAAATTTTGACCCAATCCATTTGAGATATTGTTTATTATTAAAATAACTTTTTCTCTCCATTTCTTTTTCTTTTTGGAAAGCCCAACTTTCGTCATTATATCTTCCCAGACTATCAAAATTATTTTTTAGACGCAGATAAACTTTTTTTGCCTCTTCGAAATCGCTTGCTTGTTCTTGTTTAATGTGTCCTTCTACATCTTCTCGTTCTATATAGGTATTTCTAAGTCGTGCATTCCCGAAATCAATCAAAGCATTTTCCTGTAAATTCAGAGGATTCATGGAGATATTTTCTATAATCGCGTCCTGAAACGAAATTTCTTCCTGTATAAAATCAGGTAGAATGTTAGCAACTTTTTCAAATTGTGCTCCCCAAAAATCGACTTTTTTAAATTGTGCTCCCCTAAATCCAACCTCTTCTTTAAATTGGGCCTTATTAAATCCAGCTATTTCTTTAAATTTTGCCCCACTAAACTCAACTTCTTCTTTAAATTTTACCCCTAAAAAATAAACATTTTTAAATTGTGCTCCCCAAAAATTGACTCCTTTCTCAAATTGTGCTCCCAAAAAATCGGCTTCTTCTTGGAACTGTGTCCCTCTAAACTCAACTTCTTCTTTAAATTTTACCCCTAAAAAATAAACATTTTCAAACTGTGCTTCCGAAAAATTAACTTCTT
>CAZGDY010000097.1:3078-6269 GCA_964524965.1 uncultured Clostridia bacterium
ATTCTTTGCATTTATAGTCTAAATCCAATTTGCTCTTAAATTGGCAACTTTTTCCTTCAGTCATCCAGTAACTCCTTTAATTCTCCCTTATTTAATTTAAAACACTTTGTTTTTTATGAGTCATTTTTCAATGATTAAGTTTTTTTAAACTTCAACTCAGGGAATAAATAATCCATAATATTTTTGAGAGAAGCATTAGATCACAGATTATAACAACAACAGTAATAACTATATCAATAGTACTTAGCGTTCTATCTTTTCCCATTTTCTTATTTTATTCTTTATGCTAATCTATTGTGGGATGTCGTCAAGAAGAAGAATTAAGAAAAATACAGGCATAAACTTGATTATCTTTTTTTTATTTTTAGATAAACTCTCAAGGGGGCGGAAAAATTTGAATAATAAGCAGCACCGGATGGAATAAAACTTTTTTCACTTGGTACTAAAGAAAAGGGATTGTAGTTCTTATAAAAATCTTATTTCCATTTTAATCCCTCATCTAACATAGTAAGATAATTTTTTACTGGAACATAGTTAGCAACAGAATTTCCTGCCCCTAAGGCAAATCTTCCATCAGGCATGCATTTTTCTAATATATTTTTGATGTATTTACGTAAACTCTTTTCGTCCAAACGAGACAATTTATCCATGTCCACTCCTCCCAGGATACCAATTCTGTGACCATATTTTTTTTTAAATTCTATTACCGGACAACAAACATCTTCAAACGAGTGAATGGCATCAATCCCCACATCTTCAATTAAGTCTTCCATAACTTCATATTTATACCCACAACAATGGTACCAATAAGGTTTTCCGCAATTATGAGCAATAAAAGAGTATTTTTTATGCCAGGGGAAAACAAACTTTCTTAAATGTTCAGGGCTAAGAAGAGTTGCGGTTTTAAATCCTAAATCATCTGCATGCCATATAACTCCTACTTTTTCCAAACAAACAACACTCTCATAAAAGTCATATACTATTTTACCCCATCGATCAAATACTGCTTTAACTAAATCTGGTTTCTCATATATAAGATAAAATAAGCCTTCATATCCCAAAAGAAATTCCAATACCTGCTCGTGTAGAGACTCTATGACTGCTATTTTCATTCCCTCTGGTAAGTTTTTTCCTAAAAAATCATAATATTTTTTTAAATTTACCCTTATTTGTTCTGCTTTTTTCCAGGGAAACTTTTCAAAATCTTCCCAACAAGTAATTATTCCTTTACCTTCTAATGCCCAGCTTCTTTTCCCTCGTGAAAGTTTTGCAGTATCATTGGCTTTTTTTGCTGATAAAAGAGTTTGCCAGCGAAGCAAATGTCCCATGTCAGGCATAAAATCATACCCCATTTTGTAATAAAAATTAATATGTTGTTGCCAATAAATTTCTGGATTTTCTTTTTTGTCCCCAGCAGAAGCACCAAATAAAAGACGAGGTGGTGGACTCCATTTTTCTCCCATTACTTTCTCTATGACAGCTTTTTTTATTTCTTCGTCTATTAAAAGTTCAACAAAATAAACTTTTTCGGGTTCTTTTTCCCCCTTGATAACTCTTGCAAAACTCTCAAAATCTGGCGAAAGATTCTTTAATGCTAAAAGCACTTTCTCCTCCTTTAGTTATTTTTGATGAACATCTTAAATCTTTCCAAGAGATTTTTATTTTAGCAATGAAAGTAAAATTCAAACCTGGACCTATAATTAACTTCTTTAAGATTGGCACTTATAAAAAGCTTTAGGGCAGTTTGCCGGAAGATTTTGATTGCTGAGCGGATAGTTTTTTCTTTTGGGCTTTCTCAATTTTAGCCCATGAATCACGTAGAGATACTATTCGATTAAAAACTAATTTTTCGGGAGATGAGTTAACAGAATCAAGACAAAAATAACCCAGTCTTAAAAACTGGTATCTGCTTCCGGCCGCTGCGTTTGCCAGACTTGGTTCCACCCAACAAGAAGTCAACTTTACCAAGGAATCGGGATTGAGGTTAGTTGTAAAATCAGAATCATCCCCTGTATCTTCTGGATTCTCTTTGGTAAATAAATGATCATAAAGACATACTTCTGCTGGAAGAGCATGAATTGCTGAAACCCAGTGTAATGTTCCCTTTACCTTACGTTTGTCTGAGGACCAGCCGCCTCGTGTTTTTGGATCGTAGGTACAATGTAGTTCAATTACTTCTCCGGTTCGCTCATCCTTAACTACCCTTACGCATTTAATGTAATAAGCGTTTTTTAGTCTTACCTCACGATCTGGGGCCAAACGGAAAAAATTTTTGGGGGGGTCTTCACGAAAATCATCTTGTTCAATGTACACAACGCCTGAAAAAGGAATCTTACGCTTACCCATACTTGCATCCTCTGGGTTATTATTAGCATCTAACTGTTCTACCTGGTCTTTGGGATAATTATCGATGACCACTCGAAGTGGACGTAACACAGCCATAACTCGTGGAGCTCGTAGGTTTAAGTCTTCGCGGATACAGTATTCCAGTGTTGCCACATCAACGATACTATTACTCTTAGAGACCCCGATAATCTCACAGAAATTTCGGATTGCCTCTGGCGTGTAGCCTCGTCTCTGCAAACCTGATATTGTAGGCATCCGTGGATCGTTCCATCCATCAACATATTTTTGTTCTACTAACTTTAAAAGTTTTCTTTTGCTGAGTACGGTATAGCTAAGATTAAGACGAGCAAACTCAATTTGCTGAGGATAACACTTAACGTTCAGTTGGTTCAGTATCCAATTATACAAAGGGCGATGGTCTTCAAATTCCAGCGTACAAATTGAATGAGTGATCCCTTCGATAGAGTCAGACAAGCCATGGGCAAAATCATAAGTAGGATAAATACACCATTTATCATCTGTTCGATGGTGTGATTCATGTCGAATACGATAGAGGATCGGGTCTCGCATATTCAAGTTTGGAGAAGCCATATCAATTTTTGCTCGAAGCACGTGAGTTCCCTCTTTAAATTCTCCACCCCGCATCCGCTTAAATAAATCTAAGCTTTCTTTAACAAAACGGATTCGATAAGGACTGTTTCTACCAGGTTTAGTCAAAGTGCCACGATACTCTCTAATTTCTTGTGAATTTAAACTGCACACATAAGCTTTACCATTTTCAATTAACTGCGTAGCATACTGGTACAGTTTATCAAAATAGTCAGAGGCGTAATAAAGATGTTCAT
>CAZGDY010000098.1:0-6182 GCA_964524965.1 uncultured Clostridia bacterium
CCACTCTTATTCTGGAAAAACAGCCCATAGGAAAAGAATATCTGGTAATAATAATTGGCGAACATTGCGGCTTTTAATTTAAACAGGAAAGGGGATGATTTTATTTTTCCCCTATCTTTTGGAGTCTTCCTCTTTTTAGCTTTATATCCTTTACTTCAAGCTTTTTTTGGTTTTCTTTGCAAAACTCTTTGATTCTGGATGTCTGATAAAATAAGATAACGTTAAGTGAACAATCAAAGATTTTCATAAAAATGGAGAGAAGAGAAAGGAATTTTCAACAAAAAAATATAGGAGGAGTGAAAAAATGAAGGCGGGAGTTTTCTATGGTCCTCAAAATATTAAGGTAGAAGAGGTTGAAAAACCAGAAGTATCAGCAGGATACGTCATTATAAGAGTAAAAGCAGCCGGTATATGTGGGAGCGACCTTCACTTTTACAAAGGAGCAACCTTACTTAAAATATCTCCGGGAACGGTTCTTGGTCATGAATTAAGTGGAGAAGTAGTAGCTGTCGGAGACGGGGTAACAAAAGTAAAAGTGGGTGATCGCGTCGGAGTAGAGCCGCTTATTGGATGTGGAAAATGTAGCTTTTGTGGGATTGGTGAGTATCACTTATGTAAGGAATTAAAACATATTGGGTTTGCTTTTAAAGGAGGATTTGCAGAATATGCAAAAGCTCCCCAGGAAAAAGTCTTTAAACTAACTGAGAATATCTCCTATGAACAAGCAACTCTTCTTGATAGTTACGCAGTTTCTGTTCATGCTATACACAAAGTAAGGGTTGAGGTAAATGATGTAGTTGCAATTATTGGTGGGGGTACTCTTGGTCTTACTACTGTGCAAGTCGTAAAAGCAGCTGGCGTTAAAAAGGTGTTGGTAATTGGGAGGAGGGATGAAGGCCTTAGGATAGCTAAAGATGCCGGTGCTGATATCATCATCAACACCTCAAAGGTAGATGTCCTAAACGAGGTAAAAAAATTAACCGGTGGGTTAGGAGCCGATGTTGTTTTTGAATGCGTAGGAGGTAATGCCCCAACAATGGCTCAAGCAGTTCAAATAGCCAAGCCCGGTGGAACAATAGGGATAATAGGAGTATTTACCAAAAACCCTACTTTCGACTTTTGGAGTGCCCATTCCAAAGAACTTAGTTTAGTATTTGTCTGGAGCTACGCCAACTGGGGAATTAAACCTGAGTTTGAAATAGCTCTTGAACTATTAGCAGCCGGGAAATTTAATGCTGAACCACTGATTACCCACAAATTCCCTCTGAATAAGATAAATGATGGATTTCTCACTCTTTCAAATAAAAAAGAGTCTAATGCACTCAAAGTAGTGGTTATTCCTTAATCATTTCTCTAATAATTTCCGGAAGGCTTTGAAGTGCCTGGATGAGTTTTTGGGGATTGGGAGCTCCTCCTTGAGCAAAGTCCCATCTTCCCCCTCCGCTTCCTCCAGCTTTAGAGGAAAGCTCTTTTATTAACTTGTTGGCGGGTAAGTCTTTTCGAGTAGAAACAACAACAATAAAAGCTTTCTTAGCATCGGATGAGCTGAGTACAACTACACCCTCTTTTAACTTATCTTTTAATTTTTCGGCCGTCTCACGCAAAAGCTGAGAAGAGACATCTTGCAAGCTTGCAGCACAGACTTTAACTCCTTCAACATCTTTCGTTTGAGCCAATATCTTTTGAATCTCATTTTCTAATGAATCCTCCTGCATATCTTTTAGCTGCATCTTTAAATTAGCAATATCCTGCTCTTTATCCTTGAGTTTATCAATGAGGTTATTTTCAGGAGTTGAAAGAACTTCTGCCAGTTTTTTTAATCTATCCCTTTTATTCATTAGCCATAAAAGAGCTTTTTTAGCACAAAGTGCCTCAATTCTACGTACTCCTGAAGCAATTCCAGCCTCAGAAATAATTTGAAAGACTCCAATTTGACCAGTTTGCAAAAGATGAATTCCTCCGCAAAGCTCCAGGCTAAAATCTCCCATCTTCACTACCCTAACCTTATTTTGATATTTTTCTTCAAAGAGAGCCATGGCACCTTTTTTTTGAGCCTCTTCAAAACTCATCTCTTTGGTTTCAATTAAAAGATTTTCTCTAATTTTTTGATTAACCAAAAAAGAAACTTCCCTTAAAGCCTTCTCCTTTACGGGAGAAGGATGAGTAAAATCAAATCTAAATTTTTCTCCTTCTACTAAAGAACCACTTTGTTTAACATCTTCTCCTAAAACTTTGCGCAAGGCAGCCTGCAAAAGATGAGTAGCAGTATGAGAACAAGCAACCGCTAATCTTTTTTCTCCATCAACATACATTTTTACCTCATCTTTTTCCCTAAACTCTCCTTGAGATACTTTTATTCGATGCAAAATTACATTTCCCTTTTTTTGAACATCGCTAACCATAGCAACGCCTTGCGAACTCACTATTTTTCCTGTATCGGCTATCTGCCCTCCACTTTCAGGATAAAAAGGTGTTTTTGAAGTAATAATTTCCCCTTCCTCACCTTCTTTTATTCTTTGCACTATTTCTTTATCTTTCAATATAACAAGCAAGGAGGTTTCTATAAAGAGTTGTTGATAACCAATAAAAACTCCTCCCCCGCCAGAAGACACTTTTTTTTCCACCTCTCTTATAAAAGAAGAGTCATAATCATCGCTTAATTTAGTCATCGAACTTTTTCTTGCTTTTCTCCTTTGCTCTTCCATAAGTTTTTGAAAACCGGTCTCATCTAAACGCAAACCAGCCTCATCAGCTATTTCTCTTGTCAGCTCCAGAGGAAACCCGTAAGTATCATACATGCTAAAAGTTATGCCCGGCGGCATGGTTCCCCCAACTTTGAGCTTTCTAATCTCCTCCCCCAGGATAGATAACCCCCGGGAAAGAGTGCTTTGAAAGCTTTCCTCTTCCATCTTTATTATTTTTGCAATTTGGTGCTGCTTTTTTTCAATTCCAGGATAGGATTTTCCCATAGTTTTGGTGACTATCGGCACCCCTCGATAAAGAAATGGTTCATCTAACCCTAATTTTTTACCGTAACGGAAAGCCCGGCGTAGAATTCTTCTTGCTACATATCCTCTGCCTACATTGGAAGGCATAATTCCCTCCTCCAATAAAAAGGTAAGCCCCCGCAGATGATCGCTTATTACTCTCAGAGCTTTTTCATCGTAAGATTTCAGGGGAGAAATCTTTTTAATCCAATCATAAAGGGGAAGAAAAAGATCGGTATGATAATCATCACTTACATCTTGAAGAACAGTAGCCATTCTCTCTAATCCCATGCCTGTATCGACATTTTTAGAAGGTAGAGGTGTTAGTTTCCCTGAGGAAGACCTGTTGTATTGCATAAAAACTAAATTCCATATCTCTACCCATCTGGAACATTTGTTGCATCCGGGTGCGCATTCATTTTTGCAACCTATTTTTTCCCCACGATCAAAAAAAATCTCTGTATCCGGCCCACAAGGTCCAATTTCTGCCGCTGCCCAAAAATTATCTTCCTGGCCCTTTCTTATTATTTTAAAAGAAGAAAAACCTAACTTTTTCCATATAGAGGCTGTTTCCTCATCTTCTTTAAATACTGTAACCCATAATTTATCAAAAGATATACCGAGAACCTTAGTAACGAACTCCAAAGCCCACTCACAAGCCTCATCTTTAAAATAATCTCCAAAAGAGAAATTACCCAGCATCTCAAAAAAGGTGTGGTGATAAGAAGTTTGCCCAACTCTTTCCAGATCATTAGTACGAAAACATAGCTGACAGGAAGTAACACGAGAAGAGGGAGGCTTTCTCTGTCCTAAAAAAAAGGTTTTAAGCGGTACCATACCTGCTATGGTAAAAAGAAGCTCTGGATCATCTGTGGCAAGAGGAAAAGAAGGATGAACAAAGTGCCCTTTTTTATTAAAAAAATTCAGAAATTTAGATCTTATTTTATCCGCCTCCATTTAAACCTCCATAATTAACAAATTATCACATTGTAAATAAAGGGTCTACATCAATTCCCATCTTAACTGACCCCTTCGTTATCTTGGAATTCATCTTTTTAATAATCTCCTGCAAAAACCTCGTACCATCATCTCGTAGTATAATATGATACCGATATTTGCCCTTTATCTTAGAAAAAGGACAGGGAGAAGGACCTAAAAAAATTAAATTCTCCTTTTTGAACTCCTTAGCTAATTTTTCACTTCTATCTTTAACCTTATTTTTTATCTTTCCCTCAAAAAATACACGTATCCACCCCTGGAAAGGAGGATATTCAAGGGTCTGTCTAATTTTAAGTTCTTCTTCATAAAATTCTTCATCATTTTTTCCAGTTAAAACATAATGAGTTGGATTGTAAGTTTGGATGATCAAAGAAGAATCTTTTTTTAAATTTTGACGAATCTTACTTAAAAAGTGAAAGGCGTGTTCGGTTGCCCGAAAATCCGGCATATTTAAAAGAATATCCAATAGCATAATCCCAACTACATCAACCATTGAAATTACCTCTTCCTTCATCAAAAGTTGAGTTCCTATTAGAATATCAATCTTCTCTTTTTTTATTTCACTTAGCAAATTAGGGGAAAAAGATTTAAAAACATCAAGATCAAATCTTTTTACCCTTGCTTGAGGAAATCTTTTTTTAGCTGCAATCTCTATCCTTTGAGTTCCCCACCCAATTTTTTTAAGACCTCGTCCCTCACAGAAAGGACAAATCAGGGGTGCTTCCTTTTGAAAACCACAACAATGGCAAATCATTCCTCCTCCGAGATGAAAGCTAAGTCCAATGTTACAGTTTGGACATCTCATAACTTCTCCACAATCTGCACATAAAAGAAAATTAGCGTAACCCCGCCGGGGTACAAAAATTAAAGTAAGGAGTTTCTTCTTAAGAGCTTCTTCCATTTTTTGCTGAAGTAACTCCGAAAAAATCCGATTTTTCCTTTTTTCTTTTTTAAGATCAACAGTAAAAAAAGAAGATAATTTTTCTTTTCCAATAAAACTAATTAGCTTGTACACTCCTGTTTTTGCCTTATACCAGGATTCCAAGGAAGGAGAATTGCTCATTAACAATACAGGAAAACTCTCCAATTCACCTCTTTTTATGGCTATTTTACGAACATTATACTTAGGTGTTTCTCTTTGTTTGTAATCGGCACTTTCCTCTTTGTCCACTATAATTAAACCAATATTGGGGAAAGGAGCAAATACTAAAGACCTTGTTCCCAAAGCTATATCAATCTCTCCTCTTTTCATTGCCAACCAGCGATTATATCTTTCTTTAATAGGAATTCTGCTGTGAAAAACAGCAATTTTAATTCCTCTTTTTTCCATCTTTTTCTGCAACCCAATAATCGAGTTTATTTCCGGTACTAAAACCAAAACCTGCTTCTTAAGTTTTTGTTTTTCCTTTATCCAGGAAATAATAAGTTCAAACTTTTGATTTCCTGGCTTTACAAGATGAACTCCTTCTTTTCCAGTGGACATCTTTTTTAAATCAGGGGAAAAAGATTCAGTTTCTTCCTGGTAAGGAAAAGAAAAAGGGAAAATCGAATGAAGCGCTTGCCCCAAAGAACAACTGTAATACTCACTTATCCATCTGGCAAGCTGGAAAAGAGAATCGTTAAAAAGTGAAGTTTTATCAAAAACGTTTATCAATTCTTTTAGTTTTCCTTCCGGTTTCTGAAAAAACTCCTCTACTACAAAACCTACCATTTCCTTTTTCCTAAAAGGAACCAGTACCCTTTGCCCTCTTTTGAGGACCATTTTAAATTGAGAGGGCACCTTATACCAAAAGCACTTCCCTGTGGGTAAATTAAAGGCAACGGTTATGTATTTTTCCATGACAATTACTATAGCACCATATCTGTGTATTTTACTTTATTAATTTAACAAAATAGGTAAAAACAAATGTCAAAGGGAGGATACCTCAAAGTAAAAAACCCCTATTTATCTGAGTTTGATATGAAGTTCCCTCAACTGTTTTTCCGCAACTGTGGAAGGAGCCTGAGTTAAAAGACATATAGCTTTTTGAGTTTTAGGAAAGGGAATTACTTCTCTGATAGAGTTTTCTCCGGCTAGAATCATCACTATACGATCCAAACCCATAGCTATCCCACCATGAGGAGGAGCTCCCAAAGAAAGCGCATCCAGTAAAAAACCAAATTTTTCTCTAGCCTCTACTTTATTTATTTCCAACA
>CAZGDY010000099.1:0-6152 GCA_964524965.1 uncultured Clostridia bacterium
GGAATATTAGTGAAAATATGTTATTTTGTCAAATTATTTTAATTGACATATTCGCTTTGATTAATTATAGTACATCATAATAATGAGTAAAAAGGCGATGTAGAATGGAAAAAGAGCTTGCTTATGTTCTGATTAATCCTTATACCATTAGAAAATCCCGGACAGGAGGAGTTATAAACCGCCTTCTCTCCTGGGGAAGGTCAAATTTAGTTGCTGTTCGGATGTTTAATCCCAGCGAACAGTTAGTTAGAGAGTACGCTCAAACTCTTGTTTTCTCCCACAACCAAGATGAAAAAGAAAAAAAAATAATAAAGGAAATTGAGAAATACCTTTATCAAAATTATCTATCTAAAGCTAAAAACGGATTCTCTCCCCGAGTAATGCTACTTTTATTTGAAGGAGAAAACACTATTGAAGAGCTTAAAAGAGTAGTCGGTCACATCAGTAAAATATCCATGGGAGAAACTATAAGGGGAACTTATGGAGACTACATTGAAGACGACAGAGAGGTTAAGTATTTTGAACCAGCAGTACTGATCGGAACTAATAAGAAAGGAATGGGAAAAGAGCTAAAAATATGGGCTAAATATTCTCTCAGCGACGGAGGTATTTTGAAAAATACTATTCTTTACCCCTCTGGAATCTCACCAGAGAGAACTTTAGTACTTATAAAACCGGATAGTTTTCAGGAACTTAGCTCTCAAGCTGGAAATATAATAGACAGATTTTCCCAAACTGGACTTTTTATCTTAGGAGCAAGGCTCATCCGTATGGGAATTGGCCAAGCTGAAGAGTTTTATACACCTATAAAGGAGAGACTGGCAGAAAAGATGAAAAAATCTTTAACCAAAGAGCTCTATTCTGCTTTACGGAATAAGTTAGATTTTGAACTTCCCCTAAAAACAGAGGAGAAAATCGCCGAGGAGTTAAAAACATTTAAAGCTGAACACGAGTTTAACAAAATAGTACAATTCATGACCGGAAAAGACCCTCGAAAAGTACCCCTTGAAGAAAAAGAAAAACCAGGCTTAGAAAGGTGTCTTGCTCTTGTCTATGAGGGAGAAGGAGCTATTGATAAGATAAGAAAGGTTTTAGGAGAAACTAATCCGGAAGAAGCTGCTCCAGGAACAGTGAGAAAAGATTTCGGCCATGATGTAATAAAAAATGGAGCTCACGCCTCTGATGCACCAGAGTCAGCAGAAAGAGAATTAAAAATTATTAAAATTGAGGAAGATGATATAACACCTTGGGTTAAAAAGTATTACCCAATTTAAAGAGCTACGACGCTCCCACTAAGAATTTATTTTGATTTTGCCGGTTTTTCCCTATAAACAACCTTGCCCCTGAAAATAGTATACTCCACCTTGCCCGGAAGAGTCCAACCAATAAATGGTGAATTTTTACTTAGGGATAAAAACTTTTCTTCATTTACAAACCACTTTTTATCTAAATTAACTACTGCTAAATTAGCAACTTTTCCCTCTTTAATTTTTCCTCTATCAATTCCTAAAATGCGCGAGGGGTTTATAGTTAACCTGGCAATAGCTTCCCTGAAAGTCAAAAATCCTGTTTCTACCAGTTCTTTAATCACCAAGCTTAGTGCTGTTTCAAGACCAATAACTCCACAGGGTGCCCTGGTATATTCAAGTTCTTTTTCTTCCTGAGCGTGAGGAGCATGATCAGTGGCGATGACATCCACAATACCTTTTTTTAATCCCATTTTTAAAGCCTGGATATCACTATCACCTCTTAAAGGAGGATTAATTTTGGTGTTGGTATCAAAGGTCTTTACCGCCTCATCGGAAAGAGTAAAGTGATGGGGAGTAATTTCTGAGGTTACCTTCAACTTTTCTTTTTTTGCTTTTTTAATTAGATCTATTGCCCCCTGAGTAGAAACATGAGCAATGTGGAGTCGGCAATTAGTTAGCCTTAAGAGAGAAATATCTCTAAATATTGCTATTTCCTCAGCCTCCGCAGGTGTTCCAGGAAGACCAAGGACAGTGGAGGAGTATCCCTCATTCATTACTCCTTTTTCGCTAAGATAAGGGTCCTGGCAATGTGATATGAGAGGAACATCTAACATTTTTGCGTATTCAAAAGCTCTTCGCATCAGTTGAGAGTTAGTTACCCAAGATCCATCGTCAGAAAATCCTACAACTCCTGCCTTTACCAATCTTCCCATTTCAGATAATTTCTTTCCTTTACGACCAACAGTTATCGCAGCTATGGGGAGAACTTCAATTACTGCGTTTTTTTTTGCCTGATGGCGAACATAATCTACAATAGCCGGCGTGTCTATAGCTGGGGTGGTATTTGGCATACAACATATGGTAGTAAATCCTCCTTTTGCTGCAGCTAAACTACCGCTTTCAATGGTCTCTTCATCTTCTCTTCCTGGCTGGCGCAAATGAGTGTGCATATCAACAAGTCCCGGTATTACTATCCTGCCCTCAGCATCTATAAGCTTTGCACCTTCAGCTTTTATGTTTTCATCTATTTTCTTTATATTCTCCCCTTGGATTAGTATATCTAACACTTCTTCACAACCTGATGCAGGATCAACTACCCTACCTTTTTTAATTAAAATGGACATGAATTTACCTTTTTTTAAATTTCTCCTTTTTCAAGTCAACAAAAGATAAAGAATAGCCATTCTTACAGCTATCCCATTGGTTACCTGGTCTAAAATAATGCTTTTAGAAGAATCGGCTAACTTTGCTGGAAGTTCAACCCCTCTGTTTACCGGTCCAGGGTGCATAATTAGAACATCAGAACTGGCTAATTTTAACCTTTCTTCATTTAAAGAAAAAAATTCCCGATATTCCTGAATTGTAGGTATAAGTGACTCTTTCTGTCTTTCCTCCTGAATCCTTAACATAATTATAACATCAGAATCCAATATAGCTTTTTCGATAAAGTAAGTTACCTGAATCCCTGTCTTTTCAATATCTACGGGTATAAGTGTAGGTGGTCCGCAAATTTTTACCTTAGCTCCTAATTTAGTTAAACCCCATATATCAGAGCGAGCTACACGCGAGTGGGCTATATCACCAACAATAGCCACATTCAACCCCTTTATTTTTCCTTTTTTTTCTTTAATACTATAAAGGTCAAGAAGTCCCTGGGTGGGATGTTCATGCGGCCCATCGCCGGCATTAATTACACTGATTGGAAGATGGCGAGCTAAAAGATGTGCTGCTCCAGGAGAAGGATGACGTAACACGAGAGCATCTATTTTCATAGCCATAATATTTCTTGCTGTATCCAATAAGCTCTCGCCTTTAAGGATGCTGCTGGCGGAAGAAGAAAAATTTAAAATATCGGCGCTAAGTCTTTTGGCCGAGAGTTCAAAAGATAATTTTGTTCGAGTGCTCGGCTCAAAGAAAAGATTGGCTATGGTTTTCCCTCTGAGAGTGGGAACTTTTTTGATGGGACGCTCCAGGACCTCTCTAAATGATTTTGCTGTGTTTAAAATTAAGTTTATTTCTTCTAGGGATAAGTTTTGTAAATCTAAAAGGTCCTTTCGCTCAAACCTCATCCTTGTCCCTTTCTAAAAGTACCACTTCTTCTACTTTGTCCATTTCTTTTAATTTAACCTCTACCATCTGATGAGACAGAGCAATAATTTTTTTACCCACATAACTTGCCTGGATGGGAAGTTCTCGACAATTTCGGTCTACAAGAACTAAAAGTTCGATTTTTTGGGGACGTCCAAGATCAAGTAAAGCGTCAAGAGCCGCTCTAACTGTCCTTCCTGTATATAAGACATCATCAACCAAAAGTATATGCTTATCATCTACACAAAAAGGAATATTGGTGTTCCGGATAACCGGTTGATAAGAAATACGAGATAAATCATCACGATAAAGAGTGATATCCAGCGTTCCTACAGGAATTTTTTGACCTTTCGAGCGCTCAATAATTTCATTTATTCTCCAGGCAAGAGTCGCTCCTCTTCTTTGAATACCAACTACCACTAAATCCTCTAAATTTTCATTTTTACTTAAAAATTTTAAGCAAAGTTTTTTAAGTATTCTCCTGATTTCCTCTGGATTCATAATTTTCATAACAAATCCTCTTTAAAAAAAATCCGTAATTGTTCAGCCTTTTTGAGTAACTTCTTTTTAAGAAAAATTTCCCTGCTTTTTTTGCAGTTTGCTATAATAGCAGATTTATTCCCTCCGTCAAATTTGGTCATTTTTAAATAAAATAATATCTTGACAAAGAAATAAGTTTTAACTAAAGTATAAATCTTGATAAAGCAAAACTAAATTTGTCTTTTTTTACTTTTTTACATTTAAGGAGGAATTGATGAGTCTGCAAACAGTTATGGGAATCGTTCCCTGGATAGGAGCGTTAGGAATGGCATTTGCCATTATCACTTTTTTTACTATTAAAAAATTTCCTCCGGGAAATGCCAAAATGGTAAAAATAGCAGAGGCCATTCACGAAGGGGCCATGATATTTTTAAAAAGAGAGTACCAGATAATAACTATTTTTGTCGCTGTTATGTTTGTTGTGCTGGTTACAGTGCTTACCTTTTGGACAGGAATAGCTTTCTTACTTGGCGCATCATGTTCTATGTTAGCTGGGTTTTTAGGAATGAAAGCATCAACCCGTTCTGCTCCTCGAACCTGTCAAGGAGCAATTGACGGAGGAATTCCCCGAGCTTTAGCTATTGCTTTTAGAGGGGGTTCGGTAATGGGAATTGCCGTGGCCAGTTTAGGAGTAGTGGGAATTGGAATATTTTACTACTTTACTAAAAATCCCATGGTTATTAGCGGATTTGCTATGGGGGCAAGCTCCATAGCTCTTTTTGCTCGTGTTGGAGGAGGCATATTCACCAAAAGTGCTGATATCGGGGCTGATCTTGTGGGTAAAGTCGAAGCGGGAATTCCTGAAGATGATCCCCGTAACCCCGGAGTTATAGCTGATAATGTTGGAGATAATGTCGGAGATACAGCGGGTATGGGGGCAGACCTTTTTGAGTCTTATGTAGGATCAGTCATTGCCACCATCGCTATTGGAGCAACTTTTGCCAGCCCTCTTAAATGGATGTCTCTGCCCATATTACTTATTGTGGCTGGCCTTATCTCCTCAATAATTGGTGTTTTTTCTATTGGCATTCTTAAAAAAATTTCCCCTCAGTCAGCTTTGAGGTACGCTACCTATGTTAGCGCAATTTTATTTATAATAGGAGCTTACTTTATTACCCGGACTATTTTAGGGAGAATGAATGAGTTCTGGGCTATTTTGTCTGGATTAATTGCAGGAGTTTTAATTGGAGTAGAAAGTGAATATTTTACCTCCGGTCCTCCCGTAAAAAAAATTGCTAAAAGCAGCCAATTTGGTGTTGCTGCTAACATTATAAATGGACTCTCTTTGGGTTTCGCCAGTACTCTTTTGCCGATAATTACTATTTGTGCTGCTATTTATCTTGCCTACCATTTCAGTGGACTGTACGGAATCGCCATTGCTGCAGTTGGCATGCTCTCTACTATTGGAATAGTGATGTCTACAGATTCTTACGGACCCATTGCTGATAATGCGGGAGGAATTGCTGAGATGTCTGGGGCCGGGGTGGGGGTACGAAAAATTACCGATAAGTTAGATACCCTGGGAAATACCACGGCTGCCATCGGTAAAGGATTTGCAATTGGATCTGCTGCTCTAACCGCTCTTGCTCTTTTTTCTGCTTATCAAAAAACTGTTGGATTGGAAGTAATAAGCCTCACTAAATCATCCACTATTATTGGTCTTCTTCTTGGATCAGCCATGCCTTTTGCCATTGCCTTCCTCACTTTGGGAGCAGTAGGCAAAGTTGCCAACCAAATGGTGGAGGAAATTAGAAGACAATTTAAACAAATAAAAGGTCTTTTGGAGGGAACAGCAGAGGCCGACTCTAAAAAGTGCGTGGATATTGTAACTCGAGGAGCCATTAGACAGATGGTAATACCTGGAATCATTGCCGTAGGTGCACCCTTGGCCGTGGGCTTTTTTCTGGGAGCTGAAACTTTAGGAGGATTTTTAGCTGGAGCAACAGCTTGTGGAGTGCTCCTGGGAATTATGATGGCTAACGCGGGGGCTTCCTGGGATAATGCTAAAAAATGGATAGAAGAAGGTAATTTAGGTGGCAAAGGTTCAGATGCCCA
>CAZGDY010000100.1:0-6136 GCA_964524965.1 uncultured Clostridia bacterium
GTCTGCAATTTGTTGTAAGTCTGCCATTTAGGCACCTCCTTAGTTTTTCAATAAGCTATTTGAAATTAAATCTTCTAGTTAATCTCAGTTTTCCTTTTAAACTGCGGAACAATTCTCAAGGAAAAACTACCGATTATACTTTTTTAGCATACAATATTTTTATTTTTTCTGCAATATGTTCCACAACTAATTTGATATCACTAAACCTACATCAACCTCAGCTATTCCTGTGCTAAATAATTTATTTTCCCTTTAAAAATAACTGCCGTAAAATTTACCCACTTTTATAAAATCTGGTCGACTAAGATAACTGTCGTAACTCCTGCAAGAGCTTATTTGCTCCATCAAATACAAATTCATAGTCATCGCCAGCCACCACAAATAAAAACCCTTGTTCTATTCGGCTCTTAGCAGCACCACTACAAGCCCAAATACCAGGAATCTTGTTTGTCTTATGACAAGCTGCTAACACTTTGAGGATAGCCGATTCATGTGCTTTTTTTCCCTCTGAAGTGCTAAGATCAACACCCATAGATTTAGCAAGATCAAACGGTCCAATCCAACAACCATCTACACCATCAACTGCCATAATATCCTCAACATGATCAACAGCCAGCTTTGATTCAATTTGAATAGCCAAAAATACTTCCTCGTCAATCCATTCCCCATAGTCCGAACCATGAAATCGTGCACCAAAAGCACCCCATGAACGGCCTCCTTGAGGTGGATATCGCACAGCTAAAGCAGCAGCCTTAGCTTGTTCTACGGTCTCAACCATGGGTACTACAATACCCAAAGCTCCTCTATCAAGTAAACCCCCAATTGCGTAGAAATCGTTCTGTTGAACTCGAACCATCGGCACAGCCGACCCCAGACAAATACTCCTAAGAGCAGACGTTGTACTCTCTTGGTTCCAAGCACCATGTTGGTTGTCCACTTGAACAAAATCAAAACCTGATAACGAAAGAGCCTCGGCAGCTAATGGTGACCCAAGCTGAACTTCAGCTCCAATAGCCAATTTACCTTCTAACATACGTCTTTTTGCTGTATTAATCCGCATTTACACCTCCCAGTTTTCTCGTCAAACATACTCATAAACTTCTTTAATATCTAAAATTATTTACCGGCTAATGCTTACCTCTTTTCAACCAAGCCCTATTTATCTCTTCCAATGTTTTTGCGGCAAGTAATGCCTTAGCTTGTTCTTCTTCTTCTTTTTCGAGAGCATCAATATTTCTACAAACATCTTCTAGTTTATCTATCGGAAATTTGCAAGCGCCGTGTTCATCCATATGAATTAAATCACCAGGGGTAACATCCATCCCTGCAACCGAAACAGGGGTTTGTATTTCTCTTATACAAAAATCTCCATGTCCCGGTGTAACACCACTCATAATGTATTGAATCCCTAATGAGCGCATTTCATCTATATCTCCGGAAGGACCGTTAGTTAAAACCCCCACTGCTCCGCAAGTTTTGAAGAGGGTTGTTGATTGCCCTCCAAACAATCTTGCTCTGTTAAGTATCTGGGGCGGATATATTTGCTGACAGACAATAATTGCCGGATTTTTTGCCTTGTATAAAGGTTGGATTAAATCTTCAAACGATAGCGATGGGTAATTTGAATCAGGTACTGAAACCACCATGGTAAATGCATAACCTATTCTTCTCCCCATCTCGGGAAATATGCAATAAACAGATTGGTCAGTATACCACCTTCCTTTCCAGGGGTCATAAAGATGCAAACAATGAGGATTCTTTGGATAGGTTGCTACCACATTGGCTACGGTCGGTGTGCTAAATCCTTGTAGTTTTTCTAACATTTTCTCTTCTGGAAGCTTTGCCATTTTTACCCTCCTATATTTTCCGTTATTATTCTAGTTTTACCCTAAAATAAATCTATTGAGAGAAATAATAGCTTATAACAATTTTTGCGTTAGAACAATTGCAAATGCTACCACATCTACGCAAATAACGGGAAAAATAACCATCTTCAGAACTTTAGCAAGATTTGCTTTAAAGTATACCGTGGAAACAGCAAGACAAAGATGAAAAGGTGAGAGAAGATAGCCACTCACACCCCCCACATAAACAAGCATAACGTAAGCAAGATTAGGAGTTTCCATCCCAATAATGGGATGCAAAACAGGAAAAGTAACTCCTGCAACAATCATAGCAAGACCACTTATGCTACCCAAGCAAAAAGGAATAGTAAACAAGGTAACCACTGCTGGAATTCTCAGGCTATTAAAAAATTGCGGAATTACCGGTAATACACCAGAGGTTTCAAGAACTCTCTTAAAAACCATCACTGAAATTATTAAAAGAATCGTTTTCCAGGATAAACTATTCCTCAAAATAGCCGGCAATCTTTTGCTATTTACTCTAGTAACAAAAACAGCAATGACCACGATTATGGATAAAGAAATGATAATGTCGATTTTTATAATTAATACAAAAACGATTATAGCTAAAATAGGCCAGGCATTGAGTAAAAATGTAAAAAAACTTCTAATAATAACTGTTTTATTTTCTTTTATTTTTTTCTTAGCAGAAATCTTGCTAAATCCAATCACATACCCAATAACAGCAGCAGTAAGCGCCAAAGGCAATTGAATCATAATTAATCGGTAAATAGGAATATTTAAAATAGTAGCTGCTAATATAAGACCGGGATAAATTGGCCATACAAATTCAAGAATATGGCGAAACCAGTAATTAAGAAAAGTTTTTTGTTCTGGAGTCAACCCCATTTTACTCCCAGATTCTTCCACTAAGGGGGCTGAAAGCATTGCGCCTGCCGGTACAGGTAAGAGTCCCATTAAAAGCGAAGGAAAAACAAGTGCCAAACGCCTGTTTTTTATAAAGGTTTCAAAAGAATGATTAATTTTTCTCAAATTACCACTCTCATTTAAAAGGTTACCCATTATTCCAATGAGAATAATAATTCCCACAATTTTAATGGTGTCAAAATCAATAATACCCTCAACAAAACTTTTTAAAATTTCGGAAAATGACATTCCCAAAAAAACCGCTAAAAAAAAAGAACCTATTAACATCAACAATCCTAAATTAAGCTTTCTTTTCATATAAAGTTCCTGAATATTTAAAATTTAGTCTTACTTAAAAAGTGGCCTCAAAAGCATTTCTTATTAAATGAACAGTCTCAGTTCCTTCTCTATTAAATAAAATAGCAACCACATCAAACCGACAAGATATCTCCTCGAGATGATGGGTGGTAAGATAAAATAAAGCTAATTTGGTGAGACGTTTTTTTTTGAGATAATTTAAAGATTCTTGAGGTAAACCAAAACTTAAACTTTTGCGGGTTTTAACCTCTACAAACACAATTTGATTATTTTCTTTGGCAACAATATCCAGTTCTCCCAGCTGACAATAAAAATTTTTATTTAAAATACGATATCCTTTTTTCTTCAAAAAACAAAGAGCTATTTCCTCCCCTTTTCTGCCTAAATTTTTTCTTTTGTCATCCTTCATGCAACGTATGTATCCTCAATTTATCGAAAAAATTCACAGTAATAGCTTAGTTTTTTTGGAGAACTTTGTTTTCAGAAAAACTTATCGGTTAAAATTCATATTCTAAACTCTTAGTATCATTGAAGAAAACTCTTCGCAACAAGGTAGGTCGCAATTTTCAAACTACGTTATTTTATGCAGGTTTTTATTTTTACAACAGTTAATCACCATCAGGGTTTAATCTCAACACTTTTTTGGAAAATTAAAAAAAGTTTTTAAGGGTAAAGTACTGAAAGTTTCACCTTCAGCAAATTCCGATAAAGGAGCTTTTATTATTTTCACCCGCCAAGGAGGCCAGTACATTAAAAAGACCTCTCCTATAATATTTTTTCCGGGAACATATCCCCAGTATCTACTATCATCACTTGAATCTCGGTTATCCCCAAGAACAAAAAGATAATTAGAAGGAATTTTAACCGGACCGTACTCATCTCTGGGATAACCAATATTTCGCTTATCCGAATAGACAGCATAGGGTTCGATTAATCTTTCTCCATTTATATATGTTTTCTTTTCTCTTATTTCAACAACGTCTCCTGGAAGTCCAATTGCTCTTTTAACAAAATCTTTACGGGGATCGAGCGGAAACTTAAAAATGATTATATCACCTCTGTGTACATTATCTATTCCGTAAAAAACCTTATAAGCCATTATTCTATCATTTACTAAAAGAGCTGGTTCCATAGAACCAGATGGTATCCAGAAAGTCTGCACCACAAAGGTGCGAATTAAAAAAGCAAGAACAAGCGCTATTACAACAGTCTCAACGGTCTCTCGTATCCAACCCCCTCGCTTTTTTTTCATTTAGCGTCCTTGCTTTCTTAGGTAAGTAAGGTTAGCCCTTCTTGCTCTTTTTTTCCTTACCACTTCTATTTTTTTAACTAAGGGTAAATGCAAAGGAAAGACTCTTTCTATGCCTACCCCAAAAGAAACTTTTCTTACAGTAAAGGTTTCTCTCAATCCTCCTCCTTTTCTTTTAATAACAACTCCTTGAAAAATTTGAATCCTTTCCCTTTCTTTCTCCTTAATAATAAAGTGAACAGCTATTGTATCTCCTGGGAAAAAATCGGGAATATCTTTTTTTAAAAATTTCTCTTCTATATCTTTTATCTCGCTACGCATTGATTTATCCTTATTATATTCAAATGTTTATTTACTTATTAAAATATTAACCTTTTTGCCACCCCCTAATATAGTATATCAATAGTTAATGCCACTATAGGAAAAATATCACTAACATAATAGGAGGGATGATAACAATAACAAAACTTCCCTATAAATTAAGGATTTAGCTTCTTTTAATCTCTTTCAGCCACTCTTTCTCCTGGTCACTAAGATTAGCTTTTTCCAATAAGTCAGGACGTAAACGCAAAGTTTTCCTCAGTATCTTTTTTATTCTCCACTCTTTTATTTTCTGATGATTGCCAGAACGTAACACTTCGGGAACTTCCCACCCCATAAATTCAGCTGGTCGGGTATATTGAGGATAATCTAAAAGACCTCGATAAAAAGAATCCTGCCTTACCGATTTTTCATTCCCTATCGCTCCTGGAATAAACCTATTCACTGCATCAACAACCACCATAGCTGCTATTTCTCCTCCGCTCAAAACATAATCACCAATGGAAAGCTCTTCGTCTACTAAATGCTTTTTTACTCTCTCATCCATTCCTTCATAGCGACCACAAATCAAAATTATATTTTTTTGCTCTGCTAACCTCCGAACAACATCTTGATTTAAAGTTCTACCCTGAGGCGAGAGAAGAATAATTTTTACTTCTCCCTTCGACTGTTCTTTTACGCTTTTTAACGCCCTATAAATTGGTTCCACCTTCATGACCATTCCTGCGCCTCCACCAAAAGGGGCATCATCCACGACGTGGTGAAGGTCAGTGGTAAAATCTCGCAAATTATGAAGATGGATCTCCAAAAGATTTTTTTTTCGGGCCCTTTTAATTATACTTTCCTCAAAAGGGCCCTTAAACATAGAGGGGAATAAAGTAATGATGTCAATCCGCATACTTTATTCTTCTAAAATCTCCACCATTACTCTTTTTCTGAGTTTAGCTGCCGCCGCACCTACAATAGTTCTCAAAGCATTCGCTACTCTGCCACCCTTTCCTATAACTTTACCCATATCCTCTTTAGCAACAGAAATCTCCAGAAGAATTACTTTTTCCGCTTTTATCTCCTGGACTTTCACCTCATCGGGATTATCCACTATCTGCTTGATGATATACTCCACTAAATCACGCATTTTTACCTCCTCTGAACCGGACTTGAATAGATTCACCATCTACCCCCCTCTATCTCGTGACTATTCAGACAATTTTTTAGGTGAGATTACAGAATAATTAACCAGCAGCTTCTTAACTGATTCTGTTAACTGAGCACCTTTTTTTACCCAATTTAATATTTTTTCTTCATCTGCCTGAACTTTTTTTGCCCTTGGGTCATACCACCCAACATTTTCAATAAACCTCCCCTGAACAGGAGATCTTGCATCGGCAATTACAATTCTGTAAAAGGGGACTTTTTTTGCACCCATTCTTCTCAATCTAATACTTACCAATTATGTTTTCCTCCTTTTAACTAATAA
>CAZGDY010000101.1:0-6059 GCA_964524965.1 uncultured Clostridia bacterium
CATCTGTTCCTGAAGTTATTATCTTCTTGGTTTTAACTGAGAAATTAGTGTAGCTAATGATGGAAGGTCAGAAAAACACGTTTTTGACAATATCTCATTAGGGGTTTATTGGGGAAAGGATATAGCACCTATTTTCTGATAACACTTATAGTCAGTTTGGTTCTTGGATTAATGGCAGTAAGGGCTATTGAGACTGAAATTATGGGTTTAACTGAAAGATTAATAGCTAGCTCTGTCGGGTAATACGTATTTATAATTGCTTTGAAGGCGTATTGTAACAAGTAAGTATTCAAAGTAATTCTTATGACTTGCTTTATTTTCGCAAGAGGGATTCTTCTTTGACTTACCATGCTGTAAACGGTGTTAACGCTGATAACAACTTTGACAATTCCTGGATATTTAGGAGGTGCCAATCCATCATTGTATACTCTTTAACAAGTTCTTAAATTTATTTTCAATCATTTATTTTCACTAATGATACAATATTTTGCCTGACAGAGAATCGGAGGGAACTTAGCTAGAAAACTAAGCAAGGCTATTTTCAAAAAGAAAAAACCTCTCTTGTTGACGCTAATATCACAAGTTACAATATTCTCTTGACAATTTTTTTTTAGAGTATATATTATTTAATGATAGAAAATAATTGAAAATATTATTTTATCTGAGAATCGATAAAGGCAAACCACCTGCAAAGGTAGGGACGCAAAGCTACGGGTCGTTCTAAAAAGCGACAGCCGGGTTGCCGAAGCTCTTTGAATTAAGAGTTAGATGAGAATAGCTCGAGCCGAGAAAAGTTCACGTAACAGTAATTTACCTTTCCCTGCACCCATTGTTTAGATTAGTACCCATCAAACTTACCATTCTCCGCTATGTCTTTCCGGAGTTAATACTTCACATCCTTAAACAACAAGATGATTTATCCTTTAGACTACTTTCTTTAGTTCCTTGTCTCAGATAAAAATTTTAAGGAGACTGAAGGTCTTTTTAAACATTCACTATTTTGCAGATAAATCCCTCGTAGTTTATTCTACAATTCTTGTTTTTGGTCAGATGTTGACACCATACTTGTCCGCATCCTCTTGTTCAAACCTTATAGCGAGGGAACATATATCCAGGCAATGAGATGGCCGGTCAGTCCAGTAACTAAATAAGCAAGAGAACTCTCGTTAGATGAAAGGGGGTGATTATATTTCAAGTTGAGTTGGAGGAAGGGCCGTATATCTTCAACGACCCTACCTTCCAGAAAGTGGTATTAAAATGAAAACCAGGAAGACAATAAGGAGGAATATATAATGGCAAAGACAGATGCGTACGAGAAAATAATGCAGGTTACGGATAAAAAAGGAGAGGTTTTTTTTACAAAACAAAACGTCGTGGGAGTAGCAACAGGGCATAAAATCAAAGAGGAAAAAGATACAGGCGAACCTTGTATCACGGTGTTTGTATCTCAAAAACTGGACAAGACTCTTCTCAAGGATGATGATATTGTACCGAAGGAAACCGAAGGATTCAAGACAGATATTGTGGAAACAGGTGAGATTTTTGCGGGTCCTGTTGCTCCAGAAACTGATGAGATTAATACGAGAGAAGAACTAGGTATTGAGACGCTCCGGCAACGTATTAGACCCGCTATGGGAGGATTCAGTGTGGGGCATTACAAGATAACAGCAGGAACAATTGGTACATGCGTATACAATCTTCGTCCCTTCCCTGGTATTCCCCCACGGTACTATATCTTGAGCAACAATCATGTTCTTGCCAATTCAAATAATGCTCGTACTGGAGACCCAATCTTGCAACCTGGTTCCTACGATGGAGGTAGAGTGCCGCAGGATGTTATTGCTCGCTTGTCTAGATTTGTTCCCATCAGATTCAAGACCTCAACTACTGCTCCTTTAAACTATGTGGATGCAGCAATTGCCGAGGGTAATTTTCACGATCTGAATCGGGAGATATACTGGATCGGATACGTAAAGCAGGTAAGAAGTAATCCGAGGGTAGGGGATATTGTGGAAAAAACAGGAAGAACAACTAACTTTACTACCGGGAAAATCACTGCTCTCAACGCAACTTTGGATGTAAACTATGGTAGTGGCCGTGTTGCACGTTTTACCAGACAGATTGTGACTACTGCCATGTCTGCAGGCGGTGATTCGGGGAGTCTTGTGTGTGATATCAGTGAAGGAGCAGTGGGGCTTCTCTTCGCTGGTTCCTCTCAGGTTACCATTATCAATAGTATCCTGTATGTACAGGTTCTTCTTGGAATCAGACTTCATCCATAGAGGAGGAGAAAAATGGGTGGAAGTATTGAAGAGGTGATATCGAAGATTCGGGATAAGTGGATGGAGATAGGAGGAGTGGAAGGAATTGGTCAGGGAAAAGTAGATGATGAGGATTGTATTATGGTATTCGTGAGCAGGAAGGTCAATGAGATTAAGGAAAAACTCCCGGAAAAACTTGAAGGATTTGTAGTGAAGATAGAAGAGACTGGGATTATCCAATCTCAAAACTCCAAAAAGGAAAAGTAAGACATTGTTTTGGAAAAGGGATTGCCGCATCCTTTGTCGAAAGATATCCGGGATGTGGTAATCCCTGAACAAAAGCTTTCAAGGGCAGAAGATACTTCATAGTGAGAAAAAAGTTTTAGAAAGTCCAATCCACAAAAAAAGCGAGGTGAAAAAGAATGAGGAAAACAGCGTTACTTGGAGTTATCATAGTTGCTATAGCGATGATGGTTGGAGCACAGAGTGCTCCAGCAGCGAAACCCGACCCAGTCACAGGCATAGCTAAAGGTCAGGTCACGGACGCTCATTTCAGCGGTTTTGGTGTTACCCCCAGCGAATCTGCTAGCGGGCCTTGGAATCTGGTACTACATCTTGATGAAAGCACAATAAATTTTATTGCTACCTGCCAGACCAGTGTAGGCATCGTGAAGGTCAGCTCAATTGGACCAGTAACATGGAATCACGACGCGACAGGTACGGTAACGATTACGGGATTGACTTTCACTGTTAAAAGCGCGGGAGTGGTAATGATATATACGGGAGAGATTACAGTGAACTCTTCAGAATTAAAGGTTGATTTTGGTTCTCCTGGCCCAACTGGAACCGTGAACATCAAGGGGAACGTACGTCTATTCAAAGGAGTTCCTCAAAGTTAACTGGTTCTTCCGAGAAAGTACAAGAAAAGGAGGGTGGTGAAGCCCTCCTTTTCTATTTTTTGCCAACTAGTTTTCTTAATTACACCAAGAGATTAGCGTTTTCTATACAAAAGACGACAACTATCAATTTAATACAGGATATGTCCTTTCACATAGTTAGTTCTTAAAAGAGAATAAGCTAAATAAATGCATTTAATGTATAAACAGAGCTATATCAAAAACTTTTGAAGGAAAAACCGCTAAGAAAGTAATGGATAGACCCAATTCGGCGTTTTTATATAAAAATAACTTTACATGGGAGAAATTAAAAATGGCATAGGGTCTTTTATCCATATCTTCTTTTGCTTTTATATTAAATTGCGATTTAACTGACTTTATTTTTTTCGAGCTCTTTTTTAGGTGACTTGACGCGCGGTCTTGACTCCAATTATCCAAATAGTATAGTTAAAAAAAGATTTTTATCACCAGTGATTTAAGAAGGATTGTTTTTTCTTTAAATAAAAAAGGGGAGGTATCTTATGTGAACAACTTTGCCTTCTGGAATCAGTAACTTGTGCATAAGATTTGAAAAAACCGTGGTTATGTTTTACCTTTCGCAACCGGAAAAGACAGTTTGGTAATTTGGATGATTTAATCAAATATGAAAATGAACATACAGGTTTAGATTTCAAACGATCACAATATAGAAAGGAACAACATGGGAAACTTATTAAGGATATCATGTCTCTGGTAAATGCTGACATTGAAAGTAACTGGTATATCATAATTGAAGTAAATCATCAAGCGGCTGGTGTTGGAAAAATAGTATCTATCAAAAAAGAAGAGTTTTCGGATTCTGCTATCTATCAGCAATTAATTAGAGAGGGTGAACGTTAAAGAGGTGTTGGATGGAATTCAGGCAAAAACTTAGAAAAGAATGGAAGAGACTGCCACTCTGGTTCATGGTATACCAAATAATCTTGATGTGCGTTCTTCAGGTTTTTCTTCTCAGACGATTAGACCTCCTTTTTACGGTTATTTTCCCGCTTCCATGGCTGATCCTCTATGTTTGCGTAACAAAAAAGGTAAAGGGTGGTAAACATGGTAGTTGAGGCATATGCGCTTTTTATACATGTCGATGAAATCGTAAAAGTCGCACTAACCATCGTATTTATCATTCACTGCCTGAAATTCAAAGGAAAACACGCAGCACTGGCATATTTTCTTGTGGGGGGATGTTATGGTTTTATTTTGGAGAATAGCGGATGGGTTTTAGGTTACTTCTTTGAGTCTGATTACATACTACAGATTGAACCTTTCGCTCCATTTGTTAATGTGCTGGGGTGGACGGCAGTGTTCTATTTTTCTGACTCGATAGCGAGAGAAATTGTTAAGAGGATTCCAAAGCTGAAATCATCGCCCTTTTTAATAGCACTTATTGTAACTTTTATCGCGATCTCATTTGATTTACAGATTGACCCTACTGCTACGGCTTTGGGAATGTGGGAGTGGAACGAATCCTTAACTCTCAGATTCCTTGGTGTGCCTGTAATCAATTGGGTGGCCTGGTTCTGGGCTGTATTTCCTTTCGCATACTTCCTTCACTTATTGGAGAAAAAGAAAGAGATTTCTGATGATAAGAAATTGATCCGGCTTATCACCTCGATACCTTTTATGTTAATCATAGAATTTGTCGGGGTGGTTGGAACTATGTTCATAGTCTACCCCGGGGATTTACTTTTCTTTTGGTGAGTGAATGATTGTGGGTTATTTCAGTTAATCTTTTTGTTGACCATCGATTTACAGACAAAAACAATTAAAAAAAGTTATAATAATGGAATTTGCAAACTAATGTTGCAATTGTCTATTAGTCTAGTTTAGCTTATACCCTAAATTAAATCGATATTCGATCCTAATAAACAAATTAAATAGAACAATTGGAATTTTTCTCTTAACTCAATTATTAATTCTTTAAAACCTCTATAGGATAATGAACAGATAATGAGCTCATATTACTTCTTTTTTGATTTTTAAGAGCTCAGAATACGGCCCAAAAAAGCTTAAAACTAAAAGCAATGGTTTTATACGTTTTTTTGATTTAAGGTACGATCACACGGGGACTCGATAGGATTTTAAATTAAAATATAATGAATGATGCTACTTTTTTTTACCTCTTATCTCTTAAAATCTTCCTCTTTTTTTATTTGTTCCTAACAACTGAAAACTTTTAATAGCTTCGATAAGGTTATTAGTTATTCATTTCTCCTCAAATTGTTAATGAATTAGTCTATATCCTAAAAAATGAATTTAAGCCAACCTTATTTTGCGATATATCACAAAATAAATACTAATTTAGTCCATAGATTCAAATGAGTGAGTAGAATATTATCGAAAGACTACAATTTTCATCAAAATTGTGAATACATTGATTTGATTTTTAAGGGACGGTGAGTTAAAATATAAATCAGAAGATAAAATAGAAAGATTTTTTTGTGACTAAATTGTGATTATTTTAAATCAAAATAGGTGCAAATACACCAAAATAGACAAAACTATATAAAAATTGAAAATCCTTTACAGGAGTTAATTGCAGCCAAAAACATCGACCAGAAAGAGAAGGGAAAGATGGATTAATTTAAAACAATAAGGTTTCAGAGTCAGGTAAGTAGGCCGGAAATACTTTGTAAAAAATCGTTAAGACTACATTAAATAATAAGGGGTAAAAAAACAATGAAGATAGAGAAGTCCAAAAGTGGTATGAATTCTGGTCTAGCTGGTGTTGTTTATTGTTTAGGTTTTGTTGGTGCAGCAGTATATTATATTTCCCAAGCTACAGGTTTTTGGATGGGAGTTGTAGGTTTTTTGAAAGCGATTGTCTGGCCAGCTTTTCTTGTTTACGAATTGCTGGGATTCTTGGGGA
>CAZGDY010000102.1:0-5952 GCA_964524965.1 uncultured Clostridia bacterium
GCAAATAACTTTCGAGCAATGACAGAATGCACCGGACTTAGCTCTGGCGCTTTACCCTGTATTTTAATTATTAAGTGTTTTTCTTTTCTCTTATGAGTTTCCTGAATAAAAAATAACCCCATGAGAGCCTCACTGATAACAGTTGTATCTAAAAGATGTTTAACATCAAGAAATTTCCCTTTTTCAACAACTTTGGAAATCTCACCTTCTAAATCAGTAGTTTTCAGGGAATAATCCTGAGAAGTAAAAATAATGCCATGATTATGAAGAAGTTGGGTCTTATTTTTTGTATTTAAAGGATGAAGATAAAATAAAGAATCAAGAGCATCGTGGTCATAACAAGACAAATCAGCTCTAAGGTCTACGCCCACCCCTACTATTAGAGCAGTTGCATCATTATAATTACTTTCTTTTTGGGATGAATCCTCTATCCATCGCCGCTTTTTATTAATTAAATCGTCAGAAACAATGGGAAGCTCCGTGATTCCTCCAGAATAAAGTTTTTTAATTTTACTTAACATAACTAATCCCATGACTCCCTTGAAATCCGACCATCTTTGCCTGCATATTTTAAAAAGATTACTGTATAAGTTATCTAATTTTATCCCCGTGTTCTCGTCTTCAGTTTTTAGGGCCACTATCTGATTAAATTTTCCTTTCAATGCTACATCAAAAAGAGCATGCCCGGAAATTTTTTCCCCAGTTTTTTTAAGAATAAGAAAATCTGGTGCTGTTGGATTTTTAAGAGGAAGCCAGGCAATAATATTTTTAAAGGTGGCCATCTCCCCCATTAACTCAAGACAAATCTGAGTATCTTTGCCTAAAGCTCCTAAACCTATGGAATACTCACTTCCGGAAAACGATTTCAAAAAAACATCGTCTTTACTGCATTTAGCCTGTAAAATATCTGAAATACTGCCGGACAATTCCAGGTGGGGAAACGTTTGACTACCTTGGATAAAGGTGTAAATTCCACCATCGTCTTTATATTTGGGTAATTTTTCCCAAACTGAGACAATCTTTTCTTTTTCTTGTAATTTAACCAATTCTTCAAGAGCTTCTTCGTAATTAGCTTTAATTTTAAAAATATCAGTAAAACCAGCAATTTCCAGAACCTCCAAAGGAAATGAAGACAAAGAAGTTAACGCTAAGTCCCCTCCCCTTCCCTTTAGTTCTTTATAAGTTTCCAGAAGAACCCTTATACCCGTACTACTTAAATAATCAACCTGCTGAAAATCAAGTATAAGAATTTTTGAGTCTTGAGAGATAATCTGGTCAATTTCTTCTTCTAATTTGCCGGACCCCAGCGCGTCAAGGCGGCCTTTTAAAAAAAGGACCGGAATATCTTTTATCCGTTTTGTACTAATTTCCACATCCTCCCCCTTTACTTTAATCTTTTTATCTGGAAGAATTCCTTCCAAGAAGTGCTTAAAATAACAGCTTCTCGCTATCCTTAAGTAAATTGCTGATATGTGGGTTTATGCTACCACCTCCTTATCATTATGTCAACATCCCCACATCAAATTCTCGCTTCCCTAAAAACCTTCTCAATCTGTTATTTGCTGAGCATACTTCTTAAAAGAGATGAACAACAAGTAAACCTTATCTGTAATTTAATAATTTATAGTCTTACAGCCCAATCTTAAGTTTTTATCTTAAATCGAGAAAGAGACATTCTCTATTTAGGTAAAGTTAAAAAACTTAGCCTGGCCTATAAGCACTGAAAAACAATATTTAGCTATGATAAAAATGAGATTTTAAGGAAAACTGCCTATTTTGACAAAATAAATATATCTTAGTAAACTACAAAATGATTTTTGATCTTAATATTGAGGCAACAAGGAATCATCATGTATAAAGTAGGTGTTATTGGGACGGGAAAAATGGGAGGAGCACTAACAAAGGCTATTTTAGACAAAAAATTACTTTCTCCCGGTAACCTTTTCATTCATGATCCTATTAAGGAAAAGCTTTCTCCTTTTATAAAAGAAGGAGCAAAGCCTTCCTCCATGGATGAGCTGAGCAAAAAGGTAGATATTTTGATTATTGCCGTAAAACCTAATAGCGTAAAGAGCGTTCTGGAATTAATCAAAGATAAACTAAGATCATCACAAATGGTTGTTTCTATTGCAGCAGGAGTAACTATATCTTTTATCCGTAAAACTTTAGAAAACTCTATCCCAGTGGTCAGGGTGATGCCTAATGCTGCTATTTTAGCAGACGAAGGAATGTGCGTTATATCTCAAGGACCGCTAAAAGATGCCAAAAAATTTGAATTTATTCAGAGAATTTTTCAAACTGTTGGGTGTGTACTTGAGCTCCCGGAAAATAAACTTGATGCAGTCACAGGATTAAGCGGGAGTGGTCCTGCTTACGTTTATAAGATGATCCAAGGGCTTATTCAAGGTGGAGAAAAAGCTGGTCTTTCCAAAGATACTTCTAAAAAACTTGCCGCTCAGACTGTTTTAGGAGCAGCAAAATTAATTAAAGAAACCAGTAAAAAGCTAGAGGAGCTTGTATCCTCTATTGCTACCCCGGGAGGAACAACTATAGAAGGGCTAAAAATCCTGGAAAAGGGGAATTTAATAAAACTTTTTTCTAAAGCCGTGATACAAGCAACAAAAAGAGCTAAACAAATAAGTCTGGAGATCGAACAAAAAATATGAAAATAGATCTTATTGATATTAAAAATAAAGAATTTTCGGGGACTCTAAGAGGTTACAACAAAAAAGAAGTGAAAGAATTTCTTGAGGGCTTAGCAAAAATATTTCAAGAATTATTAGAGGAAAACAGACAATCCTCAGAAAAAATTCGCATTCTTCAGAAAAAAATAAATGACTATCAATTAGAAAAAAGCCAGCTGGATAATCTTCTAACCTCTACCCAAGAAGAGGCTGATAGACTCATAAAACAAAGCCAGGAAAAAGCTGACTTTATCATGAAAGAAGCCCAGATAAAGATAAAACAAATTCAGGAAAATGAAAGAAAAAAGTTAGAAAATATCAAAACCGAAATAGAGAAGTTATTCGATAAAAAGAAATTCTTTTTGAAAAAATTTAAAGATCTCCTCCAGTCCCAGCAAGAGCTTTTGAAGTTTCATGAGGAAGAAAAGACTTCTTCAAAGAATTCTGGCAATTCCCTCTCTTTTCCAATTTTTGACTCAGTGAAAAAAGTGATTTTTAACGAGGATTAAATAACCCCTTCCATTGTAAACAAACTGTTTGACTTACTTGTTGCTCTGTCTATAATACAAAAATAGAGATAGTTGTGAGCATCATTGATAAACTTCTTATAATTAGGAGAGTTGTATCGCCCTGTTTTTTGCTGAGGCCCAAGGATTCCTTTTTTTAGGAAAACTTCCTGGGGATAGATACCTTCGAGGAAAAAATATCTACCTTTTATTTTCCTATTATAAACTGTGTTATTAGTATTATTTTTACTTTAATTTTCACTTTCTTTTTTGGCCGAAAATAAATGTAGGGAACTTTTTAAAAAATGTTTGCTAAAAGGCTTATTTTTTCATTGTCAATACTAATTTTAGTTTTTGCTTTAGTAGGTATTGGCATTGGGTACTTTATATCCACTCTTCAGACCCTTCCCCGGGTTGAACAACTTGTCAATTTTCATCCAAATCAAATTACAACCATTTACTCAGACGATGGAGAGGTCCTTGAAGAGTTTTTTATTGAAAGAAGAAAAGTTATTGCTCTTCCTGAAATTCCAATTTATCTTCAAGAAGCTTTTATTGCCGTTGAAGATCATAGATTTTACAAGCACCCCGGTATCGATATCATCCGTCTAACTGGTTCTTTGTGGACAAGTCTCGTTAGTTGGAGTAAACCTCGAGGGACAAGTACCATCACCCAGCAATTGGCAAGGAATCTTTTTCTTACCTATGAACAAACTATTTCCAGAAAAACGAAAGAAATCATACTGGCAATTGAAATTGAAAAAAAATACAGTAAAGACGAAATACTTAAAATGTATCTTAATCAGATATACTTTGGTCATGGTGTATATGGGGTGGCTGAGGCGACATCCTTTTACTTTGATAAACAAATAGAAGAACTTACTCTTGCTGAATCAGCTCTTTTGGCAAGCATACCAAAAAGCCCCGGGGATTATTCTCCTTTCTACAATCCTGAAAATACTTTTAAAAGAAGAAACCATGTACTTCAGCGCATGCATGAAGTGGGTTTTATTAATGAGGACCAGAAGATAAAAACCCAACAATCTCCTCTCGCAGTTGTTACTGATACAGAAAGAGAAGGGAAAAAACATATTCATCAAGCTCCCTATTTTGCTGAGTGGGTGCGACAAATTGTAGCTAGAAAATACGGCTATGAGATGCTATGGAAAGGGGGACTTAAAATATACACTACCTTAAATGCTAAAATGCAAAAAGCAGCAGAAGAGGCGCTTTTGCCTTATCTTGAAAAAAATAACTTTCAGGGAGCTCTTTTAGCAATGGACCCTCACACTGGTTTTATTAAAGCAATGGTTGGAGGAAGAGACTTTCAAGAGTCTCAATTTAATCGAGCTACCCAGGCTCATCGGCAAACTGGATCAGCTTTTAAAATATTTACTTACACGGCTGCTATTGATACTAAAAAATTTAATGCTGTAAGCCGTTTTTTTGATAGTCCGATTATTTTTTATACCGGAAGAAAACCAATCGGGAACAACGAAGAAAAAAGTTGGTTTTGGTCACCCCAGAATTACGAGAAATACTATTGGGGAGAAGTTTATTTATGGGAAATGTTAGCTCATTCCATAAATGTAGCTTCCGTAAAACTATTGCAAGAAATAGGAGTTGGCACTGTAATTCGTTATGCAAAAAAAATGGGTGTCGAAAGCCCTCTTAATTCGGACTTAACTTTAACTCTTGGTACTTCTGGCATATCTCTTTTAGAAATGGTAAAAGGTTACGGAACGATAGCTAACTATGGAATAAAAATAGTTCCCATATTTATTAAAAGAATAGAAAATTCGCAGGGTGAAGTTTTAGAAGAGAACTTTCCTCAGGGAGAAAGTGTTCTTTCTCCTCAAACTGCTTTTATGATGATCGACCTTTTGAAAAAAACTGTTGATAGAGGAACAGGCCAAAAAATAAGGTGGCTAGAGTTTGATCGACCTTGTGCTGGTAAAACAGGTACTGTAGGATGGCCTGGAGCAAAAGAAACGGATAAAACTATGGACGCTTGGTTTATTGGATTTACTCCTGATTTGGTAGCCGGAGTCTGGGTTGGTAAAGATGATGGCTCTCCTTTAGGAGAAAAAATTACTGGAAGTGCCGCCGCAATTCCAGCCTGGACCGAGTTTATGAAAAAATCGTTAGAAGGGAAACCAGTCAAAGATTTTCCCTGTCCCTCTGGAATTATATTTAAAAAAATTAACCTTGATACAGGTTTTCTGGCTCAACAGGAAGATTAAAATAATAAATGGTTAGCTTTTCGAGAGAAAAAGGGTGACTTTAGAGATAGACTACCACCTAGAAAACAGATTTCTGGCTCCTTCAATCAGAAGATTGAGAAAACAGTGCTCAAATTTAGAACTCTTCAGAGATTTGTGAAATCTGTACAGGTTTCCTTGGAGTGTGAAGATTCCTATTGTTTATTGAAACTCACTGAAACTGATGATGACCAGACTGTTTATTCAACTCGAATCAAGGCAACTACTGATTTGGTGCATTTCCTACGACAGTCAATAGGGCGTCAGCCATTTCGTACTGATTCTGGTGCGTTATTGTACTGGAACCCGTTTACGGATATCGAATATGGTGACTTTGGTTATGTTCGACCAATGGTGGAAACAAGTTCCACGAAGGAGGTCGGCAAGGAGATACCTCAACTTGTTTCGATGATATCTACAGACACAACGGATAGAACTCTGAAAGTGACCATTGTACATGATTCTTATTGTTGTCCTATAGCGCAAGGAACAGGTACAGAT
>CAZGDY010000103.1:0-4274 GCA_964524965.1 uncultured Clostridia bacterium
AAGAGAGTATCTTTTACCTAATAACATTTGCCGAATAGATTTTCAAACCTGGGTAGAAGAATTCCACCTTAGTTTAAAAGTAAAAATCGGTCCCTGTATCTGTAAAGGAGACTCAAATTGTGAGATTTATTTCACCACGAAAGATAAAAATTATGAAAAGACAGTAAACCCCAGGTAGATTTTGGGAGGGAAAAAGATTAAGAAAATTTATTCTGAATCTTCCACCAAATTAGCGAAAAAATAATTAAAATAATACTTATAATTTGAAACAAAGTTAAATTACCAATAAGGGTGCGAGTATCTGCCCGTAAAAATTCTATAAAAAAACGGTGAATGGAATAAAATATCAAAAATAAATTTAAAAGCCTGTATTTAGCCACTCCTTTTTTTCTAAATAAATGTAAAACCAAACCAATCAGAAAAAGATTAAAGGAAGAAAGAAGTTGGGTTGGAAAAAGTAACTGATGGGGAAAAGCTTGTCCTGCCGGAGAGGTGGAAGGGAAAATAAAGCCAATGCTAAAAGGAATTCCATAGCAACAACCGTTTAGAAAACAACCAATTCGGCCTATCGCAAAACCAAAGGAAATTGCTGGAGCTGCGCAATCAGCTATTTGGTTAAAGGCAAGAGCATGAGCTTTAATGTAGTGGATAGAAAAAACTAGGCCAAAAATTAATCCTCCCTGAAGAACCATTCCTCCTTTCCACACTTGATAAATATTTTCTGGATATAAGATGTAATAAGGAAGATTTATTAAAACGTGAAAAACTCTTGACCCTAATAGAGCTAAAATAATTATCCCTACTATTAAATTTAACATCAACCGAGGAGGAAGACCAGTTTCTTTGGTTGAGGTTAAAAAATATAAAGTAGCTACCCCAAAGCCCAAAGCGGTCAATGCTCCATAGCTATAAAGAGTAAGCCAGGGAAGTTGTAGAATTACTTGATGCATTTTTTCATTGGACTAATCATCTAAAATAATTTTTAGAATTAGTAATTATATTATACTATTTAACGCCCCCAAGTAAAATTATTATTTTCCTTTCCAAGGCTTTATTTGGCTAATTAGCGATAGAGTAAATAATTTTTGTCGAATCTAAAAGTATTGGATTTTTTTTAAAATTCCTTTATAATCTTATAAAAGCTTTTAAAGGCAAAAATAAATTTTTAAGATAGATTTGTGATAATAATGAAAAAGAGACATTAATACGATGAATATTTTATTGATTATTTTTAGCGTAGCTGGGGGATTAGCTTTATTTCTTTATGGTCTGCAGATGCTCAGTAAAGGTTTGCAAAAAGCTGCTGGTAGCAAACTTAAGATAATATTAGAAAAGCTTACTAATAAGCCAATTAAAGCCGTTTTTCTGGGGTTGTTCATCACAGCCGTAGTACAGAGCTCTTCTATAACAACTGTTACCTTAATTGGTTTGGTTAATTCTGGTTTAATGAATTTGGGGCAAGCCGTTGGCGTTATTTTAGGTACGGAAATTGGCACAACTGTTACAGCCCAAATAATTTCATTTAAAATTGGAACCTTCTTCTTTCCATTAATCGCCCTGGGATTTTTTCTCTTCTTTTTTGCTAAAAACGAAAAGTATAAATATGCAGGTCAGATTATAATGGGTTTTGGGATTCTTTTTTTAGGCATGTACACTATGTCATCAGGATTAAAGCCATTAAGGGACAACGTATTTTTCGTTAATATGCTTACTAATTTTAGCAAGACTCCTATCTTGGGGGTAATTGCTGGTGCCATTTTTACAGGGATAATACAAAGTTCTTCTGCAACTACCGGTTTAGTTATAGCCATGGGTATGGATAATGTTATTAATTTGAATGCAGCAATTCCGATAGTTTTAGGGGCAAATATTGGAACTTGTGTTACAGTATTAATTGCATCTATTGGTTCTTCACTGTCGGCAAAAAGAGCGGCGATGTCCCATTTTTTATTTAACATAATTGGTGTGTTTTTATTTTTTCCTTTTCTTCCTCAGTTTGTCAGGATTGTTTCTTTAACTTCATCTAATTTACCAAGACAAATTGCTAATGCTCACACAATATTCAACGTCACTATGACTATTATTATGTTTCCGGCCATAGCTTTGTTGATTGCTTTAGTAAAGAAAATCTTTCCCGGGGAGGATGTAAGACTTGATAAAGGGGTAATTTATCTGGACGATAAGATTTTAAATACACCCTCTATTGCTATCGGACAGGCAAAAAGAGAAGTTATGCGAATGGCCAGAATAACAGAGGAAATGTTACATGACAGTGAAAAAGCTTTATTAATAGGAGGGAAAAAATTTATTCTTTCTGTTTTTAAAAGTGAGGAAGTTGTTGATGAGTTAGATAACGTTATAGAAAGTTACCTTAACAAAATATCTCAACAGTCTCTATCCAAAAGCCAGGCAAGGGAGATAACTATTTTGCTGCATTCTATATCAGACATAGAAAGGGTGGCAGACCATGCTCATAACGTGGCGGAATTAGCAGAGCGCTTGGTAAAAGAAAAGCTTTACTTATCAAAAAATGCGGTCAAAGAGCTAGAGGAAATTTTTGATACGGCAAAAGAAAGTTATATCAAGGCAGTAAATGTATTGGATAAAAAAGATGAAAAATTAGGAAGAGAGGTTTTGGATTTAGAAATAAAAGTTGACCAGATGGAAAAAGAATTAGAAGAAAGTCACTATCAAAGATTGAAAAAGGGAATTTGCAAACCTGAGGTTGGTCCCATTTATTTAGATGTCATAAAAAACCTGGAGCGAATATCTGACCATGCTCATAACATCGCTTACGCAATAATGATTGGTTTTTAAATTCAGAGGTCCGGGGAAAATTTAATACTCCAAGAAAGAAAAGTCAAAATCCAGTTTTCCGGACCTCTGAATTTAACTTAGCGTGAACTTATAAATTAACTTTTCATTGATTGTATAGCTATTTCAGCTGCATTGACTAATTGGTATGCAACTGGTGAAGCGGTAACAGCTGGGTGCGTACCGATCTGGAATGTAGCGATATCGTCTGCAGTCATTCTATTTTGAATACAAGCACTTATCGTATTGATGAACTCACCTGCACTTGGTCCACCCCTGACCGTACCACCAACTAATTCACCATTAATTTTGTTGAATACGAGTTTTAACCAAAGCTTAGACATACCTGGCATGCTTCCAGGATGTCTATCTGCTGCCTCTGTCTCACCTGTAACTACCTCGAAACCACATTCGTTTGCCCCTTTTTCACTCATTCCGGCGCAACCTACTGTGAGATTATTTATTGCAGTGGCAAATACACCAATTACTCCTTGGTTTTTTCGCCTCGTTCCAAAAAGATTTGCTCCCGCAATACGTGCCTCGGTAGTAGCTATAGAAGCAAGCTTCAGTCCAGATTGCTGGCCAGTGAAAAATGAAAACTTACTTGCACAATCCCCGCAGGCAAATATGTTTGGATTAGAGGTTCTCATGTTAGTGTCAACTACTATGCCGCCACGATTTACTTTTAAGCCTGCTTTTTCAGCCAGTGCTACATTAGCTTTTGCACCTATACCCACAATGAGCGCATCTGTCTTAATTTTCCTGTCATCAGATAATTTTACAGCGCTAACCTTCTCATTACCTAAAACCTCTATCAGTTTTGCCTCTGTAACGATATTTATGTCTTTCCCTCTGAGAGCTTTTTCTATCTCTTGACAACATTTACAAATTTCCTCACCAAAGGCTATTTTTAAACATTGATCAAGCATTTCGATGACAGTCACATTAATGTCTCGGTTTTTTTTGCACTCATCAGCAAGTTCCACCCCAATGAATCCACAACCAAGAATTACAAGGTCTTTTGTGTTCTTTATCGCATCAAGCACAGAATGCAAATAGTTTACATCTTTTTTTACTGAGAAAACATTTTTCTTATCTATTCCGGGGATGGGAGGTACCAATGGATATGAGCCTGTAGCCAATATTAGCTTGTCATAAGATACTGTTTTTCCACTAGCTAATAAAATTGTTTTTCCCTCTGGTTTTAATTCTCTTGCCTCGTCTATAATAAGCTCTATATTGTTTTTCTCCAGTACCACATCAGGTATCAGGTTGTTCTCTGGTTTTTCCACAGTTCCAAAGATGTAAGGAATGCCACAGGGAATTAACACCTGATTTTCTTTTCTGATTAGTATTATACTTTTTTCTGGGTAATGTCTTCGAGCTGTTATTGCCGCAGGAATGCCTGCTGCGCTCCCACCAATTACAACCACATCTGCTTTTTTCACTTGGTTCTCCTT
>CAZGDY010000103.1:4374-5784 GCA_964524965.1 uncultured Clostridia bacterium
CTGCTGCGCTCCCACCAATTACAACCACATCTGCTTTTTTCACTTGGTTCTCCTTGTTTTTTTATAGAATTTTTGACAGTATCTTTCTTATTTTCTTTTTTTCCAGGGCTCAAGGTTTTCAATCAATGTCAAACCTTTTCTTTGTATTTTTTTCAATAAATTTATTTTATTCGTTATAAGTGTACTCGCCTTATTTTTTCTTCAATGCTTGATTTTTTATCTTTACGGTCATCTATTTTTATTGTAGTTACCACTCTGCTTATATTTTCACTTAAAACTGCTTGGTGCATTTTTTTTGCTAAGCTCAGTAATAAATCCAATGACTCTGCTTCTATAATAGTACCCATGGCAGTAAGCTCATATTTTAAGTCTCTTTCGTTTTCCAATACCCTTAAAGCAGCTGTTACGTATTTGCTCACTGACGGAGTTTTTGTTCCTAAGGGAATAAGGTTTATTTCCATGATCGGCATTTGTATTAGCCTCCTTATTATTTTTATTTCCGTCGCTTATTTTAATACTCTCAAGTCAAAACTTATAGTTACTTTTTTGGACTCTTCTTGAAGCAAAGATTAACCCTTGTTTTTTATTTAAATTGAATCTTTTCTCTTTTTTTCAAATAAATAATATTATATTTTGGTATAACCTGAAAATGCAAGGATGAGTTCCCAAGGGTTCTTCTATCTGGTAAAGAGGGAGGAAATCGAACTCCCGGGACTAAATTAAGCCATCTTTTTTTCCTTTATTGGCTTATTTTTTTGGCCTATGATTTCTTTCTGTTAAGAATTTTCAGTTTTTTATTTTTTAAAGTTTGTTTCAATTTATTTTTGTCTATTTTAGTCATAAATAATCACAAGAAATTGTTTTCTTGTGAAATTATCTGATTCATATTTTAATTGATTTTCTCAACCTGTCAAATATGAAATTTTTGATGTCAGATACAAATTAAAATATCAATACTTCTTTATAATTTAAAGTTCCAGATGTTAGTACTAATTCTTTTGCAAATAATCAAAATATAAATTTTTCTTAGCTCGTTGCATTAGTTTCCTCTTTTCTTTAGGGTCATCTTTCCAATTGTATTTTGTAGAGTTAAAAAACTCTGGCATAATAGCACATATAGCAACAAGGTAACTGTGAATTTTGATTATTAGGGATGCCGTAGCCCTTTTTTAAATCGAGCTACACCTTCAATGACCTTTTTTTTATTAACAACTGTCTGGTAAGATGATTCGAGCAGTTTTTTCCTCTTTTGGATTTACTCCTTTTTATCCTCTCTTTTTTCTTTTACCATTGCCTTTGTGCGCTTACTTATCTCATCAGCTTTTGCAAGCAGATAAATGAAAACACCCAACAAAGCCAAAAAACTACCAATGCCAATTGGCCCAGACCAGAATAGTAGTATAAATAAAC
>CAZGDY010000104.1:0-5677 GCA_964524965.1 uncultured Clostridia bacterium
CAATAATTCCCCCACCCAACACAGCAACTGAGTAACCAGTTTTTATATTGGCAAGGTCCATGGCGTGTACCGCAATGGACATAGGCTCAATTAAAGCTGCTGTTTTCAGGGACATACCTTCAGGAAGTGCATATACCTGTTTTGCCTTTATGACCAAGTATTCAGCAAAAGCACCTGAGCGCTCATCAAATAAAACACAAAAAGGATTTTGACAAAAATTCTCTTGAGCTCGTTTACAAAAATAACATTCTCCACAACCTACCCAGGGGTGAGCGGTAACGTTTTGTCCTTCTTTATATTCGGTAACTTTTTTTCCCAGCTTAGTTATTGTTCCTGAAAACTCATGCCCTAAAACTAAAGGGGGAGAAAGCATTCCTTCAGGAAGCTTCCCTTCAATAATATGCAGGTCTGAACCACAAATCCCGGCATAGGCAACTTTCAGTAAAACCTCATCATCTCCAATCTGAGGAATTTCTTTATCCTCATAGCGAAGATCATTTTTACCACGCCACACTATTGCTTTCATCATTTTCCTCCTTTTTTATAACTAAAAAATAGCATAATACATTTCCTAAAAAATGTCAAAAAATTCGCATCAAATCAAAATTTAACATCTAAATAAAAATCCCTCAGAACCGATTACAGACAAAGATTTACTTGTTCTTACGAAATTTGTGAATAGCCTTAAAAGCCGAAATTGCTGCTATTACCAAAGCAATAGTGATAAAAAGAAAGAAGTATTTGTAAGCCACTATCGAATAATGCCCGTTGCTTCTGCCGAAAATATCAAATATAAACCCCGTTAATGGTTGAAACACCATGCCACCAAAAAAAAGAGTTGAGTTAACAATTCCCATAGCAGCTCCAAAATTAGCCTGGGGAAGTATTTCTGAATATATCTTCAGTGAAAACGGAAAAACTCCCCCTAAAAATCCTAATATGAAAATACATGAGAAAAGAGCAAAGGGAGTAAGCCTGCCAACAGTTATCATCAGGATAAAATAAATCACTCCTGGAATAATAAAACCAATAATAAAAATTAAATTTCCAAAACGTGTATTAAACAATTTTGCTAAAATCAAAGATCCGACTATAAATCCAACGGGTAAGATCATAATCATGTTGGAAGCTGCAATTTTACTAAAACCATAGGCATCTATTAAGAAAGGAACTCCCCATAAACCTTGAAAAGCCATAAGAGCCCCATAGCTCAAAAGAGCTGCGCATGAAAGATACCTTACGATGCTTTCGCTAAAAGTAACTTTTAAAATACTCAACCACTTCATCTTGGCCGGTGATTTTTTAAGATTTGACAGATGAGAAAAATTACCTTCTTTTTTTGATGACGGAACTCCTTTTGATTCATCTCTAACAATAATCCATACTAAGAGGGCCAAAATAAAGGCAATTACCGCTATCATCAAAGTAGCGCTTCTCCAGCCCACTATAGCGATTAAAGCTCCCAGTGGGCCAGCAGCTACAATTGCTCCAGCATTTCCCCCAACCATCATCAGGGAAAAGGCAAAAGTTCGCTCATTTGGACTAAACCATCTTGAAACAAACCAGATAATTGGTACAAATGCCCCCCCAGCACCCATTCCAATGATAACTCTGCCTATAAATGCTACCAAGAAATTTGGCGCCAAAGCAAAAACTATACTACCCAACCCCATAAGCAGTGCACATACTGGTACTACCTTTCTGGGCTTCCATCGATCAACAAAAACTCCTACCACAGGTTGAGCTATCGCATAACTATAAAAATATGCGCTGGCCATTAATCCAAGCATAGTACCAGAAACACCAAAGGTTTTTGTCAGATCCGGTGCCATTACAGATGCGCTCACACGATGAAAATAAGCAACGAAATACACCGCAATTATTATACCAAGCACCAGCCATCGAAAAGTCTTTGTCTCACTTAGTTGATTGCGTTTAGGAGAACTTTTTTTCAATATTTTATCCCCGTTAATATAAAAATAATTTCTATTTATATTTAACTAATCGAAATATAGCGTGAATTTATTGACGTATTGTTTGTAGAGCAACTTTAACATCTTGGTTAGATGTTCTTTGGAAAAGGATTTTTAGGTACGATTAATTTAGTACACTTAGTAAAATGATAGAAATATAGTCCTATCCTAAAGAAAAAAAATAAAAGTTTAAGTTGCCTAAAATTCCTACTTTCTTATATGCTATTCCCTCACCTTCAGTGAGTGAGGACAAAATTACATCTTTTATTGATAAAAGCAATATAAACAAAAAAATCCCTGCCCCCCTAAAGACATTAACTATTGCCTACATTTTGTAATAGTTTAGCGTTTCTGAAACTTTTTTTTAGGAAAATTTACCCGTTACCATCCAACAAAAGAGGTTTTTACTTAAAGGTAAAGCTGCTAATTAGCAGCTTTACCTTTAGATTTTTAAAATTTTCAGAATTACTTTTGTAACGCCAGACCTTTCCGATCCACCAGATTAATAGTTTTCTCCTTGGGAGTTCCCAGAAAAGGTTGTCCATAATCAAGAAAAGATGAGGTAGGTGTTAAATTTGCATAATCAAAAAGTCCTGTCCCCTCTACCTTTCGCACTTCAACAGCCTTTTCTAAGCTGGCAGTATCAGTAACAAGTTTTTCTCCTTGCCTTTTTACTACAGCAACCATGCCTACTTGTTCTTTCTCTAACATGTCTACGCACTTCATTCCCAATTTGTATCCAAACTCCATATCAATCCCGCAAGGAGGACCATTTCTAAGCTGATAAGTGAGAACTATGGGTGCGGTACCAATAGGTGCACCAAACATTACTTTAGTCTCGTCTTGAATTGCTTTTGCTAAATAGCTTACTAGAAGATTGGGGTCGAGTTTTACATGTCCATATTCATCTAATTTTTGCTCCTGGTGTCGAATATGAGATTCCAACCCACTTATACTGGCTCCCTCAGCTACAACCATAACTACAAAACCTTTCCCCAAAGAGCTTTTTCTTTTTAAAAATAAATCCCCTGCTTTCTGACAAATATCCTTTAATTTGCAGGATTTCTCAGCCGGTATCACGAAATCAGCACCGCCGTAAAGCCCTGCTCCCGCTGCTACCCAGTCGGTATGACGACCAAAAGCCACAACAATTACCACTCTGCCATGAGTACAAGCAGCATCAAAAGATTTTACTACGGTATCAGAAGCAACCGCTATTGTAGTAGGATAACCAACCGTAAAATAAGTCTCAGATAAATCGTTATCCATTGTCTTGGGCCAGCCTACAACAGGAATTTTAAATTCTGAATAAACACTCCAAAGAGCACCTAAGGTGTCCTCTCCTCCCATAGCTACAAGAGCATCAATGTTTTGTTTTTTCAGTAAAGTCGCTACTTGATCCGGGGTAGGTCTAACTCGACTTGAACCTAAGATAGAACCCCCTTTATTTACAAGGCTCATCGCATCATAATCCGTTAAATTAACCAGAGTCCCCTCAACTATACCCTGCCAACCATCCAATGCCCCATAAACTGTCCAGTTCTTCTCTTTTGCCTTTTGTATTACCCCTGCTAGGCCTGCATTAAGACCAGCGGCATGTCCACCACCGGTGAGTACCACAAGAGTTTTAGCCATACTTTTTTCCTTTAACCTTTCTGATATATTGCAGCTTGTTCTTCCAGGGAGATTGGCTTAAAATTCTTAGGAACTCTGTTTTCACCATAAAAAGCTTTAATTTTTTCTCCAACGATAGAAGCAATTGTTTCTCTACTTGCACCAAGATACTTTCGTGGATCAAATACACTAGGCTGATCAACTAAAAATTTTCGGATAGTAGCCGTAACTGCAAGACGAACATCAGTATCTACATTTATTTTTCTTATCCCATTATCAATAGCTTCTTGCTCCATTACAATCGGGACACCCTTTGCTTTTTTCATACTTCCACCGTACTGATCAACTTTTTCTAAAAGAGAGGAAGGAACGCTAGATGCACCATGTAATACTAAAGCACAATCAGGAATTCTACGGTGAATTTCTTTGACAAGATCCTGCCGTAACATTGGCTCTCCAGAGAATTTGTATGCTCCATGTGAAGTTCCAACTGCAATTGCTAAAGCATCTACTCCCGTTTTTTCCACAAATTCTTCAGCTTGATCAGGATCAGTAAATACAATTTCACCTACCACATCCTCCTCAACTCCGGCTAAAGTTCCAAGTTCTCCTTCTACCGATACACCCCGAGGATGAGCATATTCCACTACCTTTTTTGTAAGTGCAATATTTTCCTCAAAAGGAAATGCAGAGCCGTCAATCATCACTGAAGTAAAATCAAGAGCAATTACTCTTTTTATTGTTTCCAAAGAATCACCATGGTCAAGATGAAGAACAAACGGTACATCCGGATAAAGCTCATTTGCTGCAAGAGCAAGATGGTGCAGAAAATTATCATTAGTATATGTAAGGGCACCTCTACTTGCCTGGATTATACCAAAAGAATTGGTATTCTGGAAAGCCTCCATAACTCCCTGCAACTGCTCCATATTGTTAAAGTTAAAGGCACCTACGGCAAATTTTCCTTTCTGCGCCTCATCAAGTGCTTGTTTGAGTGTTACAAGCGACATATTTTTACCTCCTTATCTAATTTTTGATATTTTTTTAAAGATTTTGTTTCACTTAAATACGCATTAATTTACTTACCAACATCTCTCATCTTTTTTCGAAGAGAATGGTCAAGCTCAAACTGATATAAAACTCTGTTTATTTCTACATCTTTACACTTAAGGCACTACAATGCCCTTAAGATAGCCCCCACTGGGATTCTCCATTGTCTCAAAACCTTTCTGAATATCTTCCAAGCTAAATTCATGAGTAATTAACTTATCTAAGGGGAGAATACCTCGTTTAAATCCCTCAACGCCTTTTTTCAAATCATCCATGTAATCCATTGAATACCAGGGGTGGGTAGAATGAATAATTGGCGATTTGAACATCAGCTGGTATCCAGCATCCATTATCTCTGGAAAACCATACAAAGAGGGAATAAGAATTTTTCCTCTGCCTTTACCGATATTAGGAGGCCCATCCCCTCTGAGAATATCACAGGCAAGAGAAAACCCGGCCATTCTTCCTGTGATCTCAATCACCACGTCTACTCCATGTCCATTGGTAATTTCTTTTACCGTACTTCTCACATCTACCTTTTTGGGGTTAACAGTCTTTGTCGCTCCCATTTTCTTTGCCCACTCCAGACGAGAATCAATTAAATCTATAGCAATTACTTCAAAGGCAGCACTTTTAGCTACTCCACTCAGACAAAGAAGACCCATAGTTCCACATCCAACAACAGCAACATAATCACCAAATTCAGGTTTAGCAGCTCGCACTATGTTAGAAATACACATCAATGGCTCAGCTAAACAATACTCAGGCTTCTCAATTGTATCAGAAAGCTTTATCACCATACTCATAGCTGGATCTATTATAACGTAAGATGCAAAACAGGGCAGGATCATGCCACTGATATAATCTCCTACCTTAAAATTCTTTACTTCTTTGCCTACCTCCTCAATAATACCAACTGGCTCATGACCCATTTCAACAGGGTATTTGATGTTCATATTCTTAAAATACGATCCGTCTTCTCGAACATCAATTGCGCTTTTTCCAAGATAAGTAGGCATCTCTGAATGACAAAGACCGAC
>CAZGDY010000105.1:0-2235 GCA_964524965.1 uncultured Clostridia bacterium
GCGTACCTTGCTCCTGATGATACTATTATCCCTACTTCCTGTGGCGTATTATTTTTCCAGATTGTTTCTTGAGTAGTAATCTTTTGCTCACCAGTAGCTGCCTCTTGAACTATTTGCCTAAGAGTTCCCTTGTATGACATAAACTTTGTATGAGTCCAGCTACTTCTTTTTGCATACGCTGGATCGCCATTAACAATGATTTTTTGAGATTTATCTTTAAAAACCCTTATATTATCAAGATACTTACCAGCCCATACGTTATATCCAAATTGGTAAGCATTATCTTCATCCCCTCTGCGATCAGAGCCGTTAAATCCAAAAAAAGGACTGTACGCCTCCATGCCAAAAATAAGCGTAGAGCGGCTTTCAAAGGCATAATTCGAATCACTTAATTTAAGAGGATGTGCTATTTCACTCCAGCCTTTCATCTCGATAACACTTTTTCCCCTTAAGTTAGTAAGGACTGGCTCATTGCCATAAACACTCCATTCTTTTAAATCGGAAAAATCGTCAAAGAACTCAAAGACATCCTTTTCATTACTCTTGCTGTTAACTTCAAAATTCCCATAATAAAGATAGATTTTTGTAGTTTCTTTCATCTGAGGAAGTTTTACCCAGAGTTTTGATGTACCTTCTGGATTCCATTCTTCAATCCAGTAACTAAGCTCAAATAATTTTCCCTTATTTTCAATCACCGCTCGTATATCCTCTCCTTCGAATTGAGCACGGTTATAATTGAAGTTATCAAGCTCCAAGATGATACCAAATTGGTAATTAGATATTTCTATCTGCGTAAAGATATTCACGGGTATACGGTATAGATAAGTATTTCCTTGAGTGTCGTGCCAGGTATCTTGCCATAGTGCCAAGGAGGAAAAATCCTGTTCTGTGCTTTTTCCCGGAAGAACTTTTTTTTCATCAACTCTGTTCCAGGTTTTCCATGGTAGACTAATATGTATTATTTCGCTCTCAGGTTTTTGCCATTCAGACCTTACTCTAACAGTATTCTCATCTATGACTTCAAGCCATATGTTTCCAATATTACCACAACACCACCCTGGTGTATCTGTTAGTTCGCCTGAAAATATTGATCCATCACCGTAAAGCATTCCTTCGTGTCGATAATTACCATTTGTCCCAATATAATAGTAGCCATTTCCAGAACCCTCTAAAAAGGCTTCGTGGTTTGAGCCAATTCTATCCCACTCTCCGTACCACTTTCCTTCCAGGCTAAATATTTTCCTATTCGGAGAAGGTTCTTCTTTTTCCACTGTTTCCTCAATAGTCGCACTAGATAGTTTTTTCAATCTAACATTGTCTAATATAATTCCCACATTGTCGCCCCCTGTATGTTTAAAAACGAGGTGACAATCTGTAACATTTGGTACGCTAATCTGACAACTGATATTTTTGAAAGGCTCGTTTTTATTTAATGTAAAATCCTTATTATATAACTTATTTAAACTCACATTGACTGTATTGGGACCGCCATACGGATTGCCGGCCAGGTCGAATTCTAACTCATAAGTACCAGGCTCAAGTTTGAAGATATTTTTTGATTTCAAGGTACCTGCCTTCCTGATGTTACCGTCAAGATCAAGATATAAACCATTTTCTGGAAAGAAATCATATAAACCATTGCCAATTAAATCAACGCTCCCTTCTGTAACTTCCCAGTTTATAAAACTGGAGTAGTTTAAAGTACCTTGACCATTATTTTCAGAGTTAAAATTATCATCCAAAATAACAGTAAAAAGTTCTGTATCTGGTCCACTCGCCGGGGGAGAAGTACTTACAGATATATCTTTTTCGGCAACAATTTTTACTTTGTTGCTTTGAGTTAGTATCTCATATCCTCCTGTTGGCCAGTCAGCAAAAAGGCGAAACTCATATTCTCCCTCATTTTCGGGAGCAGTAAAGAAAAGCTCTCCCTCGATTTTTCCTTCCAAATAATACCATTCTCCATAAAGTTGCTCAGGAGCATCAACGGGAGCAAAAGCAATCCAATCTTGCAAGTTACCGGGAGTCTTGCGGAATATTAATCTTATTTTATCACCAGGTTTTACCGAGGAGAAAGGAACAATAAGAGTTGGTGCTTCGTTTTTTATTTCAGCAAAACTGTCTGCCCACCCTGGAATAGTACTTAAAAACACTACAGAACAAACAATAGTTAAGACAAACGATAGTTTCATTTTTTTCTACCTCCTTTTTGTTCTTTATGCGCCTGAGACGGAA
>CAZGDY010000105.1:2245-5663 GCA_964524965.1 uncultured Clostridia bacterium
CATCTAACATAAAGAAAAGCAGATTTATTTTTATCTAATTTTACGGCAAAAACGATATAACTTATCTTTTCATTATTTTTACTTCTTATCGTTAAATGTAGGTCAAAAGTTAAAATTGTCAAAAATCACTTCGGAAAAGATAAATTACTAAAACTCTTATAGTTGGCTCATAAATAAGCCAATGAGATGAAAAAATACTAATAATTACTTTCGGAAATATTAAGGAGTAGAATTTAGGGATATTTTAGGGGATTCAAAATAAAGGGGTTATAAGATAAAGGGGTCAATTTTTAATAATCGAGCTTAACTTATTGATTAAGGATTGCTAATTTTAAATTAAAAGTTTTGACTTTTGAGCCTTTAGTCCGATTTTAAATCCTACTTCTAAAGCCTTTTTATTTAACTTCTTTGTCCCTTGAGGAGCGTAAGATGAAACAGCTTTTCTTGCCGCCTTTTGAGAAACTACTTTAGTAATCTCGGTAATTACTCCTAAAGCCAGGATGTTAGTTGCTATAGTTTTGCCCAGTTTTTTCTTAGCTAATTTAGCAAGAGGAAGAGGAATAATTTTTGTTGCAGAACTATTTTCCACTCTTTTTACCCGGGAAGAATCAACTATTAGAATTCCTTCTTTCTTTAAATCAAAACAATATTTATCGCAAGACTCCTGAGTAAGGGCTAATAAAAGATCCGGATGAGCAACTTTAGGGTATCCGATGTAATCCTGGCTTATTATTACCTCAGATTTGCTGGCGCCACCTCGGGCTTCTGGACCATAACTTTGAGTTTGTACAACATTTTTTTGGTCATAAACTGCTGCTTTAGCCAAGATCAAACCAGCCAGGATTAAACCCTGGCCTCCTGCTCCGCTTAATCTCAACTCGTACTTATCTCTCATTTATCTTTTCCTTTTCTAAGGTGTCTTGTTTTATTTTTTTGCCTCTTGCTCTGATATATTTTTTAATCTTAGGATTATGCTTCCCTTGACTAATATATTATATATTATACATTATACAATATTATATAATCTTGTCAAGAATGAATTGTCTTGCTCTTGAGAACAGTGAAAGCAGGAGAGCAAGATTTACCAAAAAAAAAATATTTCTTTTCTTCTCTGTTTTTAGGAGTATGGAAAGGATAAAAATAACCTAAAGCTAATTCCGAAGTAAATCGCCTAATATTAGATAAGAAAAGATTAATTTTAATAATTTCTGAAAAGTCAAATAAAAGTTCAAAAACTGCCCAATTTATAAAAACGCAATGAAAACTTGCAGGATAAGAAAGAGAAAAAGATGATCGGTCTAAGGGGGAAAAATTACAAGGAAAAGGTTGGAGAAAAATGAGATTATGCGAATATCAAGCCTACGAGATTTTTTCCTATTACGGTATTCCCATTGCTAAAGGAAGGGTGGCTAACAATTCCCAGGAAGCAGCTAAGATTACTGAGGAGCTGAGAGGTCCGGTGGCAATAAAGATTCAGGTTCCCCTGGGAGAAAGAGGGAAGGGGAGAGGAATAAGATTTGCTTCTACTTCCCAAGAGACTTATTATTTAGCTAAGAAAATGTTGAACTCCAGGTTTAAAGGGAAAGTGGTGAAAAAAATTTTTGTTCAGGAGAAGGTGGATATTGATAAAGAGTATTATTTGGGAGTTACTTTAGCCCGGGAAAAGAAAAAAGCGGTAGTGATGACCGCTGTGAGTGGGGGAATAGAGATCGAAAGAATAGCTAAGATAAACCCCCTAAGCATTTTTAAGGAATATGTTCATCCTGAAATAGGGTTTAGAAACTATCAGGCAAGGAAATTAGCCCTGGGTATGTGTAAAAGGGAAAAAAAATTAGTGATGAAAACCAGCACTGTTTTAAAATCCCTTTATAAACTTTTCGAAGAAAAGGATTGTTACTTGGCTGAGATAAACCCCTGGGCTCTTACTTCGGAAGGAAAACTATTAGCTCTTGATGCTAAAATCATTCTTGATGATAATGCTCTTTATAGACACTCTGAATTTACCTTTTCTCAGGAGAGGGAAGGGGAAGATATTTTAGAGACCAGAGCTCGAAATAAAGGATTAAGTTACCTAAGGTTTAAGGGAGATATTGGTTGTGTAGTTAATGGCGCTGGCCTGGCTATGGCCACCTTGGATTTAATTAAGGCCTGTGAGATGGAACCGGCAAATTTCTTAGATATTGGAGGAGGTGCCAGAAGCAATAAAGTTAAGGAGGCTCTTGATATTGTTTTTTCCGATAAAAGAACAAAAGGGATCTTAATAAATATCTTTGGAGGAATTACCCGCTGTGATTTAGTAGCTAAAGGATTAAAGAAAAGTATTTTGGAACACCAGACAAATATTCCTTTGGTTATAAGACTTTCAGGAACAGCTAAAAAAGAAGGGAGAAAAGAACTAGAGAATATTACGGGAGTTACTTTAACTGATACGATGGATGAGGCAGCCAAGAGATTGATGGAGATGTTTAAAAAATGAGCATTTTAATAAATTCCCAAACTACTGTTTTAGTGCAAGGAATAACAGGGAAAGAGGGAAGCTTTCATACTAAAAAAATGTTAGAGTATGGGACAAGGATAGTGGCCGGCGTGACTCCGGGAAGGGGAGGGGAAAAAATGGAGGGAGTTGAGATTTATGAGACGGTAGAGGAGGCAGTAAAAAAAACCCAAGCCAATACTTCTATAATTTTTGTTCCAGCTAAGTTTGCTATAGATGCTCTTTATGAGGCTGTAAACGGAGGTGTAAACCTCGTTATTTGCATTACCGAAGGAATACCTTTCCAGGATATGATTAAAGTTTACCACTATGCCAAAGTAAAAAATGTAAGATTAATTGGTCCTAACTGCCCAGGGCTTATCAATCCCGGAGAGGTTAAGGTAGGAATAATGCCTGTTGATATTTACCAAAAAGGGACCATAGGAGTAGTTTCTAGAAGTGGAACTCTTACTTATGAAGTGGTTAGTAATTTAACTAAAAAGAATTTTGGTCAATCCACCTGCGTGGGTATTGGGGGTGACCCGGTGATTTGCTCCTCTTTTGTTGATATTTTAACTCTTTTCGAAAAGGACTCCTTTACTAAGGGTATAGTACTTATCGGAGAGATTGGAGGAGATGAAGAGGAAGAGGCCGCAAAATTTATCCATTCCCAGATGAAAAAACCCGTAGTGGTTTTTATAGCTGGAAAAACCGCTCCTCAGGAAACAAGAATGGGACACGCCGGAGCAATAATTTCTGGGGGGAAAGGTACGGCTGAGGAAAAAATTAAAGCGTTTGAAAAAGCTTCAATTCCTGTGGCTCCAACTCCTCAAGAGGTACCGGAGCTTTTAAGAAAGGAGCTTTCAAGAAAGAAAATTTCATGAAAAAGATAGCCCTAACAAGAATAACAGAGAAAGGCTGGAAATCTTACGGTCCTTTATACAT
>CAZGDY010000106.1:0-5610 GCA_964524965.1 uncultured Clostridia bacterium
CATCTGGGGGAAAGCAGATAAAAACCCGGTAAGCGAAGTGAGTATGTTTGAGGAAAATAACAAAAGAGTAAGGTATCTTGAAAAAAATGAAATCAAGAAGATATTGGAAGTTTGTACGGAGCATCTGAGGCCAATACTGATTACTGCTCTTAACACCGGGATGCGAAAAGGAGAAATATTAAATTTGAGGTGGGAGGATATTGACTTGAACAGGGGGATTATATATATTAGGGAAGCAAAAGGGGGAGGGAGACAACAAGTTCTCGTAAATCAAATACTTCACGCAACTTTGATGAGTTTAAAGCAGAAACTGAAGTCGCCCTTTGTGTTCTGTGACAAAAAAGGAAAGCCCTATAAAAATGTCCGGAGAAGTTTTGAAACAGCCTTAAAGCGATCCGGAATTAAAAACTTCAGATTTCATGATCTCAGGCACACCTTCGCATCCCACTTGGTGATGGCACGAGTGGACTTAAAAACGGTGCAGGAGCTAATGAGACACAAGTCTATTGATATGACCTTGAGGTATACTCATCTTTCACCAGATCACAAGAAGCGAGCGATCGGTCTTTTGTGGAATGGACACCATTTGGACACCAGAGGGTAAAAAGTCTTAAAAATAAATATATTTGAAAGACCGTAATCGCTATCCTACAAAACCTATGCGCCTGTAGCTCAGAAGGACAGAGCAGCGGCCTCCTAAGCCGCGGGTCGCAGGTTCGAATCCTGTCAGGCGCATTACATTTATTCTTTATTAAGTAGTTGGCGAGCCAATTGAAGCGCTTCCTCTTTTTTTCTTACCTCACCGTTAATTTGACCCTGATGAATTTTACTAAGGACTGCTTTTAACCGAGGGCCTGCTTTTATGTCCAATATTTCAATTAGTTCATTCCCTGAGATAAGCTTAGGGGGTTCTAAAATTAAAGAGTATTTTTCGAAGAAAATTGAAAGAATCTCCTGACATAAATTTAAATAATCAGTATCTTTTTTCTTAACAGCAGCTATTGCCAGGAAGATTTCTGGTGTTTCCTCGCCGCTTTTTAGAAAGAATGAACTTATCTCGGAGGGATTTGATGAGATTTCCTTTAACTTTTCCCCTAAAGGAATTAATCTTATTACTTTTTGAATAATTTTTTTCTCTTTTCTACTTAAAGGCAAGGCTTTAGCTACATTTTCTTCTATTTGGTTGTCTGAAAAAGAACCGGTAACTAAACTGACCAATTTGAGTAATTGCAACCGATTAATATTTCCCGTCTTTTTTCTTAGATGTTCTGTAAGCTTGGGTTTGTGAGAGGGAAGAAAATTTGTTTGGGAACTTAAAATTGTTTCCAGGTAACAAAGATTATCGGGATAAAGAGGAAGGTTAAATACTCTTCTCAATAGTTCTTTAGCAGCAGAGTGACTTAAGTGGTTCTCGGCGTGAGAGCTTCTCATAATTAAAAAAATTTCTTCTCTTATTCTCTCTTTAGCTATCTTGTCAATAAGATAGCATTTTTTATGGATCATTCCAAGAAGATGTTTATTTATTTCAAAACCAAGTTGTGATTTAAGACGAAAAGCTCTTAAGGCTCTAAGCGGGTCATTATCCAGAGCCTTGTCACCAATCAGGATTATTTGGCCATTAGAAAGGTCTCTTAACCCGTTTTTTGTATCTACCAAATGAATATTTGGAGTTTCCAGATAATCTAAATCAAGAGCTAATGCATCTATAGTAAAATCTCTTTCTAATAAATTGCTCTCAAGGGAGGATTTTTGCAAGGTGAAATCCATTTGATATCCTTCAGGAAGAATAACCCTTCTCAAGTTATCATCCAAAACGATGGGAGATTTTTGATAATAGCGGGCAAATTTTTCTACTATTTCAAATTTCGAACTATCCAAGATAATGTCAAAATCTTTAGCGTTTTTACCCAATAAATTATCTCTGATAAATCCTCCCACCAAATATGCTTTTTCCCCATTTTTTAAGCTAACAAAGGACTTAAGGAAGGGATTTTGAAGTTGTTGTTTTAGATGACTCCACTTTAGAGATTTTTCTGCGGCTCTTTCTTTACGGATTTTATCTAAGATTCCGTTTATAAATTTTCCGGAGTCTTCTGTCCCGTAACGCTTGGCTATTTCTACTGCCTCATTTATGCTTACCACCGGTGGTACTTTCTTGACAAGAAGAAGTTCGTAGATGCTGAATCGGAGAATATTACGGTCTACGACAGTCATTCGATTCAGAGTCCAGTTTTTTGCATACCGTTTAATTAAATTATCAATCCAGGGCAGGAACTGTTCTGTCCCTTTAACTAATTTATTAGAAAAGAAAGTAATATGAGGTTTAAAATGGTACCGGGAAAGAATTATTTTTAAGGCAGTTGTTGGGGTAATTTTTCTAATATCAGCCTGATAAAGTGCTTGCAGAGTAAGCTCTCTTGCCTTGCGTCTATTTTTCATTACCCAACCTTATTTGATATCAGATCTAACAACCTTTTACGAGAAACCTCTTTTTTGAAAGAGTAAGATATTAATTAATATAGAAAATAGAATAATTTAATTGTGAATTTTGTCAAGGAAATAAGGTTAATAGTGGGGATTAACCTCTACGATAGGCAAGTGCCTCATTGGGAAAAAGAATTTTTGAATCCGCTATTTATTTTATTGTCAAAAATAGTTATCAAACTATTTCTGGGAAAGCTCCCATGTTTTACTAGACATCTTTTCCATTTGTAAACTCATAACTAAGTGGTGGTTTGACACACTGAGGTAAAAATGGAACACTAACAAACTTGGTCTGGCAACTTGAGAGTAACTCTTGTGACAATGCAGCCATCTGCGATGGCCTTAAATGGAGGACAAAATGGACAAATCAATGGTTGGTTCAGAAAAGTACACAATCAATACTCCGGCGTTGCTTATCGACCTAGACAAGATGAAATTCAACATTACCAGAATGGCACATTTTTTCAAGGATAAAGAGGCTAATCTAAGACCTCATATGAAGACTCATAAAACGCCAGTGATTGCACACAAGCAAATAAAAGATGGGGCCATTGGAATAACTTGCCAAAAATTGAGTGAGGCCGAAGTTATGATTGAAGCGGGTATCAATGATATCTTGATTGCCAATGAGGTTGTCGGTATCCAAAAAATTAAACGGTTGGTAAATCTTGCTAAATACACCAGAATCAAGGTAGCCGTGGATAATACCAGAAATGTTGCGGACATTTCGGAAGCAGCCAAGGAGAAAGGAGTAAAAGTGGGTGTGTTAGTTGAGGTCGATATTGGCATGAACAGATGCGGTGTTTCTCCAGGAGAACCGGCGCTAAGACTTGCCCAGGAAGTGGTAAAAAGCGAGGGTCTGGAATTTTTTGGACTCATGGGATATGAGGGGCATTGTGTTTTTATTAAAGATTACCAGGAACGAAAAAAGAAAGCAAATCAAGCATTAGCTCTGCTCATTATGACTAAAAAACTCCTCGAAGAAAAGGGACTGGAGTGCAGAATCGTCAGTGCTGGGGGAACAGGTACTTACGATATAGCCGGGTCCTATCCCGGTGTAACCGAAGTACAGGCGGGAAGTTATGCAACAATGGATGCAAAATATAGTGCTATTGAAGGAGTAGGAGGAGAATTTAAACAGACACTGACTATTTTAACCAGTGTAATCAGCAGACCCACTGACGATAGAGCTATACTTGATGTTGGCATGAAAGCAATAAGTATCGATATGGGATTTCCCGAGATATTGTATCCCAAAGGTTTAAAAGTCAGTCGTTTGTCTGAAGAACACACCTTTCTTATCGATTTACACAGTGATGCAAAAAGGCGGCTTCCTATTGGTACAAAGATTGAAATGATTCCCGCCCATGGATGTACCACGATAAACCTGCATGATTTTCTTTTTGGGATCAGAGACGAGATAGTTGAATCCATATGGCGCATTGAAGCAAGGGGAAAATTCGAATAATACAAAATGGACTCATAATATTTATGCTATGTCCAGCGTGTAACAGCTCTTGATTTTTTTATAACCGGATTCTTTCAGGGTTTTGTACAATTCACTTATTTTGCGAAGTGGTTGCGGGTCAGTTTTTTTGTCCAACTTCCGGGAGTTCCCTCCGAAAAATACGATATCCCATGTTAGAAAGCCAGTAGACTAAAAATCTTGACCAATTATTTATAAAAGGGGATCTCCTTAAAATAGATGACCAGGAGTAAAATTCTTGCCAGACCCATTCTTTTCCTCTAACCAACTCTTCGGCAGACATTCCCAGAGGTTTAAAGACAGCGGTTCTAAAATCGTATTTTGACCAGTCCTTTTCTATTATTCTTCCCTCTTCATTGAGTTTTGTCATGAGCGGGGTACCTGGCAGGGGAGTGAGCACGGCAAATTGAGCTATATCTAACTTTATGCGCTTGATAAACTCTACTGTGCGTCTAAAAATAGTTTTGTCTTCACTGTCAAAACCAAAGACAAAGGCTCCCAGGATAGTAATGCCATAGTTATGGAGAAGTTTGACAGCCTGTGCATATACCTCAGGTTTATTAATCTTTTTACCCACTTCATTGAGAGAAGATGGATTGATACTTTCAAATCCAACAAACAAAAATCGACACCCACTCTTGGCTGCAAGTTTCAGTAAAGCTTCGTTCTCTGGCGCGGCTACATTGATACTTGCCTGACTGCCCCATAAAATCTTTAACGGTATAAGAGCTTCAAATAGTTCTTTGGCGTACTTTTTTTGACCAAAGATGTTATCATCGAGAAAGGCAAAGCGATGGGCGTCGGCTTTATCCCAGAGTTTAGCCACAACTTTCCGCCATAAACGAATTTTATCAGTTTGGATCACGGTTTCAATTTCTTTTATCACTTCCTTGACGGGTCGAAACCGATATTTCCTACCAAAAAATGTACTCACTGCACAAAAGGAACAGTTAAATGGGCATCCCCTGGAAACGTGGAGTGTATTAAAACCAAGATAATTTTGTCGTTTAAGGAGATTTCTGCGAGGGATAGGCAAACCGGACAGATCTGGGAATTCTTTGTTCTTATATATTTTCTGGAGTTTACCTGTTTCGCAGTCCTTCAGAAATTGAGACCAAACCCCTTCTGCCTCGCCAACTATAACAACGTCGGAGTGTTCAAGCGCCTCCTCTGGTAGAGCACTAACATGCATACCTCCCATGATAACGATTTTGCCCGTTCTTCTGAACCGATCGGCAAGCTCATAAGCTCGCGGAGCTTGAGCTGTCATTACAGTTAAACCAATAATGTCTGCTTCTTCTATTTCCTTGAGCTTACAATCGATACTCGCAACATTCTCATCAATTATTGTGTAATCATATTCGGGAGCCAGGCCAGCTAATAATGTCAGATTTAATGGCGGAAATCTGAAAAATTTTGACATAAAACCGGGCCTGGTAGCAGTTGGAGAAATTAAAACAATCTTACGTATTTTTCTCATTTTTCTGGGGGAAGTCTTCAAACCAGAAACTGATTCTTTTGCATTTTTTTTATTGCAAACCATTTTTTATTTTTGACCACGAATTATCTGCATCTTACCTTGCTTTGTAGTTCTGACTATGATATCATACGGAGCCATCTTAGACAAGGTGCGCATACTT
>CAZGDY010000107.1:0-5572 GCA_964524965.1 uncultured Clostridia bacterium
CAAGGCCAGAAAACTACCAATGCCAATTGGCCCAGACCAGAATAGTAGTATAAATAAACTTCCCATTATTTATCTCCTCATCTCTTATTTTAAAATCTTACAATGATAATCTTTTGCAAAATTTATTTGTTAAAACAAGTTAAATGAGTGTTTCAGCTGTTTCCGAATAACACCTCCTTAAATTTGAGCTATCTTTATCTTTTTGTCTCTTGTTTTCCTATTTTGATTTTCCACGGCTAAGATAAACATGAGCTATAAATGCGACAAGTGCTGGTAGATTTCCAAAAAAACCGGCCCAAAACCATTTGTTAGCAATCCAACTTTTTGTAACTTTGTAGTGTGCCTTTGAGATGAGATGGCAGCAAATTGCGCTGGAGAGTGCAAATCCACAAATAATATTTGCTCCGTACAAAGTCAACACCTCCTTTAACTGGAAATTTTTTTTCTTTTTTTTTGCCTTTTTCTCAAGGCCAAATTAAAAGGTACGGGAAACATTCTTGTAGTTGGAGAATTTAAAGAGGTATTTTCCGTTCAAATTGCTAAAATATCGATTATCTCTGAATATTTCATTAGAGAGGCTCAAACCTTTCTTGGTCAGAGCGCGAACTGAAAATCATTAAGTGTTTCTTGGCTCTGTTTTACCTGGCTGTCAGTGGTAAATCGGTTTAAATTCAATCTTCCATTGGTCTAATACCGCAATGGCTGGATTTTCCAGAGAACTTGCACAAACTACAGCCGGAAACTGAATTGCCATTGGTAAGAGTATTGGTTCCTCGGGTTCTGGAATGAGAGGTACATCTACATCTTTTTGAATGATGTACCGATAAGAGTCTTGTTTCCCGAAGAAAAAGTTTTTAAATGTTCTTCTTTCATCATCGGTGAGCTCGATGGGATAGTTAGCTATTTGTGCGATAGAGGTATCAACGGGAATCCAACCATAATTAGGAAGATAAAATTCTGCCCAGAAGTGGGTACCCTCCTCTCCGGGGCAAAGCTGCATCCCACCACTGGTGCGTGCCGGTATGCCAAGGGACCTGCAGAGGGCAGAAAAATAAGTACCTTGAGCTCCACAGTCCCCATAGGATCTCTCGTGCACATACACCGATTCAGGTATTCCGAGAACATTGAGGCTTGCGTGAGGCATATGACTGTAATCAATACGCTCAACTATATACTCATATAGTCTTTTAGCGGCCAGGTAAGGATTTTTTTCATCTTCCACAATTTCCTGAGCTTTTTGTCTTATTTCGGGAGTGATAGTGGTATTGTTATAAGATCTTGTGTACTGTTTATACAGGTAGCTATCTGTATCATATTTGCCCACATTTCCCGGATCAATGAGAAAATGTTGCTCATAGTGCATAAACTCAAACTGAAGTTGGATACGAAGGTCTTTCTTTAGTTCATCAAGCGAAATCTCCAGATAAACAAAACCAATGTCTCCATCAGTTTGAGGGGGAAATTTAACATATTCCTCTGGTGTTATGGAAATAACTCTTACATTATCCTGAGCACCAGTTCTTATGGGTAGTGGTATCCAGAGTTTGAGAAGCCCTATTTCAGGAAGTTTTTCTCGTGGAACAAATAATGAGGCATCTGCGAGATATGTGACCGGGTTTATATAGGGTTTCCAAGCTCGTTGAGTATAGCCACTGTCGGGGTGTTTAAAAATTAAGTTACGATTTTTAGTTACGAATTTCTCCGCTCGCTTAAGGCTATTTATATCTTTTTTCATAAGGTCCGGGTTTCGATATTTTAAATTGGCAATAAAATCATAAAGGTAAAATGGCTTATTATCGGAAATTATGAAATCAATCTTGCCTTCCTGGAACCAGGAATTTCTCTCGCTTTGAGGGATATCCTTAAAATGCTCCCCCAGAAGTTTTAGGGCATCTTCTTTTGTGTAAGGAAATTCAATTAGTATTTTTTCTACCTCGTGCATTTGAATCCGACAGGTATTTGCCTTTTCGCTATCTCCTATCGCCAATAATCTTTTTCTTGCCTCTTCGTAGGTTTCATAGGCTTTATGGTAGAAGGTGTTTTCTTTGAGAGCATTTGCCTGTTGGAGAAGTTGTTCACCTTCTGAGAGAGCTAAAGCACAAGAAGTAGACATCAGCATGATGCTCCCTATTAGTGATAAAATTCCTATAGCCTTTATATTATTCATTATTCTTCTCTTTTTTTTAGGTGGAACTGAAGATAATCCATAATATCTCCTTATCTGTAAGCTGTCAAGAGCCCAAATTAAATCACTACAGAAGGGCTCTTAGAAGGTTTTGGGAAGGAGATACCTCTAAGTTAAGTTTTCTTGGGATCTATTTCAATTTTTTCTTTCGTAAGATTATTGGTTTAGCGCTCATTTCTATTTTATAAATATTTTTGTCCAATCTCTTGTTCGTTTAAGCTCGTTATTTTTCCGCGAATCTTTCACCTTCTTTACAAAGAAATCTTCAGGGGAAATTATTAATTCTCCTTCTTTGTTCATGAGTTTATCCGTGGTGGGGTTAGCAGAGGATATCTAATCAGTAAAAATTAGTTATTAGCGTTATTCAGTGCATTTTCGATTGCTTTCAATATTACTTTGCTGCTATAAGTAGCACCCGAGACTGTATCTATTTCCAATGTTTGAGCTTCTAGCACTTTATTGGGAATTACCTCAGCTGAAGCTCCCCGACCATTTTTGTGTTCTACCAGTTCAATTTCTGTTATTTCATGATTTTTTACAGTCACTTTAACTTCAGCAGTTAGTGGAAAAACTTTACAACTACCGGCATAGGTCCCATCCGCTATGTTTAAAATATCAATATTTGATATATTTGATTCTGTTAGCTGCTCCAGGTTTGATTCAATGTATGCCTTAAAACCTGTTATACTAAAGTAAATTCCAATAATCACAATTACCACAACGCTTAAAATTATTACGTGTTTCTTTTTCATCTAAGTGCCTCCCTCATTTTTCTTATCCCTATTTCACTTTTCAGTTTTTTGGCGCTCTGTTATTTCTATAACAGTTGACGGATGTCTGAAGTTTTGGAGCAAAGCAGAGCAAGTTTTGGAGCGAAGTGCACGAAGCCAGATGCCCGCCTGTTAGGCGATAGTTACGGTTTAAACTTATTTCTTGCATATAATCCCGTCAGATAAGTTGATATAAAAATTAAGACGAAAGGAATCCACGTTCCTAAAACATTTGTAAACATTTCAAAACTTTTTTCAATTAGGAGAGCAACAACAAAAACATCCATGAAGATTACAAAAGAAACGAATACAATTGCCGTTTGCAATGACGTGGTGTAATTGAACTTCTTGAAGTAATTCAATGATATTGTCACAAAAATGATTGGAGCGGCAATTGCGTGAATTATTAAAGTGCTCTCTATAGAAATAAGCGCCATGCCAATCCCCATAACCGCACCGCAAAGTGCCCATCCTATTAATGCATATACTAAGATAATAATGGGCTTTCTAATGCTTAATTTTTCCATGGTAATTTCCTTACTAGATTAATAGTTAAATATTTTTGGGATAATCTATTGTTCGAACCGCAATTTTGCTTAACTTAAAATAACCAAGTTATCTCGTTTATGTTTCCAAATCGGCACGTCTTACTAAGTACCTCGTTTATGCGCATCGTACTGATATTATATACCTATTTTTACAATAAAACAATTCTTTAATCATCAATAATATACAGTGAACCAAAAATCGTATAACAAAAACTTAATTCATAAAGTATTTTTTTCTTCTTCAGAAAACTCTTTTTCCATACGTCTATCTAACGCTTCTAATAATCTAACTTCTTTAGTTTCACTTCTTATTATTTTATTACTAATAAGTAATAAATCTATATCTTTTGATTTTTTGTTTTTTATCAGCTAGATTTGGCATAAAAATTTGGTTTTATTAAGCCCTCGATTTGAGACAGGAGGATGGGGAATTATTGGGTTAAAAACTGTAGAAGAGAAAATTAGCCCATGGGGTTACGCATTGTTAAGACGTGCGTCTTTTCAGTTGGTTCTAAAGTTTTCGAATGACTGAGGAGTGGATTGAATGAATGAGGTACTTGGAAATAAAATTTTTAGCACCATAGATTACCCACATTCACATTTTAATTTTAAATTTTCAAATTCCATTTTATAAATCTTCACGATTAGAGATATAAGATTTGCAATAGATTTTAGTGAAATAATACTCTTACACCCCATGACAAATACCCTCTCTGTTGAATTATTTATTCAGATATCTAATACTTTTCTAGGGTTCTTTTTCATCATGGTATATAATTCTTCATTAGTGATTCCAACATTATTTAGCATTCGAGCACCTATCCTAATCATCTCATGAGGCATAGGAGCATACACAATCCCTCCGTCTGAACAAAATATGCAGTTTTCAGCTCCAAGAGTTTTTATTAGTTCCACTTGGTCGCTAACTGTCTTATTTGTAATAGTAGGATGGATAGTTGCAGCAGCTATTTCAGCATAAACTCCATCACCAACCACTGTTTTCAAGAATTTAGAGTCACAATCCGGAACTTTATAAAGGGGATGCGTTATGAGTATTTTTATTCCACTTAATTTTTTCGCATGTTGTACCAGTATGCTAATTTCCTTTTTTGATAGATGGCTTGTGCCAATTATTGCATTGTACTCCCGAACTAAATCAACAACTTCGAGTATTTTTTCAGTTAGAGATCCGTTTTTTAAAATCGATATTCCTGGTCGTTTTCCCTTATCACCTATTTCGAAGTCAAGATGTGAGCCTCCATGTGCATCTGTTAGCCTCTCGGATTCAGGTATATCATATGTACCCCATGCGCCAGTTCCACCAAAGAAATCAGCATGATTTTTAGCATCATAGGTAGGCATCCATACCTCTTTGCCGCCGAAATCTAATGCTGTTCTTACCGCACTTGGATTTATTCCACCAACAGACCAGTTAAGCGTTATCCCGCCAAAAATCTTTATTCCAGAAACATGCTTGTTAACAAAATATGCGCTTCTGGAAGTGTCTGTAGAATGGCTCTTTATCATAACCGCTTCCAAGCCTGCGTCTCTTGCTGCAATAGCAATCTCTTCATCGTCAGCAATTCGTTTGAATAAGCATGGGCCTCCATGAATATGAGTATCGATAGCGCCCTTAATATGCTCACAATGGTATAGATTATCTACTTTCGTCTTTTCAATCATGATCTAACCCTCCTGTTTAATTCGATATAAATATTAATAAATAAATTGAAATTTCATTATAATATGGAGTCGTTAAATACATCTAATGACATTTTTAATTTCCAGATATTTTTGCTTTTACAGTTTAACTTTCGCTATCAGATAACCAACTGGAATAGATATTGATTATTTAATTTATGGTTAAGTGACGTTCTTTACATTACCTGCTCGCATAGATGATATCCGTGGCTCATGTTTTTTTAAGCAAATATTACCATCTTGAATTTTCGAAAAATAGTTCTTTAAAAATCAATACGTTGGTACCATTGCTGTTTATGCCGATTCCTTTACTCGGTGCTCTTGGGACTCCTCCAATATTACCAATTGCTTTTTCGGTTTTCGTTGTC
>CAZGDY010000108.1:0-5550 GCA_964524965.1 uncultured Clostridia bacterium
CTGGAAAATGAGATTACAAAGGTTGAGAAAAACGTTTTAAATAGTGATAATTTTGTTTTAACTGATCTTAAACAAAGACTTTTGGAGAAAGCTTTTCTTATTATGCAGGAGGATAAAAGCTGTAATAGAGCTATTGGTGATAATGGTGCCTCAATTGTTAATGATGGGGATACAGTACTAACTCATTGTAATGCAGGAGCACTGGCCACAGCTGGTTATGGAACAGCTTTATCCATTATTTACCGAGCTAAAGAGGAAGGTAAAAGGGTAAGAGTTTACGTAGATGAAACAAGGCCTCTTTTGCAGGGGGCGCGATTAACTGCCTGGGAACTTATCAGAGAGGGAATTGAAGTAATACTTATATGCGACAGTATGGCTGGAGAGGTAATGAGGGAGAGAAAAATAAACAAGGTAATAGTGGGAGCCGATAGAGTTGTTGCCAATGGTGATGCGGCTAATAAAATAGGAACTTATTCTCTTGCTGTTCTAGCAAAAGAAAATAAGATTCCCTTTTATGTGGCTTGTCCTTTATCTACTGTGGATTTATCAATACCATCAGGTGAAAAAATACCCATAGAGATAAGAAGTGATGAGGAGGTAACAACTTTTTGTGGAAAAAGGTGTGCGCCGGAAGGGGTAAGTGTTTACAATCCTGCTTTTGACGTAACTTCTTTCCAATACATTTCGGCAATAATCACTGAAAGGGGAATTTGTCGATCTCCCTATGAGAAGAATCTCCGTCGTCTTTTTTTAAAAGGAGAAGTTCATGAAAAAAAGAACAATTAACTTGGAACAAGTCAGATATATTGCTCACCTTGCACGGTTAGAACTTTCCTTGGATGAGGAAGAAAAATTTACTCATCAGCTGGAGAGAATTTTATCTTATGTAGAAAAATTAAGAGAACTTGACACCACTAATGTTCTTCCTACCTCCCATGTTTTACCCATGAAGAACGTGTTTAGAGAGGACAAGCTTTCTTCTTCTCTTTTACCGGAAGAGGCTCTTTCCAATGCTCCTTGCCGCAAAGAAAATTACTTTAAAGTTCCTAAAGTTTTGAAATAGAAGACTTTGTTAGTTTTTCTTCTATCAAAAATATGGCACCACATACCCCACAAGTACAGATTAAAGAGGGATACAGAGAACTGATAAAAGTGTGGACAAAAGTAATACGATAAAAGAAAAAAAGCCATATAGCTAAAGTAAAACTATTAAGCAAAAATAATATTCCTACCATCAGGATGAAAAAAACTAAGCTTTGTTGATAGGTTTTTACTTTTATTTCACTCATCAAAAGACCGATTAGCGAAAAAGAAAAAGCATTAATTCCTATTAGTGGAAAAAAGAAAATATCTTTAGCTAGTCCACAAAAAAAACCAGCTAAAACTCCTTCTTTCCATCCTCTAAAATAACTCCAGAATATTACTGTTATGAGAAAGAAGTCCACCATTTCCTTTTGGTACCAACCCGTGAAGATAAATTGTAAAATCAAAGCTAAGAAAAGCAAAAATAAGTATATGAAAATTTTTTTCATTTTTTTTGGGCTAATAAGAATAGTTCTTCCAATTTTCCAAAATTTACCGCTGGTTCTACTTTTATTTGTTGAAAAATATAGTTCGGGTTTTTTTCTGCAGATAATATATATCCTACTATTATTCCTGGTGGAAAAGTTTCTCCCAAACCTGATGTTGTCACAGTATCTTTTATTTCTAACTCAGCCTTAGTTAAAATATAGTGTAGTTCACATGCTTCTGGATTTTCTGTTCCTTGAAGTATTCCAATATCTCTGGTTTTTTGCACTCTAACCCCTACATTACTTCTTTTATCAATAATGAGCATCACTTTAGCTTCATTAAGGTAAACCTCCACTACTTTTCCAACTAATCCTTGAGGGTTAACTACTCCCATTCCTTGTATAACTCCATCCTTTTTCCCTCTGTCAATATAAATAACTTGGAAAAAGCCCTCAGGTGAATAAGCTAAGACTTTTGCGGAAATCAACTCATAAGGTGTGACTTCTTTAAAATTTAGAAGTTTTTGCAGTCTCTGGTTAGTAATCTCGAGTTCCTGATAGTGATTTTTCTCCCTAAAAATTAATTGGTTAAGTTCATTTTTAAGAAGTTCACTCTCTTTTTTTATTTTCTTAGCTTGAGTGGTGTTTTCTAAAAAATCAGTAAGAGCTTGTTTTGAGTTAAATGACATGTAATGGAAGATGCTGCCTAAAAAATATCCTTTTTCTCGAAGCTTTAAAAATTGAGCAGGATTGTAATAAGAAAATATAGCTAATAGTAAGCAAATAATTAAGAAAGTAGTTGTGAAGATTAACTTAGAATTTAGATTTATTCTAATCATTGGCAAAATAAATTAACCTAAAACAAAAGATATCCAATCTGCTTTTTGTTTGGCATTCTTAAAACTTTTCCTATTTAAGTGTTGCGAGGGGTTACTTCCATCACAGATAAAAGACGAAGATCGTTGAGTAGTTTACCTAACCCCATGGCTACAGCTAAAAGAGGTTCGGAGACTATCTTAACGGGTAAATTTACCTTTTTTGCGATATAGGCATCAAGACCTTTGAGGCAGCCTCCTCCTCCTGTAAGATATATCCCATTTTCCATCACATCTCCAGCTAACTCAGGAGGACATTGTTCTAAAGTTGTCTCTACCATATCAAGGATAGGATCAAGTACAGGATTAAGTATTTCTTCCATGTCATTAGAACCAAGTTCTATTTCACTTGGGAACCCTCTATTTAAATCTCTCCCTCTTACCTTAATTTTACCTTCTTTTCCCTGGGGGAAAAAATATCCAAGAGTAATCTTTATTTTTTCGGCCATTTGCTCTCCTATAAAGAGGTTACCTTTTTCTTTCAGATATTGTACTATTACTCGGTCTATTTCATCCCCGGCTATTTTAATGGAGTTACTTATTACCACTCCATTGAGAGAGGTTATAGCAACTTCACTTGTTCCTCCCCCTATATCAACAATTATATTTCCTATAGGTTCAGAAATAGGCAGTCCTGCTCCTATCACTGCTGCTACGGGCTCCTCCACCAAAAATACTTTTCTTGCTCCTATTTCCTTTGCTATATCTACCAAAGCCCTTTTTTCCACTTTAGTAGCTTTAGAGGGGACTCCTATTATGAGTCGAGGACCAATCAGCATTCTTTCTGGCTGGACCTGATGCAGGAAGTACTCAATCATTTTTTTAGTTATGTCAAAATCAGCAATTACACCATCTTTGAGTGGACGAATGGCTTCAATATTTTGAGGAGTTTTTCCTAACATTCGTTTTGCTTCCAATCCTGTTGCTAAAACTTCTCCGTCCTTTTTGTTAACTGCTAATACTGAAGGGGCATTGAGAACTATACCCGTTCTTTTTTTGTAGATGAGAGTATTAGTAGTTCCCAGGTCGATAGCTAAATCCTTACCTATCAGTTTAAAGCTAAATAGACTCTTGGCCATGGCAGCATTATACCTGGAGGAAGTTAGCAAGTCAAGGTTGCAATATAAGGAGGAAATTGTATAATAGTAACCAGATTTTTCTATAGGGAGTTATTTATGTTTATGAATAAGCTAAGAAAAAGTGTTAAGCCTTTAATGTGGCTTGTAGCCGTGGGATTCGTATCTTCTTTGTTTTTTACTTATTCCCGCATGTCTTCTCGGGAAGGGGAAAAGCCTTTAGTCGAAGTCAACGGAGAAAAGATTGCTTATCTTGATTTTGCTCAAGCTTATCGTAATGCTTATGATAGATACGTAGAGGCTACAGGAGGACCAATTTCTTTAGAAGTGGAAAGATACCTTAGGAGTCAAGTTCTCTCACAACTTGTGAGTAATGAACTTCTCTATCAGGAGGTAAAAAAAACTGGCATTAAGGTAAGCGATGAGGAGATTAAAGGTCAAGTAGAGCAAATAATGCGTTCTTTTGGTTCACGAGAGAACTTTATGCAATATTTAGCTTATATGAGGATAGAATATTCTGATTTTGAACAGAGTTTACGCCGTCAGATATCTACCTCTAAGTTAACTCAGCTCTTAAGGAGCAGTGTGATAGTTACCGAAAAGGAAATAGAAAGCTATTGGGTGGTGGAAAATGAAAGCGTAGATCTTGCTTATCTTTTTCTGGATCCTAAAAAGTACATAACAGATATAAAGGTAGATCCCGAAGAGGCAAAAAAGTACTATGAGGAAAATAAAGAGGGATTTGAAATTCCAGAAAAGGTACAAATAGAGTACATTTTAATCTCACCTGATGAATTTAAAGATGAAGTTAAGGTGAGCCAGGAAGATTTAGAAAACTATTATCAGGAATACTCGGACGAGTTCCAAATAGAAGAGAAGAGAAGAGCTAGCCACATCTTAATTGGAATATCCCCGGATGCAGAAGAAGAAGCTAAAAATGAAGCACAAGAAAGAATTCAAGAGGTAAGACAAAAATTGGAAGAAGGAGTTGATTTTGCCGAACTTGCCCAAGAATATTCAGATGACAAAGTATCTGGTGAAAGAGGAGGAGATCTGGAATTCTTTACTTATGATGCTATGACTCTTGAATTCAGCAAAGCAGTATTTTCTTTGCAAGAAATCGGAGATTTGTCTGATATAGTGGAAACTCCTTACGGGTTACACTTGATTAAATTGACTGGTATTGAGTTAGCTTATGAAAAAAGTTTTGAAGAAGTAAAAGATGAAATAAAAGAAGCTCTTTTTAAAGAAAAAGAAGAAAATTTAGCCCATGAAGAAATTCAAGAAGTAATGGAAAAAATTGAAAAAGGTGAGCTAAGTTTTGAAAAATACGCAAAAGAGTATCCCTCTCGAGCAAAAATAACTCCTTTGTTTGCTCGTTATGAGGAACTAGAGGCTCTTTCATGGAATTTTAATTTTGATGAAACTGCTTTTTCTCTTGAGGCAGATAAAATATCGTCTCCTCTTAGAATTGAAGAGGGTTGGTGTATTATGGGTCTCAAAGATAAAAAACCACCTTACATTCCGGACTGGGATGAAGCTCAAAATGAAGCAGTTGAAAAAGTAGCCCAGGAAAAAGCAGAAAAAATTACAGCCCAAAGAGCTGGTGACATTGCGAAAAGGGTCAAGGAAGGAGAGGAAGAGTTGGGTTTTTTTGCCCAAGAATGGGAATACAGAACTCAAAATCTAATAACAAGAGAAAACCCCATACAAGAAATATTTGGTAATGACAAAGATAGATTCCTGCAAGTAGCTTTTTCTTTACCTCAGGGCAAGGTAAGCGATCCTCTCTTTTTATCTAATGGTTACTATATTATCAAAATTGTAGAAATAAAAGTACCCTGGGAAAAATTCCCCCAAGAAAAAGATATATTTGGTGATGAGCTCTTAATAAAGAAAAAAGAAGAGCTTCTCGAAAATTGGTTTTCAAGGATTAGTGAAAGAGCAAAAATTGTTGATAATACTTCTCTATTCTTCGACTTCTCCTCTTAATCTTGTAATAGAGCTTCGCTGGAGTTTAACGATTATCTGATTAGCTATCTCCGCTTCTACGTAATTTTTCTTGACGCGAGTGATCGTAGCATAAAT
>CAZGDY010000109.1:0-5476 GCA_964524965.1 uncultured Clostridia bacterium
TGGTCGGAGAGTATATTTTGCACTTTTTTGCGAGCTAATGAAGCTTTTATTCCCTTGGATTTATTTTGTAGATTTTTCAAAGTTTTCTCTATTTTTTGATAGGAAGAAGGTGCAAGGGCAGGAGAAGTATTAATATTTTTTGCTTTTCGGAGAGCACTATCCCCGGCGATTTTGCCGAATACCTGACAGTCAAGAAGGGCACCTCCACCGGGTCTGTTGGCTCCATGTTGTCCTCCGGCACACTCTCCTGCTGCAAAAAGTCCTTTAATGGATGTTTGCCCCTTCTCTCTTATTTTCACTCCTCCCTGGAAGTGCTGAGCAGCTGGAGCTATTTGCAGTTTATCTCCTTTTTCAAGGTTAATTCCCTTTTCTTTAAGCCAGGATACGGTCTGGTAATTTATTTTTTTCAGTCTTATAAAAGGGCTTTCCTGGTACTCTTTTTGCCTGGGTATATCTACTCCTTTTTCATCCCTATACCAGTTTATCACCTTCTCCATTTTTCCCCAGGCAAGATTTTGTGGGTTATGGCTGTAATCAAGATAAACACTTTTTTCTCTCATAAGTTCCCGGTATACAGCAATGTCTATAAGGCAAGAGGTGTGTTCGGCCGATACCGGCCAGTTTGACCCTTTCTGAAAGACTGTGGAGTAGATCTCGCGCAAAAGTGTATCCTGGGAAAAGTAGCGAGGGAGAAACTCCTCATCCTTATCATTGACAAATCGGGGAATAGCCCGCATCATACTCCCGGAGCAGGCAAGCTTTGTTGCGACTGAGGATAAGCCTACCTGGATAAATTCCATGTTCACAAGCTCTGCTCCTGCCCTGTAAGCCATAGCATATCCATCTCCTGTCATTCCTTCCGGGTATACGTTTACTTTAAAAACTCGCCCTGCCCCTCCGGTTGCCAGGACAGTTGCTCCAGCTTTAAACAAGGCTACATTCTCCTTCTCGTCCACTCCCCATACCCCTACTACTCTATCTTTTGAGGAGGATAGGAGAAGATCAACTGCCATGAAATTCTCAATGATTTGGACAGGAAGCTCTTTTATCCTTTTCAGAAGAGCCTTCTCAATGTGGTTTGCCGTATATGGGCCAGTGTAGCAGGCTCTGGGGAATTTGGAACCATCGGTGAGGAATTGATGAGGGCTACCTTTTTTACGAATCCAGGGAACTTCAAGTTCGTCCAGGTAATAAAAAGCATCTTTTGAGTTTTTAGCAAGAATTTCAGCTAAGTCCTCATCCGATACATATCCCCCTATTCTATAGATGTCTTCTGCATGGTACTTCCAATTATTTTCTCCTTTTGGCTTGGTGAAAGGTAAAGTTACATGAAAGGCCATTCTATCCGAGCAGGCGTTTGCTGTTACTCCACTTTGGCCCAGTTTCCCCTTAGTGAGAAGGAGAATTTTTGCTGATGAGTTTTTTTCGGCTACAGCGATTGCAGCACGGAGTGCAGCTCCCCCTCCTCCTATTACCAGCACATCGCAGGCGTACTTAATAATTTGGCTCATTTAATTCCTTGGGATGTTTTTACAATCTTCGCAGATGAAATCCCCCATCTACATTAATGACCTCTCCGGTTGAGTATCTGTAGAGCTCTTTTGTCAGCCCTGCAATAGCTTTTCCCACATCCTCGGAGTTTCCCCATCTTTTGATGGGAAGAAGACCTTCGGCTATTAACTTATCGTACTTTTCCTTTACGGGGGAGGTCATATTGGTATGTATTATTCCCGGTCTTACCTCGTACACATTGATACCGTATTCAGCTAATTTTACTGCAAATAACTTTGTAACCATACTTACCCCGGCCTTGCTTATGCAGTACTCTGCCCGATTTAAAGAGGCAACATAGGAGGAGATAGAGGATACATTTGCGATCATAAATTCTCGTTCTGGATTCTGTTTTTTTTGTTCAATCATCCATGGGGCAACAAGTTGGGTTAGAAAGAAGGTTCCCTTGAGGTTAGTGCCAAGAACTCTGTCAAAACTTTCTTCACTCATCTGGAGCATATCTTTTCTCTCTTCTGAGGCAATGCCTGCATTATTGATTAGAATGTCCAGGCGGCCGAATACAGCTTTTATCTTCTCTATCAGGCTTTCTCTATCCTTACCGTTGGAGATGTCGGCCGTAAAAAAGTAGGTCTCAACGCCTTCTTTTCTACAAATATCGACAGTTTCTTTTGCGCTCTGTCCCGGATGTCTTCCGTTTATAACTACATTGATATCTTCTCTGGCAAGCTCAATTGCTACTGCTTTCCCGATTCCCCTTGTTGATCCTGTCACCAGGGCAACTTTCTGACTCATTTCTTCTCCTTTGAACTAACTTTTTTTCTCCCTGCTCGACTACCAAAGTACTGTTCTGGTGTATACTTTTATCCTTACTTCTCTGGCCACAAGTTTTTGAATCTGGCGGATGGGACTGACCTTTTCCCTGGAATACTGGAAGTACACCAGGCTTCACACATAGCATTAGATGGGCACACATATGCGCAGGTTTCCGGAAGAGAATCATCCTTTCTCATTATAGAATACGATTTTTTAATACTCTCGTCAATGAAAATCTGAATTGACTCTTGAGTATCCATGTCAGAGGACATTTTTCTTGACAGGAAAGGGGAGTAGCTCATCCATTTTTTGCCTGTTCCTTCAAATATTGCTCATTTTTCAGACGACCAGCCTTGTAAATTGGTCCGTAAACTTCAAAGTCACGGGTAGGGCATCCTACTGGTCCCCCATCTCTTAGCATCTGTGCACAGGAGGAGCAGGTGGTACAAGTTTTTTTAGAATCCAGTCTCCCATCTTGAAAAAGCTGGTTGGCAAAGTGAGGGTCAGCAAGGGCACACCTTCCCATTCCTAAAAAGCTTATCCATCCTTTTTGAATCATTGCGGCACCTACGTTAGGAAAAAACTGCCGGAGCCAGGAAAGCCCCGTTCCTACAAGATGAGTTTCTGGCACTTTTTTGTTAAGCTCACAAGTTATTTTGATAATGCGGGAGATAGCTCTGAGGGGGTGTTCTTTCGGCAGGTATCCACCAACAATAGGATGATCATAGGGCCTTTCCAGATGAGGATTGTAATAGGGGTTGCCCACAGCCATATTTATAAGATTTACACCTAATTTCTGAAATTCTCTTATGAGTCTAACTGGCTCAGAAAGATCAGGCTCCAGAGTTTCATCTTTTCTCACTCCCCACCCCCAGGGGTAAGGAATGCCATCGTAGATGTTGAGCCTGCTAGTCACAATAAGCTTTGGGACAGCTTTTTTTATCTTTTTTACTACTTCTCGCAGAAATCGAGTTCGGTTCTCAAAGGACCCACCGTATCTACTTTTCTCCCGTGTATGGGAGAACAAAAGCTCATGGATAAGGTACCCATGGCAGGCTTTCACATCTACAGCATCAAATCCACACTCGCAGGCAATCTTGGCAGCTTCCACAAATTTATCCTGGAGTTTATCCAATTCATCGTCGCTAATCAGAGGATAATCAAGACTTAAATTGTTCTTTGGGTCTAAGATTTTAGAATGGTGGGTTATTATAGGGCAAGACTTACCTGTGGGTTTACTTTGTCTTCCGGAGTGGGTAAGTTGAAGAACTATAAAAGGGTCCTGTTTTTGGTTTTTATCGTTAATACTATTTTGTTTTATTAATTGTACTAATTTTTTAAATCCATTTTTAGATTCATTATTTATCCAGAGCTGATGAGGATTTGTTCTTCCTTCCGGTACTACCGCTGTTGCCTCAACCCATATCAATCCTGCACCACCGGAGGAAAGTCTTTTGTATCGGCGGTAAGTTAAATCAGAGAGATTACCATTATCCTTGGCATTATATCCCTCCATGGGGTTCGCACATAACCGATTAGGGATTTTCTTTCCGTTCAGGGTTATACTTTCTTTTAAAGTGTAAACGTCGTCAGTTACCGGAATATTTAACTCTAATTTTTTTATATCGTTTTTAAGGTCATAAATATTTTTATATTTAAAAAAAGACTTTCTCACATTTACTCCTTTAGTTCAATAATTTAATTTTATTAATTGTTTTTTTCTTTAAATTAGTTTAAGCTAAAATAATAAAAAGTAAAAAAATAGGGGAGGGAAAATTATGAAGTTATTGCATCCTCACTTTATTAAATGTGAAAAACCAAAGAGTGAACTAAATCTTACCTTTTCGGCCATGGTTAAAGTGAATGGGGAAAAGAAAATCTCAAAGATTCAAAAAGTTGTTGAAAATGTTATAAAAAAACAAGAGATGTTAAAAGGTATAGAAATGGAAGATAAGCCAAGGGGTTTATATAAAAGAATAAGACGAGGGGATAGATTTATATGTAAGTATCCTTCAAAGATTTCCAGTGCTCTGCTTGCTAAATTTAACACTGCAGAGCCTGTTATATAAAAATTTTCATCAGCTTTACTGTGTTCTTTCATCTGGATAAATAAATCTTGCTGTTTTTCTTTATATTCTTTTAACTTTTTGCCATGCATCTCGGTAGTAATTCTCTTGAATTTACTCTGGTCTTTTTACGCCCTACAGCAGGTTTGCAGGGAAGTCAGGATGTTGAGGTTTCCAGTCCTTTTTTTCCAGAGGTTCCTGTTCTCTTTGAGAGTAAATCTCTTTTAATTTCTCAACCTCCATCTCCACAAGCTCATCTATTATTTGGTTAAATTTCCCTTCTTTAACCTCCTCTACCAGCCGGGAAATATTCTCCAGTGCAGGAAGATTATTGCGAACAAATACTCTTCTTACCAGAACTGACACATTGGGTTGGGAAATCTCTGCCGGGCATCTGGCTACACATCCCCCGCACATTATGCAGGGAAAGGAAAGTTCAGATGCCTCCTGATAATCCCCCCTTATTATTGCCTGGATGTAATCCATAACTTCAATATCCTGAGGACAGGCTTTTGTACAGGTGTTACAGGCTAAGCACCTGAAAACTTCCAGGAAATACTTTTTTACTGTCTCCTCTATATCAGATACCTCTTCTAAATCGTAAAGACTCCTTTTGGCAGGTATAAAAGGGATTTGGCTAACTTCCATCCCTTCCTCTACCGAAGCCTGACAGGCCAGGGCATTTCTCAGTTTATACTCTCCCCTTATCCTGTAGTAAGTCAGACAAGCCCCACACACTCCTCCTCTGCAGCCACAGTTTCTAACAAATCGGTATCCCACATACTCCATTGCTTTTTGAATAGTAAGAGTTTTAGGGACATTATGCCGTTTACCTAAAATGTAAATAGTTACCATTTCATCTTTACTCTGTGTCATTTAAATAATCCTCATTAAAGACTCTTTCCAAAGCGATAGTCCGGAATAAGGCTAAGAGAAGGTATCTGATGAAGTAGATCATTTCTCTCCAGCTGTTTTTCATACTCCACTATATGCTGAAGGCTGAGCTGACCTATTTTTTTTCTTTTAGCTCTTAAAACAGCATTTTTGCCTGTTCTTCTTCCAAAAACAAAAATATCAAGCAAAGA
>CAZGDY010000110.1:0-5360 GCA_964524965.1 uncultured Clostridia bacterium
ACCATATGAAGTGGCCTAAACCTAAAGACATAAAATCTTCACCTTCATTCCAACAGACAATCAAATCGAATTCTTTACCACATTCATTAAGAAATACCATGTCTCCGATAAGCCTGAGATCTTTTTCAGATACGATCACTTTGCCAGCACACCAACTAGAACAACACCCAATGAATAATAACAACAGAACGAAAAATGCATAATACCGTTTAAAATTGCCAAATGAATGCTTCAATATCATTTCATTTTCTCTTCTAATGACCTGCCCTCATCAATTTTATCATGTGTTAGGCTAGGGTCAACGGAATGGTAGCCTGAAAAGAAAGTGGCTGGTAATTAGAGGTGTTCCCCGAGAGTAATTCCCAAAACCCAAATTGACAAGTACTGAGTTTAGCTTAGCGTGTCTTCCCTTCTATTGAACGAATCTGGACAGCCCATTTCCTTATTTATGCGGATCTTGCATCATTTTCCACCATTTTTCTAAGTAGTGATTTAAGTAGGTCTCCCCCGCTTTTCCTTTTTTCTTCTTCCTTAATATAATTATCTATGGTGGATTTGCTAACTCCCAATCGAGATGCAATCTGTCTTAAAGAAAAATGTTCTTCTGTATGCCACTTGTATGCTTTTTCCTTTTTTTCTTCCTTTGATAACGTTGAAGCATCTTTTTCCTGAGTCTCCTGATGAGGAAAAACGTAACAGTTGCTGAGTTCATTACAAAAAAAAGTGGGTTTTGGTGTCTGGAGCATTCCCTGATAACCATTGGGGCTAAGGGCAATATAGGCCCAGTTTCTTCTATCTCCGGCTATTTGATCAAATCCTGTTCGAGCTCTCTTGATAAATTCCTTTAGCTCAGTCCGCTCCAGCTTACTTTGCAGGGGCGCTGGCTCTTTAATAATTAAGATATTTAAACCCCTTAAGATATTGATATCAAGGTAACTTGTGTCCTGAGCAACGAAGATAATGACTTGATTTCTTTGTCGAGCTAAGGTGACAATCTCCATAAGTTTTTGATTTTTCCCACTAGTGCTTGTGCGTGCCGAGAACTGAAGAGCTGCTTCATCTAAAAAAAGAGCGCTATTATAAGGAGCATTTTCTAAATTTGGGACTACTCCTATCCTTTGGGGAAGGAGATGTTGAACTCTTTTCGGAAGATTGATTGCATAACAATTCATTTTATCGCAAAGCTTTTCTAATAGAAAGTAGCCAAGTGCACTTTTGCCACTTCCTCTTTTTCCGATAATGAGGATAACTGAGCCGGGGGTGAGAATACTGTACCAGTTTTCTTCTAGCTGAAAAACAGGTACTTTCACTACTAGTTCCCTGCTCATTATTTTATTAAACTTATCTTGAAATTCTGCAGGTTCATCTAGGAGAAGTTTTTTCTTACCATCAGGGAAAGAGGTAAGATTATTTTTTCCACTTCTTGAAAGAATGTACTGTGGAGGGGGAGGAAGATTTTTCAGTGTATCTATTGCTTTCCTTATCCCTGGCTCTGCCAAAGGGAATCCAATACTTCCAATTGTTGCTAAACCAACTGCACTTTTCCATGCCCATTTCTCTTTTTTTATCCACTTAAATATATACTAAGGCTGAATGTTAACCCCAAAATTACCTTTTGCCATTTTTCGTTTAACATCTTGCACCTCCTAATTTATGATTTTTTGATTTTTCTATCAGATTGATAGGTGAGCCTTTTATGATTGCTTCTGGTTGGTTCGCATTATGTGGGGTTCGAGGAGCCAATTTTATCATTTTGAACCAAATTTGCTAACGTTTGTCCGCCGCGTACAAGTTCGCTTGTCGCCTCGTCTTCCCTTCCCCCAATGTGTTCAGCAGACTTGCTTTTATCCGCAAAATCAAAAATAAAACCGTATTACAAAAAATGTATGCATTTCATTGATTCAAGATTTTGAAGTAAAGAATTGAGCAGTTGCTGTTTTTCGCTGACTTCAGAACCTTGGAATACCTCATGAGCTTTTTTAGCTAGATTTAGCACCATATTTGTTGTTAAATAGAAATTTTTGTCAGCATCAGTATGTCTTATCATTCCAGCTTCTAATTCTGCTTGTTTTTCTTTGTATTCCTTTAGTCTTTTCTTAAACATATCCTTAGCAATCCTCTTCTTTAATCACCTGCGTTGCTGCTCTTTGGTACTTTGTTATTTTTTTTACTGGTAAGGAAAAATTTTTGACCTTGTAGTGAGGATTTATCCATTTAGCGGATATCACAAACACTTTAAGCAGGATTGGTTTATCAAGATGAAAATCTTTGCCTGTTTTCCAGTGCTCGTTTTCTTTCTTAAGCTGCTGTTTTAATCCACACGAAGGACAGCGCAGTGCTTAGGAATATGGAATTAATAATCTCAACCCCTAGCCCTTTACTATTTTTAGACACTTGATACTCCCTTCTTTTTAAAAGGAAGCTTAACAGGACTTATCTCAAAGAGCAAAACTATATATTCTGCTAAAAATATGAGCAAGGTCCCAAAAATGTCTTGATTTCTTGGGTGGAGAATCTTTTGCCTAGTTGCTCATTCATAACCTATCCTTTCTTTCGTGCTTTTTTCTCGGGAAGATAATTATGGCATTCTGGTTGTTTGTCAAAAAACTAGTACTGAAATTTTAAACTTTAAAATCATAAAAAATGGTGAAATTTTAATTTTTATCTGGCAGAACAGCATCACCAGAGTTGACAAACGGGTATCGTCTATGAGAATACAGTGATGAGGATAAGACAAACATTTTGTTTGTGCTTAAGGCAAGAGTGGACGCAGCTAATTCACATTGGCTGTCAAGCGAATATCACACCGGAGGTGTGTTTTATGAAGAAAGTAAGGTTGATTACATTGGTGGTTTTGGGATTGGGTATTATGATTGGGGGTCTTTCTTTGCCTGTACTCGGGCAAGCAGACTTAAAAAGTGACAGTAAAATTGCCGCTTTTCCTGAGACTGCTTCGGTAACCCAGCATAAGATTACACTGAATGGCAAAATCTTGTCTTACACAGCAACCACAGGTTTCTTACCTTACTACAATGAAAAGGGTAAGCAGACAGCGCGGATATTTTACGTTGCTTATACTGTGGACCAAAGCGAAGGGTTGCCGGATCGTCCTCTTACTGTGGTTTTCAACGGCGGTCCCGGAAGCTCCGCGATTTGCCTGCACCTGGGAGCTCTTGGCCCTAAGGTGGCTTTTTTAGGGAATGGGATTGATCTTGTCAAACCACCTTATGGACTTGTCGATAATGAGAATACCCTTCTGGACATAACAGATTTGGTTTTTGTGGATCCTGTCGGCACGGGATTCAGTGAGCCCATTGCCCAAGAGGAAGAGAAGCTTTTTTGGGGAGTGGAAGAAGACATTCACTCGATGGCTGAATTTATCCGAATCTACCTTACTCAGAACAAGCGTTGGGAATCTTCGCTTTTTATTGCCGGGGAAAGCTATGGCGGTATCCGGGCATCCGGGCTTTCCTCATATCTTCAGGATATGGGAATTTATCCCACCGGAATCATTCTCGTATCACCAGCCCTCAATTATGCCACTTTGATTGGTGATGCTGGAAATGACCTTTCCTACATTCTGGATGTGTCCGCCATGGCCGCGGCAGCCTGGTATCACGGGAAAATAGATCCTTCTTACCAAGAATCAAAACTAGAAGATGTTCTGGAAGAAGTTCGTTCCTGGAGTGAACACGAATATGCCTGGGCACTCTGGCAAGGAAATGCACTTCCTCAAGAAGAGCATACCAAAATTGCCCGACAACTTACTGCTTACATTGGTCTACCAGAAAATGTTATCACAGCTTATAATCTCAGGGTCCCTATGGATCAATTTCTGGGAAAGTTACTGGAGAAGCAACGGCGGTCAATGAGCTTTTACGATGGTCGCCTCAGCGGCCACAGCATCGGTCTTGATGGATTAGGTTATTTGAGCGATCCTATAACCATAAATACTGGTGGTCCGCTTAACGCTGCCTTTAACAATTATCTTGAGCGAGACTTAAAGTTTATTACTGACAGGAGGTACGTTCCCTTAAACCTTGTTGTCTTGGAAAAATGGGATTGGGCTTCCGGAATGTCCGGAGAGGATATGGGATATCCGGAAACCTTTACCAGTCTTGGAAAAGCACTCAGAAGAGTTGATTTCCTTCGCCTATTTGTTGCTATCGGTCTGTTCGACATGGCTTGTGTCCATGATGCTACTATTTATGAAATCCGTAGAATGGATCTTCCCCGGGAGGCCCTTGACAACATTACTATCACGACCTATCCGGCAGGCCATATGATGTATACCGACCCATTTTCCCATAAGAAACTCCGGGAAAACTTGGTCAAGTTCTACCAAGACTCATTGAAGTGAGAAATTGCAGAAGGGAAATCCTTTAAATAACTGCAGAGGCACTCTAAAAAGAAACCGGGACCAAAGAAGTTGCTTTGGTCAAGATGTTGGGAGCTGCTAACTAACTGGTAGATAGCTTCACTAAGTTGAGACAGGGGTGAGTCGTGAATGAATCCTTGATTCTGGCCGTGATTACGGTTGGGGGTAAGATAGAAAGCAGCCTGGGCCGGTGACTATACCTGCGAGTTTTTCAGAAAAAAACAGGACGAACTAAATGAGAGCCTTAACTTCCAATGCTTTAGAATCTGGAATGACCATCCACCGAAAACGTTGAATTTCTTTTTGGATGCAAGGTTCAATATAAAAAATAAAAAGAAGGAAAATTTTTCTTTGATAATTTCTTATCAGGAGCAAGATAAATTAAGAAAAATGCATTTTTTAAGGTAGTGAAGGGAATAAATATTTTTTTCTGTTTTGATGAAATCAAAACATAGGCAGCGATGTTCTTAGCACCGAAATGATGTTACTATCAAGTGAGTATCTTCAAATTTGATACTTTATCAGATATTTTCTCCTCCTGAAATTTTAATTGGGTCTCTCAGCTCGCAGTACATATCCTGCTTTCTTTTTTTTCTTAGCACTGTATATTTTTGCCACATCAGATCATTTCTCGGGAGAGGAATTAAATCGGTGGGATGGGAGAAATAAAGGTGGGGACCACGACTTTCCTCCCGTATCCGTGCTACTCTCACAATTATCTCCCCGACAGTGAGAAGATTTACGGTCTCCAGAGCGAAAATAAGGCCTTTTTCATCAAGGCAAATTCCTTCTGTTTTTATTCTTTCCAATTTTTTAATTGCCCTTCCCAGTCCTTCTTTTGTTCTTACAACGCTCGCGTGGTGGGAGAGTATATTTTGTACTTTTTCGCGAGCTAATGAGGCTTTTAGTCCCTTGGATTTATTTTGTAAATTTTCCAAAGTCTTCTCTATTTTTTGGTAGGAAAAAGGGGCAAGAGCAGGAG
>CAZGDY010000111.1:0-5149 GCA_964524965.1 uncultured Clostridia bacterium
CTGTTTTGCTTCTACCCTCAACGGTAGCAAGGTTTTTTGATTATTCTTTTGCTCAAACTGTTGCTCAATGGCTTTCTCCGGGAGCTCTTTTGTATTATGTTCTCTATGCTTTAGCAGTTATATTCTTTACCTTTTTTTACACTGCAGTGGTCTTTAATCCTGTTGAAATTTCTAATAATTTGCGTCGTTATGGTGGTTTTATACCTGGTCTTAGACCCGGTCGACCAACTGCTGAATATATAACTGGAGTACTTACCAGGGTAACTTTTATGGGAGCTTTGTTTTTTGCTTTTATTGCCATAGTTCCCATCATAATTAATCGGGAAGTTATGTTTAACAGCTTTCCTTTTGGGGGAACTTCTATACTGATTGCAGTTGGAGTTGCGCTTGATACTGCTCAACAGTTAGAATCCCATCTCCTAATGCGTCATTACAAAGGATTTATTAAAGGGAAAGCTTAATGAGAATTATGATTTTGGGTCCTCCCGGGGCAGGAAAAGGTACTCAAGCTGAAAATTTATCTAAAAAATTTGGAATTCCTCATCTTTCTGCAGGTGATTTGTTAAGAGAGGCAGTGTCCCAAGAAACTGTTGCGGGGGAAAAAGCTAAATCTTATATATCTGTAGGTGAGTTAGTACCAGATTTTATTGTCATCGAAGTGGTAAAAGAGAAAATAAAAAAATATAAAGATGGATTTATCTTGGACGGATTTCCCCGGAATACAAAACAGGCAAAAGAGTTGGATAAGTACTTAAAAACACAGAAAAAAGAGCTTGATGTAGTTATCAACCTACAGTTAGATGAAGGTGTTATATTGAAAAGGCTTAAAGGTAGATTAATCTGTGGTGAGTGTGGAGGGATATATAATATAGAAAGTTTATCCTTTGATAAGAGATGTCAAAATTGTGGAAGTAAATTGGAACAAAGAATAGATGATAAAGAAGAAACCATAAGAAATAGAATAAAGATTTACTTTAAACATACTTACCCTCTTTTGGGTTACTACAGGGAAAAGGGAATTTTACGCGATGTTTTGGGGGAAGATTCCCCTGATAAAATTTTTAATAAAATTATTGAGCACATATGATTTACATAAAGTCACCAAGAGAAGTTAATTTAATTAGAAAAAGTGGTCAGATAATTGCAGAACTTTTCAGGGATATTAAAGATACAATAAAAGACGGGGTAACTACTCAAGAGTTAGATGAATGGATAGATGAATTTATAAGAGGGAAAAAAGCCTATTCTGCTTTTAAAGGGTATAGAGGTTATCCCAGTTATTCCTGTATATCTGTAAATGAAGAAGTAGTCCATGGGATACCTTCTTCCAGGAGTTTAAGAGAAGGGGATATAGTTTCTATTGATGTGGGAGTAAAATTAAATGGCTATATAGCTGATGCGGCGAGAACTTTTCCAGTGGGAGATATTTCGGAAGAGAAAGTAAGGCTTTTAAGTGTGACCCAACAGGCGCTTCGGTTAGGGATTGAACAGGTAAGTACAGGAAAAAAAATAGGAGATATAAGTTGGGCTATCCAAAGCTGGGTAGAAAAAAATAATTACTCGGTAGTAAAGGTATTATTTGGACATGGAGTAGGCTGTTTTTTACATGAGGATCCAATTATTCCCAATTTTGGAGAGGCTCATACGGGAGAAAAATTAAGGGAGGGTATGGTGTTGGCAATAGAACCCATGGTTAATTCAGGAGGAGACGGAGTAAAGGTATTGGACGATAAATGGGTAGTGGTGACTGCCGATAAAAAACCCTCAGCGCATTTCGAAAACACGATAGCCGTAGTTGATGGAAAACCTGTAATTTTAACTGAGTAGGAGGTCTTTTTGCCCAAGGAAAAACTAATTAGAACTTCGGGAGTGGTGATAGAAACTTTGCCTAATGCTACATTTAGAGTTGAATTATCAAATGGTCATCGTGTATTGGCTCATGTTTGTGGAAAAATGCGAATGAGATTCATTAGAATTCTTCCGGGAGACAAGGTGAGTTTAGAAATATCACCTTACGATCTTTCTAGAGGTAGAATAATTTACAGAGAGGGGAAAAGCAGGCAATGAAAGTAAGGTCATCTGTTAAAAAAATGTGTAAAAAATGTAAGATAATCAAGAGACGAGGGGTTATAAGGATTATTTGTGATAACCCTAAGCACAAACAACGTCAGGGGTGAAAATATGGCAAGAATTGCTGGGGTGGAATTACCTCCTAATAAAAAAACATTTATAGGACTAACTGCAATTTACGGAATAGGCCGTAGTGGAGCTAAAAAAATCCTTGAACAAGCAAATGTAAATCCCGATATTCAGGTTAAGAATTTGAAGGAGGAAGATGTAACGCACTTAAGGCATATAATTGAAGAGAATTATAAAATAGAAGGGGATTTAAGACGTGAGGTAAGCAATAATATCTCAAGATTGATAAGCATTGGTTGCTATAGAGGATTGCGACACAGAAGAGGGTTACCAGTTAGGGGACAGCGGACCAGATGTAATGCTAGAACTCGCAAAGGGCCTCGTCGTGGTGTAGGTACTAAAAAGAAGAAAAAATAAGATAAAGAACAAGGTTTCCTAAGAGGTAAGAAGGATGGCTGGTAAGAAAAGTAAAGAAAAAAAGAAAAAAAGAGAAAAAGTTGATGAAGGAATGGTTCACATCCATTCTACTTTCAACAATACCATTGTTACTATTACTAATCTAAAGGGAGAAGTACTTTGTTGGTCTTCGGCTGGAGTTGTAGGTTTCAAGGGTACTAAAAAAGGTACGCCTTTTGCAGCTCAAAAGGTAGCGGAAGATGCTGCTAAAAAAGCTCAGGAAAATTATGGACTTCAAAGAGTAGTTGTGGTTGTTAAAGGTCCGGGTTCAGGAAGAGAGACAGCTATTAGGACCCTTCAGGCGGCTGGGCTAAAAGTGGTTACCATAAGAGAAGCAACACCTATTCCTCACAATGGATGTCGTCCGCCTAAAAAGAGGAAAGTGTAGAAGGAGAAAAATATGGGTTTACAGATGGAGAGTAGGTGTACTTGTTGTCGGAGATTAAATGTTAAATTATTTTTAAAAGGAGAGAAGTGTTCTTCCAGTAAATGTACTCTGGAGAAGAAAAAATCAGCTTCAGCTACTCGTTCTCGTTCTCGTTCTAGGCGTAGTAGAATGTCTCAGTATGCTCGGCAATTACGGGAAAAACAAAAATTGCGGTTTAAATACGGAATTACAGAGACTCAATTCAGGCGATATTATGAGAAAGCCGAAAAAATGAGTGGTGTGACCGGGGAAGAGTTTCTTCGTTTTTTAGAGCGGAGGATGGATAATATTGCGTGGCGCTTAGGTTGGGCTTCTTCTCGACGTCAGGCCCGTCAGTTGGTTTTTCATGGTCATTTTTTAGTTAATGGTCGAAAAGTTTGGACGCCTTCATTTTTACTAAAACAAGAAGACTCCATAGAGCTCAAAGATAAAAGTAAAAAGATGGATTTAATAGAGCAAAATCTCCAATCTTCCAACAAACAGACTTTACCTGACTGGTTAGAAATGGATGCGAAATCACAAAAGGCAGTTGTAACGAAATTTCCGGAAAAAGAAGAATTGGATCAAGAAATTGATGTTTCTCTCATCGTGGAGTACTATTCTAGAAAATAACTTAATCATATAACGGTGTGGTTTAAGTATTACTCTTTTTTTATCAGGTTTATATTTTAAAAATAAGTAAAAATAAAAGGAGAAATTGGTGAGGGAGTTAGTAAAAGCTCATAGGGTAAAGATCGAAAAGAAAAGTTTCTCTGAAACATATGGGAAATTTGTAATTGAGCCCTTAGAGAAAGGCTATGGTATAACGATGGGGAATTGTTTACGTCGCATACTGCTTTCCTCGATTCCAGGAACTGCTGTCACTTCTGTAAAAGTAGATAAAGTAACTCACGAGTTTGCTACTTTACCAGGCTTGAAAGAAGATGTTTTGCAGGTTATTCAAAATTTAAAGAAGCTCCAGGTAAAGCTCTATACTGATGAAGAAAAGGAAGCTTTTATTGATGAGAAGGGTCCTTTGGAAGTGAAAGCTTCTCATATTAAAGTAGGTAGCGAAGTAGAAATTTTAAATCCAAATCTTCATATTGCTACTTTAAATGACGAAAAAAGTAGGCTTTCTATGCAAATAAATATTGCACATGGAAGAGGTTATGTGGAAGCTAGAGAAAATAAAAAAGAAGGTCAACCCGTTGGTACTATCCCTGTTGATTCTATCTTTACGCCTGTTCGAAAGGCTAAGTATGAGGTTTTGCCTGCTAGAATTGGAAGAAAAACCAGTTATGACAGTTTAGTTTTGGAAATTATTACTGATGGAACTATAGGAGCAGATGAAGCATTAAGTCAAGCGGCAAGGATTCTACAAGAATTTACTGGTATTTTCATTCTCAAAGGCATTGAAGAGAGAAAAAAAGAAGAACTTAAAGAAAAATTTTTGCAGATGAACATAGACGAGACAAATCTCCCAACGTTAGCTTTGAACGCATTGAAGGGAGCAGAAATAAAAACAATAGAAGATGTGATTAATAAAGAACCCAAAGAACTTTTAATGATCCATAATTTTGGTGAAAAATCGTTGGAAAAGTTGGAAAAAAAGCTTGCTGAGTACAATTTTAGTTTAAAAAAGGGCAAAGAAAGTGAGACACAGAAGAAAAAACAGGAAGTTATCACGAACTAAAGATCAACGAAAAGCTCTTTTGTCTAACCTGGTGAAAGAGTTGTTGTTTAGGGAAGAAATTGTTACTACTTTACCTAAGGCTAAAGAAACGGCAAAATTAGCAGAGAAAATGATTAGTTTAGCGAAAGATTCCTCTTTGCATCACCGTAGATTGGTTTTGAGCTTCATTCAAGATAAAAAAACATTAGGTAAACTTTTTTCGGTTGTTGCTCCTCGTTATCAAAACCAAAAAGGGGGTTATACTAAAGTAATAAAATTAGGGTATCGTAGAGGGGACAGCGCTTTAGTATGCAAGGTGAAGCTTAATTAATAAAGATTTGACTTTAAATGGTCAATACAAAATTAATTGTGGAGTATGATGGAACTAATTACTGTGGGTGGCAAATCCAGCCAGAAGTTTCTACTGTTGAGGGAGAATTACAAAATGCTCTGGTGACGGTTTTAAAGCAAAGAGT
>CAZGDY010000112.1:0-5114 GCA_964524965.1 uncultured Clostridia bacterium
GCATTTTTTATTTTTTCCTCAGGTTGGAAGACTTTTTTCAAAACTTGAGTAGTAGAAAAATTTTTCAGCTTTATCCTCACAAAAGCTCCGCCCCTTCCTCTTTTTACATGTTGGAATTCTTCCACCAAAAAGAGAGTTCCATCTAAATCAATTTTCATGCCTTCTCTTAAATCATTAGCTGCTATCATAATAGGATTTGACCCCCCTGATTTGTTACCAAAACCATATCTTCTATTCTTATCCCTCCTTCTTCAGCAAAGTACAATCCCGGTTCTATGGTTATCACCATTCCTTCTTCAAGGATAGTATTTGAGCTGCCATTGAGAAAAGGTTGTTCATGGACTTCCAACCCTACTCCGTGGCCGGTTCCGTGTAAAAAATTTTCCGAATATCCTTCGTTTTTAGCCTTTTCTCTAATTATTTTATCAATCTTAGAGGATTTTATTCCTGGTTTTACATTTTCTATGGCCATTTTTTTAAGAGTTTCTACCAAATTATATATTTTTTCCCATTTTTTGGGAACTTCACCCCAGAAAAAAGTTCTGGTCATATCAGCACAATAACCTTTAACTTTGGCTCCTATATCAATTAGTACTAATTGGTTATCTTTTAGTTTTTGGTTGGTAGAGTGACCATGCGGCAAAGAAGTTCTTGGACCAAAGAGCACTATAGGATAAAAAGATAATCCGTCTGCTCTATTTAAAATGTAGTTTATTGCTTTTCTGACCATTTCCTTTTCAGTGACTTCCTTGGACAAAAGTTTTTTCAGGTAATCAAAGGTGCTGGCAGTAATTTTTTCAGCTTCTCTAATGCAATTAATTTCTTCTTGGTCCTTTATGGATCGAATTTTTTCTACTATTTTCTCGCAGGGAACGAGCTGTGGTTGAAATTTTTCTTTTATTTTTTTGTAAAGAGCAAAGGAAAAACGATTTGACTCAAATCCATATCTTTTTATATTTAACTTATGGCTCAAACTTCTTAATTCACTTTCCAGGGTGTTTTTGCAGATAATTATTTCCCACTCATTCTTTGATTTTTTTATTACTTCCTGATACATAGGTGAAGTGATGAGAAATTTTTTTTGAGGAGTGAAAAGAACTACTCCCTCTATCCAAAACCCGGAAAAGTAAAAAATATCTAAGTTATTAATTAAAATAAAAGCTTCCAGATTTTTTTGACTTAACTTTTGTTCTAATTTTTCCCAGCGAGATTTCATTTTATTCCATGTATTTTCTTAATTTTTTATCTTCTAATAGTTCTTCTACGAGATCTTTTACTTTAGGTGAGAGTTCTTTTTTACTATTAAAAGTCCCTCTTTAGAATTTATAACGATTATATCAGAAATTCCTATTGCTCCTAAAATTTTATTTTCTTTGTTTATAAAAATACAATTATTCGTTCCTATTTCTTTGATTAATCCCTGAATAATATTACCTTCCTTGTTTTTAGAAAGGATTCTTTCCAGAGCTCGCCACTCACCAATATCGTCCCAGATAAATTCTGCGGGAATTACGATAGCTTTAGTGGTTTTTTCCATAATTGCATAATCAATGGATATTTTAGGAAAGCGAGAATAAATTTTTTTGATGATTTTTTCTTCCTGGTCTGTTCCCAAAATTTTTTTTATTTTTTCTAATTCTTTATCTAAAGAAGGGAGATATTTTTTTATTTCTTCCAGTATTACGCTGGGACGCCAGGCAAATATTCCTGCATTCCAGAGAAAATTTCCATTTTCTAAAAACTCCTTAGCTTTTTTTTGAGATGGTTTTTCGGTAAATCTTTTTAATTTATAGCAGGGAATCTCATTAAATTGTTCTATTTTGTTTCCCACCTGAAGATAGCCGTATCCAGTCTCAGCTCTTGTAGGCTTAATGCCAATAGTTGCAAGGTATCCCTTTTCCGCTGATTTAACAGCAACTTTCATGACTTTATTAAATTCTTTTTCATTGGCGATTAAATGGTCAGAAGGCAATATAACCACGGGAATATCATTTTTTTTTCTTTTGATTAAAATAGTGGCAAAGCCAATGCAAGCAGCAGTATCTTTACTAATAGGTTCACTTATTATCTGCTCGGGAAGAAGTCCAGGGATGTGAGAAATCATTTTTTCTTTAAGGTCTTGGCGAGTGATAATAAAGGTATTCTCAACTCCAAAAAAATTGATACATCTTTGATAAGTTGAACCGATAAGACTTTCTTCATTTTTAATGGTCAAAAATTGCTTAGGATGGCTGAGCTTACTCTCGGGCCATAATCTTTTACCAAATCCTCCTGCCATAATGAGACTAACGCTCATTTTAGTTACCTTTTTGCATTTACTAAAAGTAATGGTTTGACCATTTTGAAGAACTTTTTTTCAGAAACACATTTCCTTTTCTTTTCCTAAAATAGCCCATCCCTTTTTTAAAAAAATCTACCCATTACTCCTAAATAATAAACGAAAAAGGTGTCTTTGTCAATTAAATAAAGCAAAGATCCCTGGAAAACACCTCTTACTCAGCTCAGCGAATAAGGTTTTTAGCACTCTCAGGAATGGACAAATTTTCTTAAAATGAATTTATCCTTTTTAGTTTTTCTACTGTTTCTACCTGGAAAGATTCCAACCTCCATACTTTTTAAAATACTCTACCAGACCTCCAGCTTCAATTATCTTAAGTATTTGGGGGGGAAAAGGTGTTATGGGTAAGATTTTTTCTTGATTAGGAATGTTTATTTTCCCTTTGACAAGATCAATAAAGAGAATATCATTTTCATTGATTTTGTTAGTTTCAGTGATAATTATAGGAAGCCCTACATTGATGGCATTACGGTAAAATATACGGGCAAAAGATTTAGCTAATACTGCTCCAATTCCGGCGTATTTAATAGCTAAAGGGGCTTGTTCTCTTGATGATCCACAACCAAAGTTTTCACCGGCGACAATAAAATCTCCCGGAGAAATTTGCTGATAAAAATTGGGGTAAATATCTTCTAACAGGTGTTTAGCAAGTTCGTTAACATCAAGTGTTTTAAATTTATATCTACCGGATATAATATAATCGGTGTTTATATCATCTCCTATTTTATGAACCTTCCCCTCAAGAGTTTTTTCTTTCATTTTAAATATCTCCTTGGGTCAGTAATTTTTCCTTCTAAACAAGAGGCAGCTACCGTTGCTGGTGAGGCCAAGTATATAAAAGCATTTGGGTTTCCCATTCTGCCTTTGAAATTGCGGTTAGCAGTAGAAATAACATTTTCTCCATTAGCAGGGATGCCACTATGTGTTCCCACGCAGCATCCACATCCCGGAGTTACCAGTATTGCCCCCGCTTCTATCAATTGAGACAGGATACCTTCCTCTAAAGCATCCAGATATACCTTACGAGAAGCAGGAGCAACGATTAATCTCACTTCAGGGTGGACTTTTTTACCTTTGATAATAGAAGCGGCAATTTTGAGATCTTCTAATCTTCCGTTGGTGCAGGTCCCTAAAAAAGCTTGTTGGATGGAAATATCTCCAATATCCTCAACGGGATGAACTTTGTCTACACTATGAGGACAAGCTATCTGAGGCGAAATATGAGAGATGTCGTATTCTAATATTTGGGCGTAGGAAGCCCCAGAATCGGGGATAATTGGATAAATCTCATTTTTTACCTTATCTTTTAACCATTTTTTAGTTTTTTGATCAATCTGCATCAGTCCAGTTTTTGCACCCATTTCCATCACCATATTGGAGATAGTGAATCTGGATTCTAAGGATAGACTCTCGATTACTTCTCCTTCAAACTCAATAGATTTGTAGACAGCTCCTCGAGAAGTAATTTCCCCTATTATATATAAGATTAGGTCTTTGGAAGATACTCCAGGGGAGATTTTACCTGAAAGTAAGATTTTTATAGTTTCAGGAACTCTTAACCAAACCTTACCTGATGCTAAAACAGCAGCAAGGTCTGTAGAGCCTACTCCGGTTGCAAAGGCGTTAAGTGCTCCATAACTACAGGTGTGAGAATCTGCTCCTACTACTAAATCTCCAGGGCTAACATATCCTTGTTCAACGGTAACTACATGACAAACCCCTGACCCGGCTCCGTAAAAATTAATACGATGCTCTTTTGCAAAATCACGCATTAATTTATGCAGAGAAGATATATCTTTATTGGGAGAAGGAGCACTGTGGTCCACGAAAAAAGCGGTTTTGGATGGGGAGAAGACCTTTTTTCGCCCCATTTTTTTAAATACTTCGATGGCAAGAGGTGCTGTGCCATCCTGAGCTATAGCAAAATCAACTGGGACAATTACTAACTCTCCCGCCTTAACTTCTTTATGATAATGGTTGCTGATGATTTTTTCAGCAATGGTTTTACTCATCTCCTACTCCCTGATTCCATAGTAGTCTTAAAAATTCTTTTCTTTTTTCTTCCTTTCCCGTCTTAACCCCGCAGTTCATATTTTATCCTTGAAAAGTAAAGATAATATATCTAAATTATGGTAAGTTGTAAAGAATTGACGAACAGTTTAGTTTTCTTTTGGCCATCCAAAGCTCTTTTAAGTAGCTTTATTTTAGAAAGGTTTGCCTTTTTTAGGACAACTCACAGGTAATAAAGAATGGCTATTGCGCCACAGATAAGCTCTATTGAGATTAGAATAAGAGTAAGGTTTTTTTCTGTGATTCCTTTTGATATTTTCATAACGAGCTGACACAAACTGACTGGGCCATGGGAAGGACAATAGAGTTTTCCCTTATTGTAAGTTCCTTTCCATCCTTTGCTGGGAAAACGATGGCGAAGTTTAAAGAGAAAATCGATAAAATAAGGAATAATTATTATTGCTCCTGCGGTCTCGAAATTTCCCAAAATAACTGCTGAGGCAATGATAGCTCCTATGCTTAAGGTGCCTACGTCTCCAATCAGTACTTTTGCCGGATACCAGTTGTATCGTAATGTAGCAATAAGCATTCCAAGGGCAGCCATAAGAATTATAAATGATGTTGTTGCTTTTGTTAAATAGGCAATTACGCTCAAAGAGGCAACTGCTGCTATCCCCATTCCTACTTCCAGACCATTAAATCCAGCTAACATATTAATTGCATTGGCAGCACCGGTAATTCCCAATGGGACAATAACTATACAGTA
>CAZGDY010000113.1:0-5026 GCA_964524965.1 uncultured Clostridia bacterium
GCTTATTATTGTTAAGTGTTGTTTATCCTGAACAAGCTCAGAGATAGTTTCTTTATGGTCTTGTTTTAAGAGGGGTTGTTTTTTTTCAGTTTCAGGAAAAAACTGGCGGGAGATTATATTTTGAAAAGAAAAAAGGTGAAGGGAAAAAACTCCTTTTTGATAGCAGGAAAGAGCTATTTTATTTCCATCGGCAGAAACAGAAGGGTCGAAAGCTCCTCCCTGCATTTGGGTGTGCCGGGTAATTTTAGCACTTTCCAATTCAAGAGAAAAAAGATTAAAAACCCCCTCCTTAGCCTCTTTTGAAGTTGATTGGTTAGAAATAAATAGTAATTTTTCCCCATCAGGAGAGAAAATTGGATTTCTCTCATCGGCATCATTTTGAGTGAGAGGATAAAATTTTTTATCTTTTACGGTTAAAAGGTAAAGATTTCTTTTTCCTTTTTCAGACCTAACAAAAACGACACTTTTAGCATCGGGAGAAAAGCAAGGGCTGAAATTCTGGGTAAGTCCATCTTTATCCAGAGTCAAAGGAAAAGTTTCTTCTGTTTTAAACTGAAAAAGATAGAGGTTAGAATTTCCTCCTTCTTTTTTTACAAACACAATTTTGTCTTTTTCGGGGGAAACAATTGGCTGAAAAGCTCTTTCTCCATAGGTCAGTCTTTTTATTTTTCGGGTAGATATTTCAATTTGGTATAAATCAGATAGAAAGGAGCGCTCTGGTGAATAAAATCTTGTTTTGGAGTAAATTATAAAGTTTCCCTCGGGGGAAAAAGAAAAATGAGGATTAATTCCGCTCACCAGCTTTTCTATTTTTTCTGTGGAAAGATTGATAAGGTAAAGGTCGAAAATAGCATAATCATAGTCTTTGTCGGAGACAAAGGCTAAATAGTTTTTTTTAGGTGAAAAGCGAGGGCACTGAGTTTTCGTTTTCCAGGAAATGAGAGGTTTTTTTAGAAGAGGAATATTTTCTCCTTTTTTTTCTTGAGATTTTTCAATTAGCCAATTTTTCCATTCTTGATAAAGCTCGAGAGAGTTTTTTCCCAGGATTTTTTTAAGAGTTTTTTCAAAGTTAGGAAAGTTAGGAATCGGATAAAGAGCACCCCCTCCAGAGGTGTCCAGTACACCCACTATTCTTAATAAAGATTGTTTTTTAAGCTCACCAAAGATTTTAGCTATTTTATCCTTACCATAATTTTCAAAAATGTAACGAACAAAATTATCCGATTGATAGTATCCACTTATTCTTCCCCAACCATCAAAAAAATAAAAGGCCCCCAAATCTCCTTCCGACATTACTTTGTTTTCTCTCGCCTCATCCGCTACCACCATTTCTTTTAAGGAATGCCATTCCTCACCCAGATACTGGGCCAGTCCTTCAATAAACCACATCGGGAGGATTAAATGAGCCATTGCTTTTCTTAAAGGAATACAAGATTCATCTATTGCTGCAAAGCTGATGTAGTGAATGAGCTCATGTGCGATTACTTCTTCCATCCAGGAAAGATTCCCAGAGCTTAATAAAGGATTAGATTGCGCCTGGATAACTATTTTCCCGGTAAAAATAGAAGTATAGCCCCCTGTTTTATCATCGTAGTTTTCTATTACCAGCGGAATTTTTTTCTCAGGATAATAATCGATTATCGGTGTTAATTTTTCATATATATTTTCAGTTATTTTAGCTGCTTGGTGAGCAAAATTTTCTTCACCTTGATGGTAATGAATTAAAAAATGGGTGGTTTCAATTACCTTCCAGGTAAGCTCAGGATGGTTGAGCTGGGCAATCACATTTGAGGTCAAAAAAAATATAAATGCTAAAAAAATAATAATTCCTGGTATCCACCTGCGAAAGGTGTAATCCATGGTACGATGGTGTAAGCTGATAATATTAAATAATTTTTCCTACTTTTACTTTAATTTCTCGGACGTTTTCAATTCCCACCATGGCATTTAAGTATTTTTTTATCACGCTCTGTACCTCATTTATTAATCGGGGGATTTCTCCTTGTCCTTGGGCAGAAAGAGATAAGTCGATATCAACTCCTTCCTCGCTGGATCTGACTTGTGCCTTTAAGTCCTCGACTCCTTCAACTTCACTGCCTATTCTTTGAATAAAATCAGATATTGCTTTTTGGGATATTTCAACTTCGCCCAGAGGATTTCTAAGTGGAATAGCTGTCCCTTTTTTTTCTGTCCAGGTAAGCAGAGGAAGATAAATGCTAAGGATAAAGAGAAAAACAAAAACTAACGTTGTGCCAATTCGGATAAAGATGTTAAGTTCCATTCCGGTAAGAGCACCGAAAACAAGAATTTTCGGCAAAATTCCCGCACTTACGGAAAGTCCTCCCAGAGATAAGGCAGCAAGAGCAATTAATCCTATGACCCAAAGAATTTTAAGGTAAATTTTCATAAACTCCTCCTTGTTTAGTTAAATCAAATTTTAAGAAGAAAACTTAATCCCTTTGACTGCTACATCTATTTTTTTAACTACTGTTCCCAAGGTTTTTTCCATTTCTTGTTTTAATTTATCCTGAACTTCTTTCACAACGGCAGGGACCGAAGCTTCTCTTTTCACGATTATTCCCAACCGAATATCGGCACCTTCGGGGGTTTGTTTTATCCTAATGTTTTTACCAAAGAGATTTCCTTTAATGGAGTGCACTCCATTCACTTCTTTAATTATTTTTTTTATAAAATCTACCACAGCTTTTTTCTCCACCTGATAAGTTTTTTCTTTTTCCAAATAATTCCTCCCTATGGCGATTAACTTTTTTTTATTATTTCTTTTGTGAGAAATTCAGTATCAAATTCACCACTTGCGAAAGTCTTGTGTTGAATAATTTTCTGGTGCAAAGGAATGATTGTCTTTACTCCTTCAATAACGAATTCCTCTAAGGCTCTTTTCATTCTCAATATAGCCTCAGGTCGGTCTGTTCCCCAGCTTATTAGTTTAGCGATGAGGGAATCGTAGCAAGAAGGTATTACATAATTGGCAAATATATGAGTATCTACCCTGATTCCTGGACCACCAGGAATGTGAAGTGCGCTAATTTTACCGGGAGTAGGAGTAAAATTTTTTTCGGAGTCCTCGGCGTTAATACGGCATTCAATAGCTACGCCATTTATTTTGATATCCTTTTGGTTATAGTCTAAAGGTTTTCCACCACTTACCCTTATTTGGTCTTTTACAAGATCTTTTCCGGTGACCATTTCTGTAACAGGATGTTCTACTTGAAGGCGAGTGTTCATTTCGATAAAGTAAAAGTTATTGTTTTCATCTACCAAAAATTCTACAGTTCCTACTCCTGTATAACCTAATTTTTTAGCTACTTTTACGGCAACTTTTCCCATTTCATTTCTTTTCTTCTCGCTTATAAAAGTAGAAGGAGACTCTTCGATTAGTTTTTGATATCTTCTTTGAATAGAGCAATTTCTTTCACCAAAATGAATTATTTGGCCAAAATTATCAGCAATTATCTGAAATTCTATGTGTCTTGCCCGAGGTACGTATTTTTCGATGTAAAGGTCTGAATTCCCGAAAGCAATCCTCGCTTCTTGTTGGGCCAGGTTGAAGAAAGAGGTAAGGTCTTCTTTTTTCCAAACCACTCTCATTCCTCTTCCTCCTCCTCCCATTGCTGCTTTTAATATTATGGGATAGCCAATCTCGGAAATAACTTTTTTAATTTGTTTTTCGTTTTTTATTGTTGTGACAGAGCCAGGAACTATTGGTATTCCCGCTTTAGACAAGGTGTTACGTGCCTCTACCTTATTGCTTAGTTTTTTTATAACCTCGTGGCTGGGCCCAATGAATTCCACCCCTGAGCTACGGCAAACTTCAGCAAATCGTTCGTTTTCTGCTAAAAAGCCGTATCCGGGGTGAATAGCATCGGCACCAGCTATTTCGGCAGCGCTTATTATTCGTGGGGTGTTAAGGTAGCTTTCCGCGGGTTCACGTGGCCCTATACATATAGCCTCATCAGCAAGTAAAACCGGTAAAGATTGCTCATCTTCTTTAGAAAATACTACAACTGATTCTATTTCTAATTCTTTGCAGGCCCTGATGATACGCAGAGCTATTTCACCTCGGTTAGCAATGAGAATCTTAGTAAACAACTACTCCTCCTTTTCAATAATGAAAAGTTCCTGATCGTACTCCACGGGATGTCCACTTTCAACTAAGATTTTTTTCACTTTTCCGGAAATCTCAGAAGTTATCTCGTTCATAACCTTCATCGCATCGATAATACACAGAGTTTGCCCGGCAGTGATATACTGGTTAATTTCTACAAAAGGTTCCTCACCCGGAGCGTGAGCTCGATAGAAAGTTCCCACCAGAGGGGACTTAATTGAAATCTCTCTATCATTCATTTTTTCAATTGCTTCTTTAGCTATTTTTGTTTCAATTTCCTTTGCTAAGGCAGCTTTCTTACCGGAGATTTTGGAACCATCTCCTTTTTTTACCAGACGAAAACGGACTCCTTTTTCCTCTATTTCCAATTCAGAAAGAGAAGAAGATTCAAAAATAGTCATTATCTCTTTTAGATCATTTAAATTCACTAGTCCTCCCGAATTTTTTCTGTTTTATTTTTCGAGGAAAATTTTTTTTATTTTTTCCCAACATATTCTCCGCTTCGCGTGTCTAAACGAATTACATCTCCCTTGTTGATGAAAAGAGGAACCTGGACTTTGTAACCTGATTCCACAATAACTGCTTTGGTAGCAGAACCTACCGTGTCTCCTCTTATTCCTGGTTCGGCTTTTTTTACCTCTAGTTCGACAAAGATAGGAAGTCCAATTCCTATAATTTTGTCCTCGTAAATTTGAAAACTAACTTCTAAATTTTCTTTAAGAAACGGAACTTTCTGGGAGATTTTATCTTTTTCAATAGTTGTCTCTTCAAAAGTTTCAAGATTTATAAAGTGCAATGTATCTGCTTTGCGGTAAAGATATTGAGCCGCTTTTTGTTCGATAAAAGCATTTTTTATTTTTTCCTCAGGTTGGAAGACTTTTTTCAAAACTTGAGTAGTAG
>CAZGDY010000114.1:0-5009 GCA_964524965.1 uncultured Clostridia bacterium
TTTATCAAGCATGTAATCAACCTGAGCTTTACCAATAACAGAGGTATAGTGCTCTGTCCATATTTCTTTAGCTAGAGATTCAATTATTTTTACTTCTTTTTCATTTTGGGCTGCGATGATCATTTTTTACTTCCTTATAAATTTGCCGGTGAGACGCAAATGTTAAGCCGTCACCTCAATTGGTTTATTTAACGGTTTTTGTTTTTGAAAGGTGTTTTTAAAAAGAAGACCCCCATCAAAATATTTACTAGGTGAGCTTTTTTTACCTTCCCGTATCCGTTTTAAGTTCTCTCCTTCTTCTTTTATAACCTGCCTTTTAGAACTTTACCAGCGGCAAAAAAGGCGACAAAAAAAAGCCAAATCCATTTTTTCAATCATTTAACAGCTAGTAGTAATACAATTTTTTACTATATTTCCGCTTTTCATTATGAAAACGATTGAATCTCTATCATTCAAGATTTCGATATTTTCTAGTGGATTTCCTTTAATAATTATTATGTCTGCCATTTTATCTTCTTTTATTGAACCAATATCATTATCTAACCCAAGAATTTTTGCGGCTATTAAAGTAGCGGATTGCAAAGCTTTGTTAGTTGACAATCCATATTTAGATAAAAAAACTATTTCATTGAAATTTTCTCCATGAAAATTAAAGGGTGTCCCGGCATCTGTTCCCATTCCAATAATCAAACCTGCTTCTATAGACATTTTTAAACTATTAAGCATTTTGGGCTTAATTTGATTAACTTTTTCAATTACAAAATCTGGAACACCTTCTTTTTCAGCATTATTTGCAACATCGAGGATAGGTTTAAGGGTTGGAATAAGGGGTATATTTTTCTTATTCATAAAATCTGTAGCTTCTTCATTAAGAAAAAACCCATGTTCGATGCAATCAATTCCTGCTTTCAACGCATTTAATATCCCTTTTTCTCCCTGAGCATGAGCAGCTGTTTTGCGGCCGGCTTTATGCGCTTCTTCAATACCCGCATGGAGTTCATCTTCAGTCAATTGAGAAGAACCCGGGTCAACCCCAGGGGTAATAACTCCACCTGTAGCCATTAATTTTACAATATTACAACCTTTTTTAATTTGTTCTCTTACTGCTCTCCGGACTTCATCCTGGCCATCTGCTTCCCGACCACCTATTTGCCATCCATGTCCTCCTGTCATGCAAATCATTCTTCCGCTGGCTAACATTCTTGGCCCCAAAATAAGCCCACTTTTTATTGCATTTCTTATTGCCAAATCAATGTAATCTATTCCCCCCATATCTCTAACCGTAGTTATGCCAGTCATAAGTGTATCTTTTGCAAATTTAGCTGCTTTAAAAGCTGTAATATATCTATTTTCTTTTAAAAGAGAGGACACAGGATCAACGCTTCCATCTAAACAGAAATGAACATGGCAATCAATAAAACCAGGAAATAAAGTACATCCTTGAATATTAATTTTTTCAATATCTTGAATAATTACATTATCTTGATTAGTGACTTTTACGATACGATCACCATCAACGAGTACACTTCCTTTTTCCAAAATTTCTCCATCCCCAATAAATATATTTCCATTTAAAAAAGCAATAGCCATATAATCCTCCCTTTATGTCTTATTAATGTCCTAACATCAGTCACCGATACGAGAACTTAAGCACTCAATACACCAAAATAGTATATCTTTATTTTTTGATTCTTATGTTTCTTCGGTTAACTTCTAACTTCGGTTTTTTTAAGAAATATCACCCGAACAACTTCTCATTTCTTTAAATCGTTCCTATCCCTAACGTTTAAACTTACCTGCTGGAAAATGGGGAGTTTGTAATCCATTTGATAAATGGATTACATCATTATAGGGGTCATTTAAATACTTTTTTTAGTGAAATCGTAATATTAGCAATTACCCAATTTAATTGCTAATATGTATTTTTATAAAAGCACAAATTTCGTCCATTGCCCGCCTTGCCTCCGGAAATAAAGGAGTGCAAACAGGAAAGCAATGAAACATTCCCTTCCAAACCTTCAATGTGACATCCACACCTGCATTTTTTGCTTTTTCTGCAAATCTTTTTGAGTCGTCGAGAAGAAGTTCATCTTCACCAACATGAATGAGTATAGGTGGAAGTCCATGAAGATCTCCATAAAGAGGAGATATCAACGGTAAGCATGGATCATTGTCTCCTACATAATATTTACTAAAAACGGTCCACGATTCCCTCCAGGTTAATGGATCTACCTTAGTCTTAGTCACTAAGGATTCTCCGGTATTATTTAAATCTGTCCAGGGAGATAGTACCACTGCTGCTGCAGGAAGATGAACATTTAAATCCCGGAGGGCAAGTAAAGTAGCCAAACACAAACCTCCACCAGCAGAATCTCCAACAAGTACAATATCAGAAGGTAAAATATCTTGGGTTAGTAAATAACGATAGGCTGCAACTGAATCGTCAATTGCTGCAGGAAAAGGATGTTCGGGAGCTAAACGATAATTAAAGGCTAATGCACTTACTCCACTACTTTTAACAAACTTAGCGATAATCGCCCGGTGGGCTTGGCATGAACCTATTGCATAACCTCCGCCGTGTGCATAAAGTATTACCTTATCTTTTTCCATCTGGGAAGATAAAATCCATTCACCTGAAAGCTCATCCATCATAATAGGCGATACTTTTATTCCTGCCGGTAACTTACCGAATAATCTATTAGGTTTTCCAGTTTCCTGACGTAAATGCGATATCGATGTATTCCAATCAACTGAGGCTCTCCTTCTCAATTGAAAACGCAATAAATGATGGTGTCTGAGTAGAAAAAGAAAAAGACGGCTTCCTAAACTTGGCATTTTTTTTATCTTCCGGTCCTATAAAATTTTAAAAGCACATTTCATCCAACGAGCAAGCTTATCTGCGCTATTTAAGCGACATCCGGTCCAACCCATTGTTATCTGTCGCGGGCACTGAACTTCGAATGAATACATAAGTTCCACAAGCTGTTATTCCTGCGACTAAGAATGCTCCAATTGTTCCAACCGCTAATCCCCATCTAGGATAAAAATATCGCACGGCTATTGCATAGGCAACTACATTAACCATCCCACTGATTAGAAGCGGTTTAGTCAAGGCCCTTGCAAAATCTGGGCCCTGAGAGCGATGGGCAATTAACAGGGTTGAGATGAATACAGCGGGAAACACCGCCAAAACACCTCCGATTGCAGGTCCCACAACCTCACTTAGATACACTGCCGTAGCAATAATCCATCCGCTAAATAAAGCACGAATAAGAAGTTGTCGCCTCCCAAGAGCTATTCGCTTACGCTTATACACAGGAACCTGGAGACGATTGTGCAAAATATAGTATCCAAATAAAAGCAAAGCAAGGAAAACGGAGCTGGTAAAGATAAAGTTCGTAAGATGAAGTTGTAACGCTGCTAAAGATAAAATGAACCACAGTGATAATGCACCAATTAAGCTTAAGAATAACCCTCGTCTTGCCAACACTGCAAAACATATCAAGAATGCGCCGTTAAATCCAACAATTAAGGGCACAATGCTGGTCGCCTCAGCTGCCACTGTCGGAGAACCAGCCAACCCTATAAAAAGGAGGGTCACTACAATAGTTGAGGGTAAACCGCCAATTATTCCCCCGATATTAGTCCCGAGACGCTCGGCAGCAAAGGTACAGCCAGCTACGACTACACCTCCAACTAAAAAGCTAAGGGCGATTTTTAACCAAAAGGGGTCAATCATTCCTCACTCTTTGTTGTACGGATTATTAGGTGAATTTTCAAGCTGAGACAAATATCGTTTTCTTTTTCGGTTTTGGTGCTTTTATGACCATAAACTTCAAAAGCTTATCGCTTTCATTATACCAACAGTGCAAAATATCTTTTGGACTTTCTACCAACGTGCCTTTTGTAACTTCTTGCTTTTCGTCTCCAATTTCTACAATTCCCCTACCTTCCAAAACATAGAATGCAACATCAACGGGGGTTATATGACGCTTCAGTGCCTGACCTGGATTTAAATGGATCACAGTAATCATTGCTTCTTCTTTGTTGTATAAGTTACGAGCATCAACACCATGAGCATTATCCATTGTTGAAATCTGTTCCAATTTTTTGGTAATCATTTTTCTTCTCCTCATTGGTTTTTTTTGCTATCATTTGCCCATATAGTGAGCCGGGTAAGTCTAGGAGCGTCGGCTTCACTGACTTATTCGATATTGCCTTTCACTAATAAAGGTAGACCATAACGCTTATTTTAATGCGATTAGCTCGACTACAGTTTGCCTAATTCATCCAGTAGCTTGATTACCCTTAGAGATTCAGCTATACCCGTAGTACCACTCATAGCCACGTTAACTGATATGGTTTCCAATATTTCATCTTTAGTAGCTCCAGCTTGTAGAGCTTTCATAGTTTTACTGAGAATACAATTAACGCAGCAAGCCCTGAGTGCTATTCCTAAAGCAATTAGTTGTTTGACTTTGTAACTAAGTGCTCCATCCTTATAAACTACCTCCCATTTAGCAGATTCGGGAACCATTAAATTGGGTAGTTCTTGATTAAATTTTTCAAGTAGTTTTAGCCGTTCTTCATTAATTTCTAATTGATTTTCCATAATTGTAACCTCCATTATAGATTTTTTATTCCTTACCTTTTTTTTCGAATTTCATGATTTTACTTTTTCTTTTTAGAGCCGCTGTTACTGTCTTATTCGAACATTTTGATAGCGCCTCTTCATGTCAGGTCTGTTGTTATTAAGTACCTGTCGAATATATTAGTATGCAAAATTCTAGAATCCCAAACGAGCAAAAAAGATTTAAAAGATCATCTTGAATTTTTTTCACGCTGTTTTTGAAAAGATAACTTAAAACGACTAAAATGCTTCGTTATGAACAATTTCAAATATCGCCAACAGTTTAATCAATTAATATATCCTCAATTTTAAGTCTTTTTCTTGGTGCAGGAGATTCATCTGGATATCCAATCGGTAGCAAAGCAACAAAATGAATATT
>CAZGDY010000115.1:0-4998 GCA_964524965.1 uncultured Clostridia bacterium
GCAGAGGTAATATGATCGTATCCCGGAGCAATATCTGTTACTAGCGGACCCAGAACATAAAAAGGAGCATTATGACAAAGTTTTCGTTCTAAAATGATATTCGTTTCAATTTCTTGGAAAGGGACATGTCCCGGACCTTCAATCATCACCTGAACATCATTATCTAAAGCCTGTTTAGCTAATTCTCCAAGAATAATAAGCTCTTGAATTTGGGCTCTATCCGTAGAATCCGCAATACAACCGGGCCTCAAACCATCTCCTAAACTAATAGTAACATCATATTTTTTGGCTATCTCCAAAAGACGATAAAATTGAGTGTAAAGTGGGTTTTCCTTTTCATTGGCAACCATCCAAACAGTCAAAAAGGCGCCACCTCTACTCACTATATCACTCACCCTACCTTCTTTTCTCAAACGCTCCAAAGTAGCTTGAGTTACACCACAATGAACAGTCATAAAGTCAACCCCATCCTCAGCCTGACGCTGGATGACCTCAAAAATTTTCTCCTCATCCATATCTACTATGCCGCCTTTTCCAGCAATAGTTTCCACTGCTGCCTGATAAATAGGTACTGTACCCAGGGGCCGATGAGTTTTTTTCAGAATAGTACGACGAATTTCATCAAGATTACCTCCTGTGCTAAGATCCATTATGGCATCAGTTCCTGCCTCTTCAGCTATTTCAAGCTTGGTAATCTCATTTTTTAAATCAGCAAAATCAGGAGAGGTACCTATATTAGTATTAACTTTAGTCCTTAACCCTTTACCGATTGCCCTTATAGCTATACCGGAATGAAGTTTATTTTTAGGAATAATAATTTCCCCTTTAATAATTTTTGCCCCAAGCTCTTCCTGACTAATTTTTTCTTCCTGACACACCTTTATCATTTCAGGGGTTATGTTACCTTTTTTTGCTTGTAATAATTGAGTCATTGAAGGTGCTCCTTTTTAAATAAAATTTTTATTTTTTTGTAAATTTTATTGAATCCTTACTATTTGGCAATACCTAAACTAAACATTCTCTAAAAAGCTTTCCTCTAAAGAGGATTCGATGCTTTTGGCTAAATTGTCAACTTCCAAAAAAGCTTTTTGAAACATAGTCTCATCTACAGAAAAAGGTAAATTACCGATGCGAGGATCGCTACATACCCTTGCAGAAATATATTTTATCTCCTTTAAAGTAAAATGAACCCCTCTTTCTTCCATCCGGCAAGGTAGACCAATTTTTCTGTAAAACCTGATGAGATTTATTAATTCTTCTTTCCTTCTCCCCTCTAATATAAATTGGATTAAAATACCAATAGCTACCTTTTCTCCATGCAAAATAGGAAAAGTTTTCGGTATCCCACACAAAGCATAGTTAAAGGCATGAGCAGCAGCCGAGCGAAAACTCTTTCCCCCTAATCTTCCTATAAGACCGGCAACAAGTATATTTGCCAAAACAACTTGCTCAACCGGAAAAGAACAAAAATTATTATCTACATCAATTTTTGCCTGAAAGCCAAATTTTTTAATAATTTCGCACAGATACTTCGATAAATTAACAGCGGCCTCCACCAATAATTCATCTTCCAAGAGATTGACCGTACTTTTCCCCTCATACCATTTAGCAAGAGAATCACCCATTCCCGCCGATAAAAGTCTACCAGGAGCTTGAGCTATTATTTCGGGATCTATCAACACAAGATGAGGACTTTTCTTAAACTCTCTGGTTCCCAGATACTCTCCTTTTCTGGAATATACAGGACAAGAGGAAGACCAGGCTGCACAGGTAGCACAACTGGTCGGGAAACTGATAAAAGGAACCTCGCTATAAAAAGCTACTGCTTTTGCTGTATCAATAGCTTTGCCCCCTCCGCATCCAACTACTAAATCATTTTTCCCTTTATTTACAACCGCTTGTACCCTTTCAATCTCTTCCTCACAACATCTCCCTTCAAAGGTAAAAAGGTTAAAGGGGAGTTTTAATTTTTTTAATCCTTTTTTTATTTTATCCTCTACTATTCGTCCAACAACCGTATCGGCTAAAAAAAGAGGGTTTTCTCCATAATTTTTCAAAAACTGGCCCACTCGCAAGACTGCCCCTTTTTCCTGAATGTATCTTTGGGGAGCTAAACTTATATTTATCCCCGTTAACTCTTTAATTTTTTACTCCTCTTCCATTTGTTTTCTTCCTCTCAAAGCATAGGTAAGCGTTATTTCGTCGGCAAATTCAAGATCTCCGCCAACAGGAAGTCCATGGGCAAGACGAGTAACTCTGAGTTTTGAGGATTGGAGCAACTTAGAGATGTAAATTGCCGTAGCCTCACCTTCAGTATCGAGACTGGTCGCTAAAATAACCTCACGAAGATTTTCATTTTTTACCCTCTGTAAAAAAGCATCAATGCTCAGGTTTTCTGGGTTTATTCCTTTTAAAGGAGAAATAGCTCCTCCCAGGACATGGTATAATCCCTGATAATCCTTTATTCTTTCGAAAAGAAAAACATCTTGCGGTTCTTCCACCACACAAATGACAGTTCTATCTCTTTTCTCATCCCTGCAGATAGAGCAAGGATTATCTTCAGAAAAATTGTTGCATATATTACACTTTTTTACCTTTTGCTTTAGTGCCCTAAGAGCATTTATCAAATGAATAGTTTCCTCTTGGGGTTGTTTTAAGATGTAAAAGGCTAACCTACGCGCTGTTCTTTCTCCGATTCCGGGAAGTTTGGTAAGCTGATTTATAAGCCTGTTTAATGATTTTACATAATACATAATTATTAAGTATTAAGCATACCGGGAATATTTAACCCGGATAATCCCAATTCTCCGGTTATTTCCCCGACTTTTTCTTTCATCATCCCCTGAGCTTTTTTTATAGCATCATTTATCGCTGCTACTATAAGATCCTGCAATATTTGCAGATTTTTGTCTTGCAAAAGTTCTTTTTCTATTTTTATATCGATAGTCTCTAATTTACCATTTACTGTTACCTCTACCATCCCCGCTCCACTTGAGCCTATAACTTTCTCTTTTGCCAATCCATCCTGGATTTTTTTAATCTCTCCTTGAAATTTTTGAAAATCTTTAAAAAGTTTAAGTAAATTAGGAATCATTAAACTGCCTCCTCAGACACTTATTATTTCTCCCTCAAATATTTCCACAGCTTGAGCTACAATTTTTTGCAAAGAAGAGGATTTTTTTTCTTGGTTTTTTTTAGAAATAATTTGCTTAAATTTAAGAGAAAATTTTTCTGAAAAAATCTTTTTCAATTCTTTGTAGACTAATTCTTTATTCTCCCTTTTTTCCAGTGTTTCTTTAAGAAAATTTGCCTCATGACCCAAAATAATTAAATCCTTCTTTAAACTAAGAATCTTCATTTTTTCTAAGAAGCTACCTAAGGTTTTATTTTTCGTTTTCACTCCCTGTATGACCGTTTTCCATCTGTCTAACACTTCTGTTTCTACTAAGTTAAGTTCTTTAACCGATGAGAGAATATTCTCTTTTTTATCGTTCTCTTTTTTATCGTTCTCTTTTTTTTCACCCTCATAACTGGAATCATCTCTTTTTTTTTCAGATAAAACATTTTTAGGCCTATAACCCTCAGGTGAGCTAACAGATGCAATTGCAGCTATTTTTTTCTCCAAAGCTATAATTTTGTCATATAAAGCAGCGAGGGAAGAATTTTCCCCCTTTAATTTTATCTTCTTCACTTCAGCGTTTACAGAACACAGTTTAATCATTAATACTTCAAGGTGAATGTAGGGAGTAGATGAAAACCGAATTTTTCTTTCGGTAGAACAAAGTTGTTCTATATAATCTATTAGCTGCTTAACAGTAAAATAAGAACTTTGAGTCTCAATAATTTCCCGGTAACTTGAAGAAAATAAGAGAAGCTCTTTTCCCCCTAATTTAAACATAACAAGATCTCTCATCCAGTTAAGCCAATCTTTTACTATCCACTGAGGAGTTTTCCCTTTTTTCAAAAGTTGATGGAGAAGTTTTATGTTAGAGGCGGAATCATGATGGAATAAATTATCGGTAAGTTTAGTAAGATATTCTGCCTCTACCAGCCCTAACACCTGCCTTACATCTTCTTCTTTTATACCTTCCTGGGCATAGGAAGTGAGCTGATCTAAAAATTTCTGTGCATCTCTCATACTATTTTCTGAGGCCCGGGCAATGAGTTGCAAAGACTGATGAGTAGCACTAATTTTCTCTTTTACGACGATTTGCTCAAGCCGGGCTACAATATCAGAGGATCCTATCCTTTTAAAGTCAAATCTCTGACAACGAGATATAATAGTTAGAGGTAGTTTTTCTGGATCGGTAGTAGCAAAAATAAAAACTACATGAGAGGGAGGCTCTTCAATTGTTTTTAAAAGAGCATTAAAAGCAGGAGAAGTTAGCATATGAACCTCATCAATTATGTAGACCTTAAATCTTCCCTTCATGGGAGAGGTACTCACCCTTTCCCTTAAGCTTCTCATCTCATCTATTCCCCTGTTAGAGGCACCGTCTATTTCCAGCACATCAAGAAATTCTCCTCTAATAATCTCAAGACACCTGGAACACTGATTGCAGGGAAAAGGAGTAGGACCTTTTTCACAATTTAAAGCTTTAGACAGAATGCGGGCGGTACTAGTTTTACCAGTCCCGTGGGGACCAGCAAAAAGATAAGCATGGGCAACTCTGTTAAGAGAAATCGAATTTATTAAGGTACGCATTATATGGTCTTGACCAACTACTTCCTGAAAAACTTGTGGTCTCCATTTTTGAGTTAAGACTTGATAAGCCACCCCATTCTCCTAATCTAGTGGAGATGGGGGGATTCGAACCCCCGACCTCTTGCGTGCAAGGCAAGCGCTCTCCCAGCTGAGCTACATCCCCAAACTTTGTAATAATTTTAGTATTTTAAGAGTAAAATGCAAGCGATGAAGGAAGTGAAATTGTAATTTAAAAAAGCTGGTGGAGATGGGGGGATTCGAACCCCCGACCTCTTGCATGCGAAGCAAGCGCT
>CAZGDY010000116.1:0-688 GCA_964524965.1 uncultured Clostridia bacterium
TCTACCTGAAAAATTTTTGATTTAATAACAACATTTTCTCCGTTGTTACCTTGAAAATGCAGATAAACAGAATTTTTACCTTTTTTTTCCTGAAGAATATTTTTTAATTTTTCTAACTTAGATTTTTCCCAGTTTTCCTGGTTAATTTTAATGTGAAAACTATTATTTTACCCCTCTATTTCGGAAAATAAAAAAATCTGATTGGCTAAAATTTTTGGGTTATCAGCGGTAGCATCCACTCTGCCTTCAACAAAGACCAGCTCTCTTTCTTTTAAATAAGAAGAACAATCCGCATAAACCTTAGCAAAAACTACTACCTCAACCTCTGACTCAGAGTCCTCAAGAGTAAAAAAAGCCATAGGGTTACCTTTTCTGTCTTTTTTCATGGAAACAGTGTTGATCACCCCGGTTATCTTTACCTGTGTTTCCATCTTGAGTTTTTTTAATCCGGCTGTTGAATACGTAGAACAAGTAGCTATCCTTCTCCTAAAACCATCCAGAGGATGCCCGGATAAATAAACTCCTAAAAGCTCTTTTTCCCAGGTAAGCCTCGTGCTTCTGGAAATATCTTCCATTGGAGGAAGCTTGCCATCTTCTTTTTTTTCGGCTTCAGTAAAAAAAGAAAGTTGCCCTTTTTCCTGGTCTTTATTAAGTGAAAAGTCCATACCCTTCTCCTTTTACATTATTC
>CAZGDY010000116.1:698-4973 GCA_964524965.1 uncultured Clostridia bacterium
TTGCCCTCTTTCCTGATCTTTATGAAGCCGTACTGCTTTGCCTATAGCCTCATCAATAACTGCCAGTTTTTGAGAGCGATAACCTGACAAACAATCAAAAGCTCCGCACTTTACCAGAGATTCCAGAACTTTTTTGTTGGCCACCCGCAAATCTACCCTTTGGCAAAACTCAAAAATAGATTTAAACTCCCCCTTACTTTTTCTCTCTTTAATAATAGATGACATCGCCACCTCTCCCACGTTCTTTATCGCAGTTAAACCAAACCCGATTCTTCCCAAGGACTTATCTTCGGAAAAGAGGGGTGGAGAGTCTTTCTTTTTTTTTGCTTTTTCGATTACTGTAAAATTAGCCCAGGATTTATTAATATCTGGAGGAAGAACTTCAATTCCCATACGCTGGCACTCGCTTATATAAAAAATTAATTTATCGGTATTATCTTTTTCCGAGGTGAGAAGAGCTGCCATAAACTCTAAAGGATAATTAGATTTTAAAAAAGCTGTTTGGTAAGAAACTAAAGCATATCCGGTGGAATGTGACTTATTAAATCCATATCCAGAAAAATGAGCTATAAGTTCAAATATTCTTTCTGCAATTTGAATATCAATCCCTCTTTGCAGTGCACCCTGAATAAGCTTTTCTTTCTGCTTTGCCATAAGAGAAGGTATTTTCTTACCCATAGCTCTTCTGAGTATATCAGCCTCACCCAAATTAAATCCGGCAAGCTCACTGGCAATTTCCATCACTTGTTCCTGATAAAGAATCACTCCATAAGTATCCTTTAAAATAGGCTTTAATTTAGGATGTAAATACTCTACTTTGCTGCTGCCACTCTTTCTGGATATAAAATCATCAACCATTCCACTCTGCAAAGGACCCGGTCTATAAAGAGCAAGTACAGCAATAATATCTTCAAATTTTTCTGGTTTTAATCTCTTTAAAAGATCCTGCATGCCTCTACTTTCTAATTGGAAAACACCCAATGTTTCCCCTTGAGAAATCATCCTATAAGTAGCTCTGTCTTTTAAAGAAACGCCCTTTAAATTTATCGTCTTTTCTTTATTTTTTTTAACAAGGTCCAGCGTTTCTTTGATCACATTTAGCGTTTTGAGCCCCAGAAAATCCATCTTGAGAAGGCCGATTGCTTCAATAGAGTGCATCTCGTATTGAGTGGTAATTTCATTTTTATTGGTTTTGTAAAGAGGAGTATAATGGGTAAGTTTTTTAGGAGTTATCACCAACCCTGCGGCATGAGTCGAGGCATGCCGTATTAGACCTTCAACTCTTTGAGCAATCTCAAACAAAGTTTCTACTTGTTCATCCTCAGATATAAACTGTTTAATCTCACTACTTTGCTCAATAGCTACTTTTAATTTAGTGTAAGGGGGAATTAATTTAGCAATTTTATCTACAGTTGCATAAGGCATACCCAAAACTCTGCCTACATCACGTACGGCAGCGCGGGCAGCCATTGTTCCAAAAGTAATAATTTGAGCAACATTTTGTTCCCCGTATTTTTCCCTGACATATTCAATTATCTCTCCCCTGCGATTGTCCTGAATATCTATGTCGATGTCGGGAAGAGATTTTCGCTCAGGGTTCAAAAATCTTTCAAATATCAAACCGTAGGACAAGGGGTCAATCTCGGTTATGCCCAAAAGATAAGCAACAAGGCTTCCGGTCACTGACCCTCTTCCCGGACCAACAAGGATACCTTTCTTTTTAGCATAAGCAATGAAATCACAAACTATAAGAAAATAACCAACGTAACCCATTTCAAAAATAATATTCAGTTCAAAGTTTAGCCTTTCTTTCACCTCTTGAGAAACTGAAGAATAACACCTCTTTAAACCTTCCTGGCAAAGTTTCTTCAAGTAATCTGTTAAAGTATACTCCTGAGGCGGGTGGTAAAGAGGGAGATGCATCTTACCTTGTTCTAAAACTAAATTGCATTTTTCGGCAATTTCACCAGAAGTATAGATAAGGTTAGTATCCGAAAAAACTTTCAACATCTCTTCAGGAGTGCGAAAATAAAACTCGGAGGAGGAGAATTTCAAGCGAGCAGTATCCTCCAAAGTTTTTCCCGTCTGGATACAAAGAAGCACTTCCTGTGCTTTTGCATCCTCTCTACGTAAATAATGAATATCGTTAGTTGCCACAAGAGGTATAGAAAATCTTTTGCCAAGCTCCTTCAAAGATGCATTCGCTAACTCTTGCTCTTTCAAACCAGCAAATTGAACTTCAAGATAAAAATCTTCACCGTAAATCTCTCTCAATTCTCTGGTAACCTCATGAGCTTTCTCAACCTCACCCTTTATTAAAAGTGAAGGAATCTCACCCTTTATGCAGCCAGAAAGAGCTATTAGGCCTTCTTTTAAATCAGAAAGTAATTCCTTATCAACTCTTGGATGATAATAAAAGCCTTCGGTAAATCCTTTACTTACCAGCTCCATCAAATTTTTGTAACCCTGTTTATTTTTACAAAGCAAGGTTAAATGATAAGCTACTTGTTCTCCCCTACCCTTTTTCTTCTTAAAACGAGATTGAGGAGCTACGTACATCTCGCAGCCTATAATTGGCTTTAACCCCTTGCTAAAAGCTTTTTGATAAAAATCTATCGCACCAAAAAGATTGCCATGATCGGTTAAAGCAAGGGCGGGCATATTAAGATGGCAGGCTTCTTCAACCAATTGCGAAACACTACAAGCTCCATCTAAAAGGCTATAATCGCTATGAGTGTGTAAGTGAACAAAATAAGGCATTGATATATATTTGTGGACTAAGGTTTTTTTAAATAATACTACCCCATAAATTTTCTCTGTCAACTAAACAGAAAATAAATAAAAAGAGCTTTTAAATGCTTTAAGCCTTATCAAACTATATTAGAAAGCTTTCCAATATAGCTCAATAATTTCTTTCTTGGTTGCTTTTCGGGGATTATTTCCTGGACTACCACTGGCGATAGAATCCTCAGCCATTTGAGCAACTACTTCTTCTAATTTTCCCTTTTTAATCCCTAATTCACTAAGAGTTGGAATTTCAACATCTTCAACTAACTTGCTAACTGCCTTTGAAACTCTTGCAGCGGCCTCATCAACTGTGAGGTCCTTTATCTTTTCCCCCATTGTTTTTGCTATTTGGCCATATTTTTGAGGGTTACCCGGAATACTAAATTCAATAACTGGTGCCAAAAGAACCGCATTTGATAGGCCATGAGGAATATGAAAGTAAGCCCCTAAAGGACGAGACATTCCATGGACAAGAGCTACTGAGGAATTGCTAAAAGCTACTCCAGCTTGAAAAGCCCCCATCATAGTAGAATCCCGGGCTTTTAAGTCATCAGCATTAGCCCAAGCTTGTCTTAGATTTCCCGCTAAAAGTTTTATGGCGGATAAAGCAAAAATATCAGAAAGAGGCTGCGCTTTAACAGAAGTATAGGCTTCAATAGCGTGAGTTAAAGCGTCTATACCAGTAGCTGCCGTTAATTTTCGAGGCATAGATACGGTCAATAGTGGATCAACTAAAGCAGCGTACGGTAAAAGGAAGGGGCTTATAAGGAGCATTTTTACATTTCTTTTGGTGTCTGTAATAATAGTAGTAGTAGTAACTTCACTTCCTGTTCCGGCAGTGGTAGGTATAGCGATGAGTGGAGCCCCGGAGGTTGAAATTTTATTTAACCCCTCATAATCCTGAATTAATCCTGAATTTGAAGTCAAAACAGAAATAGCTTTTGCTGTATCAATAGAACTTCCCCCTCCCACAGCAACAATACACTCGCATTTTGTTTTTTTATATATATTTAGTCCTTGTTCTACATAATCTGTGATTGGCTCTGTAACAATCTGGTCAAATATCTCGCATGAGATTTCTGCCGAGACAAAAGAAGCTTTTACGCTTGCTAAAATCTTTGTATTGGCTAAATTCCTGTCAGTGACAATTAAACCCTTTTTGCAATTTATCTTTTTTATCACTCGACCTACTTCTTGAGAAGAATTCCTCCCGGTTATCACTACAGAAGGCATTTTAAAAACTCTACTTTTTTTAGTCTCCATTTTTGCACTTCCTATAATTAAACTATTCAACATCTGATACTTTAACTTTCCGCTTATAATTTAAAAAAAATAACTCAAATTTCTACATCTTCTATAAACATCGATTTTAAATTCTCACCTTGAAAAATGACCTGAAAAGAAATTAAAATAAAAGTAACTTTTTATATTCGTTAAAAAAGTGATTTTAATCTCTCCTGACGCTCACCTCTTTTTTTGGCAATTCGC
>CAZGDY010000117.1:0-4796 GCA_964524965.1 uncultured Clostridia bacterium
TATAATCCCAGACAGCATTGGTGAGAAATCGTTTGCGTTCCCAGAAAAAATCGTGATGATGAGCGATAATGTGAATTCCAGTTTCAGCAATCACCTCAGTAATTGCAAGTCCCAGAGGAATATTCAGAGGGATAGTAAGAGCGTTTTCCGCGACAATTAAATCTATTTGAAAGTTTTTTATAAATTGATAGATGTCTTTTTTAAGTTTATCTTTTATCTGGTGAATTTTTTTAGTAGTAGATAGTTTTCTGGTTGTAGCGCTAAAAGATTCACGGCATATCTTTTGAATTTCGGGGTGCTCAAAATGCGCTTCTTCTACCATAAGTGAGCGTTGATTTGGTCTATCGAGCTCGCCAGCCATATAAAAACAGCGACAGTCATTTTTTTCAAAAATTTTATCCCATTTTGCCACCTCCAGGGAAACCCCATCGGTTCCAGAAAGTCGCGTCGCTATAAACCCGATATTCTTTACCTTTTTTTCTCTTCTATTGTTTTCCATTTTAAAATCCTTTTAAAGTGTTGTTTTTCTAAAAACTTAAGATGCATTTATTGTTAATTTAAAATAAAAGATTTTGAAAAAACTTCCGGAAGGGTAAAAAATTTTGATAATTCTAGCAGGAAATTCCGATCCGAAGTTTTTAATTTGAAGCTTATTATAAAACTCATAAATATAGATTGTCAAGAGATGGTTTTAAAATTTGCTGATAAAAAATAAACTCCCACAAAAAGAATTAAGATACCTAAAATTTGCATAGTCGTGACTAATTTCCCTAAAATAAAGAAACTAAGTAATACCGCAAAAAATGGTGCTGAGAGCTCCAGCGCAGATGATTGAGCGGCTTTGATCCGTTTTAAGCCTTCATAAAATAGTATATATCCTACTCCAACTGCGACCCCGGTCAAAATTTGATAAATATTAGAAATAGCAAGCGAGGATGTGGAAAAAAGATAAACAACAAACACAATTGAAGCAATTAAGAACCGGTAAAAAGTGATAACACCTGCATTCATCCCTTTTAGATATTTTTTCATTACTATACTTGCCGTTGCCCAGGCAACTGTTGCCGACAATACCAATAAATCGTAAATCGTGCCCAGCCTCAACAAGGAAAGGTTTGTGAGATTTTTTGTCGTAACTAACAAACCAGCAATAATCATAAAAAATATTCCGATATAATCAAATTTTGTTAATTTGTCTTCTTTTAGAAGAAAAAATCCAATAAAAACAATAAAAATAGATTGCATGTGTCCTATTAAAACTGCATTAATCACAGAAGTTTTAGTCACGGCAAAAAAATATATTAAATCAGCAAATAATGTTCCTACTACGGCAATATAAACCAGGGCTGAAAATTGTTTTTTACTGACCTTTAAATTCCCTTTATGGGTAACAAAGGTGTAAACTAAGGCAATTAATGCTACAAATATAGCTCTCACAGCCGAAGTTTTAAGAAAATCTGCATTTACATAAGATAATTTAGCAAAAATGGGCTCGAAAGCCCACATTAAACCTGCTCCCAGCGTTGCTAAAACTCCTATTGTTTTTGTACGCATGGTAATAATTTATGGGTGAACGACATTCATTAGCTAACATTTCTTCTTATCATAGCTAATAATCGAGTAATTATCAAGAAGAAAAATTTTGGCTGTTTGAAAATCTCGCCCCGGGATGAATCAATAACATTTTATTAAAAATGGAAAATTAAGAGAGTTTTCCTTCATAAAAAGAATATTTAGTGCTTTAGTAAATTAAAGAGGAAGTTCAATAAATTACAGGAAAAGGGTTTGACAGAGTGATAAGGAAAATTAGAATACAAGTAAAAATAAGCTAAAAGGCAAGTTTTTCTGAAAAATGCAAAGCTTTTTATCTGCTATTTTTTACTAAATTTTTAATTCAGAAAAAAGAAAATTTGAGGGAATAAATGAAAATTCTAATCCATATTTGTTGCGCTCCTTGTGCTTTATTTTGCTTTCCTCGTTTAAAAGAGGAATTTAAGGAAGTAATGGGATTTTGGTATAATCCCAATATTCATCCTCTCAAAGAATACCAGAAAAGGTTAGAATCAGTTAAAAAATGGGCTCAAAAAACAGGTACCAAGGTAATCTACCAGGATAGTTATGGACTAAGAGATTTCTTGCGAGAGATAGTTTACAGAGAAACAGATCGTTGCAGAATTTGCTATTATCTTCGATTTGAAAAGACTGCTATATTTGCTAAAAAAGGAAAGTTTGATTATTTTGGATCAACCCTTCTTGTCTCACCTCACCAAAATCAGAGTTTAATGAAAAATACGGCTAAGGTAGTGGCAAAAGAGCATTCAATTGAACCTTATCTTGATTCTTTTAAAAAAGGTTGGAAGGAAAGCAGGGAACTTTCTCATAGGATGGGTTTTTACCATCAACAGTACTGTGGTTGCGTATATAGTGAGGAAGAAAGATATAAATAATCTCCAAAATAATCTTACATTTTTATCTTCATTATAAAAAGCGCAACCTCATTTTTGTTATTAGCTCCAGGAAAGTAAGAAAGCAATCTCAAAGTTTTACCGAATCCTTGGCAAAGTAATTTCCGTTATAAAATCCTATCTTGCTATAAAAATATTCGGGGTCATGTTCCCAGATTATAAGATAATTTTCATCAACAGATTTTTTTAGCAAAGCTCTTTTTTTATTAAGTACCTGCAGTGAGTCGATATCATAAGCCATCAAATAGGGAAGGGGAATATGTTTTGAAGTAGGAATTAAATCTGATAAATAAACAGCTTTTTTACCGTTAGCAGTTACTTCTATAATTTGATGTCCATCTGAATGACCTCCTGTTTTGATCAGTTTTATCCCGGGAGCGCCAAATTTGGTTAAAGAAATGTCTCCTTCTATCAGAATTAATCTTTCTTTTAGTGGCAAAATGTTATCTTGGAGATAGCTTCCTTTGGTTAGCTCATTGGGATGAGTTGCACTTTCCCACTCTGCTTTTTGAATAATATATTGCGCCCTGGGGAAAAGGGGGATAGATTTACCATTTTCAAATCTGGTAGCACCCCCACAATGGTCAAGATGGAGATGGGTAAAAATGATAAAATCAATGTCTTCAGGTGAAAGATTTATCTTTTTAAGAGAAGAGGTAATAGTTTCTTGGTGGTCTATTTTGTAAATTTTCTCATATTTTTTATTAAACTTTTCTCCAATGCCCGCATTTACTAAAACATTTTTGTTTTTATATTGAATTAAAAGAGAGTTTAAGGCTAATTTCGTTCTGTTTTTTTCATCAGTAGTAACTAACCGGCCCCAGATTGTTTTTGGAATTATACCAAACATTGTTCCCCCATCTATGGAAAAAAAACCATCAGAAACCAGGGTTAAAGTGTAATCTCCGATTTGTAGCCTCATCTATTTTCTCCTCCCAACCGAAAAAAGGAATTACCCCTTTTTCTTTTTTTTTTGGTGCTTCTTAGCACCATAATTATTATAATTAAAAAAATAAATTTGTCCTCTTCTTTATTTTTTCTCATCATGAACAAGTAAAAATAATGCTCCTTTTTTTGACAAAGCCCCAGAGTTGTCTAAAATACAAGCTGAATAATCTTGTAAGCTGAAATAATAAAAATAAATCTGTTTTTTTAAAAAGGCTAATCAAAATAGCTATAGGAGTAGCGATAAATGAATTACAGAAGAGTTATCCCCTGCTTAGATGTGAAAAATGGTCGTTTGGTTAAAGGTGTAAATTTCGTAAATTTAAAGGATGTAGGTGATCCGGCAGAAATTGGTGCAGTTTACAGTAGTGAAGGTGCCGATGAATTAGTGTTTTTAGATATCACAGCAACAATTGAGGGAAGAAAAACACTGGTCAATGTTGTAAAAAAGACCGTGGAAAAAATATCTATCCCCCTGACGGTTGGGGGAGGGATTAGAAATATTCAAGATATCCAGGATTTGATAGAGATAGGAGTATCTAAAGTATCCATTAATACTGCTGCTCTTAAAAATCCAAATTTAATTAAAGAAGCGGTAAAAGAGTTTGGCGGGGAAAAAATTGTTGTAGCTATTGATACACGCCAATCATCTCCGCTTCCCTCCGGCTTTGAGGTGATGGTATCCGGCGGCAGGGAACCCACGGGAGTGGATGCTGTGGAATGGGCCAAAAAAGTTGAGAATTTAGGTGCTGGCCAGATTTTACCAACCAGCATGAATGCAGATGGAACGCAGGCTGGGTATGATATCGCAATGACCAGAGCCATTGCTAATGCAGTGAGCTTGCCAGTGATTGCATCAGGCGGGGCTGGAGAGCTTGAGCATTTATACCAAGCCATTACCGAAGGGGGCGCAGATGCAGTTTTGGTTGCCTCAATTGCTCACTTTGGTAAGTACACAATCAGGCAGATGAAAGAATACTTGTCAGAGAAAGGAATACCTGTAAATTTGTAAAGGTTGACTAGTTTTATCCACTTTTCTTTATTTTTTTGCCCTAGCGCATCAATCTTTTTTTCAAGCAGCAAGCCCCGTTTTACTTATTATTGCACTTTCTTAATGGGAAAAATCAAAGTAAAAGTAGTACTTTTTTTCTCTTCACTTTTTACCTTAATTTTGCCCTCATTTATGTCCATTAGGTTTTTAGCAATGGGAAGACCCATGCCAACTCCCCGGGCTTTGGTAGTAAAAAGGGGCTCAAAGAGTTTTTTTAGGTTTTCTTTAGAAATACCCGCCCCGGTATCAGTAATAAAGATAAATACCTCATCTTTATTCGCCTCTGCTTTAATCCTAAGCTCTCCTTTTTCGGGCATAGCCTGGTAAGAGTTGGT
>CAZGDY010000118.1:0-4758 GCA_964524965.1 uncultured Clostridia bacterium
TTTATAAACATCTTTATTAAGATGTTATTAAGATATTATTAAGATATTATTTTTTGAATAATTTCTTCTATTTCTTTATTAAAGTTTTTATCTTTTTCTCTCCGTTCTTTTATTTTTCGGCAAGCATACATAATTGTGGTGTGATCTTTGCCTCCAAATTTTTCTCCAATCTCCGGAAAAGAACATTCGGTTAGCTCTCTACAAAGATACATAGCTATTTGTCGGGGGAATACTAAAGATCTCCCCCTTTTTTTACTTTTTAATTGAGTATCACTTATTTTATAATGCTTAATTATATGTTGTTGTACTATGTCCAGGGTAATTAACTTAGACTCCTCAGAAGGAATGATATCTTTTAATATTTCTTTGGCGTAATCAATGTCAATTTGTTTGTCATATAAAGAAAAATGAGCAATTAATCTCATTAAACATCCTTCTAATTTTCGAATGTTAGTTTTTACTCTTTCAGCTATAAAAACTATTACTTCATTATTTAAAGCTATCTTTTCTCGCTCAGCTTTTTTCTTTAAAATAGCGATTCTGGTTTCTAAATCAGGAGGTTGAATATCGGTTATTAGACCCCATTCAAAACGGGAACGTAATCTTTTTTCTAAAGTGGGGATTTCTGTGGGGGGTCTATCGCTGGATAAAACTATTTGTTTGTGGGCTTCATATAGAGCATTGAAAGTATGAAAAAACTCCTCTTGAGTTCTTTCTTTCCCGGCTAAAAAATTTATGTCATCAACAAGAAGTACGTCTGTATTTCTGTGTTTTTTCCTGAATCGAAGGGTTTTATCATCTCTTATGGAGTTAATTAATTCATTAGTAAATTCCTCAGAGGAGAGATAGGTAAAAGTTAATTCACTTTTTTTTGCTAAAATAGAATGAGCGATAGCTTGAAGTAGATGAGTTTTTCCTAAACCTACATCACCATAAATGAAAAGAGGGTTATAGGTAGAGGGAGGAGATTGAGCTACAGCAAGGGCAGCAGCATGAGCCAATCGGTTGTTGTTTCCCACCACAAATGTATTAAATTTATAGCGAGGATTTAAGCGTGAATAGGGAATAATGCGAGAAGGAAGAGATTTATAGTTCTTTTTACCAAAATTGTTTATCGCATTAGTAACACCTAAATCTATTTCTACGTCTTTTTCCGTCAATTCTTTTAATATTGACTGGAATAGAAAAAGGTATTTTTCGCGCACTCTTTCTCTGACAAATTGACTGGGGGCTTTTATGACTAATTTATCAGGAGAAAGAGAATCAAGCTGCAATGGCCGGACCCAAAGATTAAAGCTTCTAGTGTCGATTTTATCCTTTGCTATTTCCAGAACCCTTTTCCATAAGCGATTTTCCTCTTTTTCCATTTATCACTTCCTTCTACCTTGCTGGTAGTTAATCACAGAGTTATCCACAACTGTGAATAACTTTAGAGGCTTATGAAAAGTGCAAAAAAGAAAATGCACACTTCTCATTTTTACTTTTGATTGAAGATAAGAAACTCTTTTGTGAGTTATGCACAAGATGTATACATCGAGATGCAATGAAGAAATAAAAGTATTATTATTTTAGAACTTATCTATTTTTATGTCAAGAATTGACAAAAAATTTGGAGTTTATTATTATAAAAAGAAAAATCCGGGCTTGGGAACGCTAATGCGTAGACTATGGGCTCCGTGGCGGTTAAAATATATTGTAAGCACTAAAGAAAAAAAGTGTATTTTCTGCCAGAAATCTCAGGAAAAAGAAGACAAGAAAAATTATATTCTTTTAAGGGCAAAAACCTCGTTTGTGATGCTCAATGCTTTTCCATACAATAATGGGCATTTGCTGGTAATACCTTTCCGTCATATCTGCTCTATGGAACAGATAAACTCTGAGGAGAGCATAGAAATAATGCAGCTCATAAAGAAAATGGTTAAGCTACTTAAGGAAGGGATGAAGCCAGAGGGTTTTAATGTAGGGGCGAATTTGGGAAAGGCAGCGGGGGCAGGGATTGAAGATCATATTCATTTTCATATTGTTCCTCGGTGGACAGGGGATTATAACTTTATGCCACTTTTATCCGATACTAAAGTAATTCCAGAAGCTCTGGGTGAAACATACAGAAAATTAAGGGAAAAATTATAAAAAGGAAAATTTAAGATGGTACCGGCAGAACTTTGTCAGAAGATTTCCATGTGGATAAAAGAAAAAGTTCAACACGCAAAAGCAAAAGGAGGTGTGTTTGGTTTAAGCGGCGGATTAGATTCAGCGGTAGTTGCTGCTCTTTGTAAAAAGGGTTTGGGAGAAAATATGCTGGCTATTATAATGCCTTGCGGTAACAATCCTGCGGGAGTAAGATATGCTCAGCTGGTAGCCGATAAATTTAACATAAAAGTTAAAACTGTTTCTTTGGAAAAAACATATGATTCACTTATGTCTATTTTGTTTCATGGGAGTAAAATGGCGTTAGCTAATTTGAAACCTCGCCTTCGAATGATTACTCTTTATTATTTTGCCAATAATTTGAATTATTTGGTAATTGGAACCGGAAATAAGAGTGAGTTAAGTGTAGGTTACTTTACCAAACATGGAGATGGGGGAGTGGATATTCTTCCCCTGGGAGATGTATTGAAAACAGAAGTTGTGGAACTGGCAAAATATCTAGGGGTACCTAAAGCTATAATAGATAGACCTCCTAGTGCTGATCTTTGGCCGGGCCAAACTGACGAGGAAGAGATGGGGATAACTTATCAGGACCTCGATCAAACCATCCGATTTATAGAAGGAAAAGTAAAGGCAAAGGTTTCAGGGGAAAAATTAACAAAAATTAAAAATCTTATTCAAAACTCTCAACATAAAAGAAAATCCCCACCTATTTTTGATAATTTCTAATTCAGTTTTACAATGGATAAAAAAAGAGTTTATATTCTCATTGAAGGAAGAGTACAGGGGGTATTTTTCCGGGTAACAGCCCGTGATATGGCGACATCCTTAGAGGTTAAAGGTTGGGTCAAAAACCGTTGGGATGGGAAAGTGGAGCTTATAGCGGAAGGAAAGAAAAATGCGGTAAATAAGATAATAAAATGGTGCTATGAGGGACCACCAGGAGCGATAGTTATCAATGTAGAGATCGAAATACAGTCATTTAAAGGGGAGTTTAATAACTTCTCTATCCAGTATTAGCTGGGGTTAAAGAGATAATCTGTTAGTTAAATTTTGAAATGCCATCGTCCAAGTTTTTAATAATTTAGCTTTTCTGGAAAACTTTTTTTCTAACCCCCCTCTTTTCTATTTAGTTAATGATTACGGATTACTAAATTGCGATGGAAAGAAGTTCGGGGAGGGAAGATATTACATGGCAGGGTTTTAAAGCAGGAGGTGCTTTTTCTACTTCTTGGCGAGAACTGATACCGGATAAAACCAGGATTGTTTGTATTTCTAATTTATTGCCAAGTGCGATATCTGTTTCTAGTCTATCTCCTATTAAAACAGTCTGAGAGGAAGAAAAACCTGTGCTTTGTAAAACTATCTTTAAACCAAAAGTTTGTGGTTTACCCAGAACAAGAGGGGAGATTTGGGTAGAAACTTCAAGAGCTTTTACGATACTTCCTGAGGCGGGTATAGTTTTTTTCTCAAGCGGATAAGTGTTATCAGCGTTAGTAGCAATAAATTCAGCTCCTTTCAATATTGCTTGGTGAGCAAGAGAAAGTTTACGAAAATTAAGTTTTCGATCCATTCCTACCACAACATACTTTACTTTTTCCGGGTCCCATGAGGGACTAACTCCTGTTTTTTTAAGCTCTTGGAATAGTCCTTTTTCTCCAATAATCATTACTTTTTCACCAGGAGATATTTTTCTGTAATTTCTTAAATAAAGAGCACAAAGGTAAGAGGAGGGGAAAAGTTGTTTTTGTTGGAGTTTTAGTCCAAATCGACCAAGTTTTTGGCAATAACCTTCTCTGCTCAAGGTAGAATTATTACTTAAAAAACAAATTTCCTCTCCTCTTTTTTCAAGAGAATTTAGTGTTTCTTTAACTCCTGGTAATAACGTATCTCCCACATATATTACACCATCTAAGTCAAAAATAAAAAGCTTCATAAATTTTCCTCAATTCGCAATTTTTCTAGTTTTTCATCATCAGCAGATTTAACTATTACGGTTATTGTTTTACCTTTACCTTCCGGGGTTTGATAGTACTCTACTTCTACCATTTCATTTTCTGGAGCATCGCTGTACCTTGCGGTTAGGGAAGCTGCTTTGTATATTAAGTCATAGGTGATGATTCCTCGGAAAAGAGTTGTTGGCCCAGGGTATTTTTTTACCCTCAAAACAAAGTCACCTGGCGTGAGAAGTTCTTCGATTTTAGAATTTTCCTTTTGATTTCTTCCGATTATAATTTTTGCTTGGTGGTTTAGGTGAAAATGCCTTCCTACTTTTAAAAGTTCAACCTCATTTATGGTTAATTTACCTGTAGAAAGAAGATACTTGACTCGCCGGGAAAAATTAGGATCAGTTAAAAGACATCCCCCGGCCGGTGTTGGAAAATTTTTGATGCCAAATTTTTTAGCTAGCTCAAATTGTATTTTACGAGATCTCCCTTCTATCCCCATTAGTTTTTCTCTTTTTACCCAACCTTTTTTTTCAGGAATAGTTGGGGGAAGATTTTTGGCTGTAAGGGGTCGAAGCAGATAATCTCCCCACCCTGATTTTATATCTATTACAGATAAAGCTTTTTTATTTTGGGATTTTGGTCTTTCTCCTAAAACATCTCC
>CAZGDY010000119.1:0-4709 GCA_964524965.1 uncultured Clostridia bacterium
TGCAGTGGAAATTCCACTAAATAATTATGTCCTAAACGGTGCAGGAGCTTACTTTGATTTGATTTCATTCTTTTGCTTTCTCCTGCAGCTAAAATAACACCAACTACATTTCTCAACTTTTACTCTCCCGACAAAATTTTGATACCAATAAAATAAACTAATAGCAAAAAGGATTTTGTCAACAAATATTTCCTCAGGCAGGTTGATTTTTTCTGAAAAAGGAATTAATTAAAAGTTTGAATTCTTCGATTTTCATTACATGAGATGCCACAGCAATTATACTTGTTCCCAAAATTATGCTAAAAATAACATAACTAATTGTCCAAAGAAAAGATGGCTCAAGATTGAACAAGTCAAAAAAGATTGATAAAACGTAAATTCCTCCCCCCATTAAAACTGATGCTAAGCTAATCCGCAAAACCAAGAATAAAATTGAATACCCATTGATGCTCCCCAATTTTTTCCTTAACCAAAAAATTAAAACCGCCATATTAAAAATTACAGATAAGGAGGTAGCAAGCGCTAAACCCTGATGCCTTAAAGGACCTACTAAAAGAAAATTAAGAATTACATTAAGGAGCACAGAAAAAGCAAAAACTTTCAGAGGAACTAACATATCCTGGAGAGAATAAAAGACACGGGTAAGAATCATAACAGTTCCCATAGCAAAAAGACCCAGACAGTAACAATAAAGGGCTTGACTTGTAATCAAAGTGTCCTGAAAGGAAAAAGCTCCGTGTTGAAATAAAACCATGACAAGTTCTTTCCCTATCATCACTAATCCAATTGAGGAGGGAATAAGTAAAAACAAAACCATTTTTATTCCCATGCTGGCTGTTTTTTTAACTCCTTCCATATTTTTTGTGGCAACCAATGAAGATAAACGGGGAAAAATAGCCGTTGAAAGAGCTATGGGGAAAAGACCCAAAGGAAACTGTACAAGACGCATAGCGTATTGTAAGCCTGAAATACCTCCTGGAGGAAGAGTTGAGGCAAATATACGAGTAATAACTACACTTATTTGAAGAGTTATACTTCCTAAAATGGCTGGCCCAATTAATTTAAAAACTCTTCTCACTCCCTCATCTTTTAAAGAAAAAAAGAAGTGATATCTAAACCCTCTTTTAATCAAAGAAGGAAATTGAAAAAATAATTGGATTGCTCCTCCTAAAACTACTCCCAGAACTAAGCTATAAATACCTATTTTAGGTAAAAATAATATACCGCAAGCAATAAAGGAAAAATTGAAAAAAAGAGGGGCAAAGGCAGGTGATAGAAAATGTCCTCGACAATTAAGAGTTGCCATAACCAAAGCAGCAAGACTTATAAATAAAAGAAATGGCCACATAAACTGAGTAAGATAAATAGTAAGATTTAGTTGAGTGGGGTTATTCTTGAATCCAATTGCAAGATAAGGAATATAATAAGGAGCTAAAACTATCCCTAATACAATCACTAAGCCTGTAATAACTAAAAGGAGATTAAAAATGCTGTTTACTAATCTCCAAGCTTCTTTTTCTCCTTTTTTGGAGTGATACTCGCTAAAAACAGGAATAAAAGCAGCACTTAAAGCTCCCTCAGCAAGAAGAGCTCTGAAAAGATTTGGTAAAGAAAAGGCTAACCAGAAAGCATCTGTAGCCTGTGAATAACCAAAAAAATAAGCAATTACTTGTAATCTTATAAGACCGGTAATGCGAGAGGCTAAGGTACCAATGCTAACTATTCCGGCAGACCTGATAACTCCCTCTTCTTTTATTTTTTCTTCCATTTTTCTCCTCAGGGACTTGCCAAATCAAAAAATTATGCTAAAATGCTACAAAATTAATTCTGAGGAGAAAAGCATGCCCCAGATAAAATCAGCTAAAAAAAGAATGCGTCAGAACGAAAAAAGAGCAAAACGTAATCGTCAAATTAAAAATCGCACTAAAAACAGTATAAAAGAGTTTCTTCATTTAATCGATCAGAAAAATCTTGAAGAAGCAAAAAAAAGATTACCTCAATTAATAAGTATTATCGATTCTACCTGGGCAAAAGGTGTATGGCCTAAAAATAAAGTAGCCCGTCAAAAAGCTAGGATCATGAAAAAGCTCAATAAGATAGGTAAAGATTAGCAAACTTTTTTACCTTGTCAAAAAATTCCTCTCCATTTCTTATCTTAAAAAATTTTAAAATTAAACTGTAGAGTGGGGGTATGGTTCAGAAAAATATTCGAAACTTTTCTATAATAGCACATATAGATCATGGAAAATCTACTTTGGCCGATCGCTTGCTTGAGTACACACATACAATCTCACCTCGCGAGCTGAAGGAACAAACTCTTGACACTATGGATCTGGAAAGAGAGAAAGGAATCACCATTAAAGCCCACACTATTACTCTTAATTACCAAGCAAAAAATAAAAAAAAATACCTTCTTAATCTTATTGATACGCCAGGTCATGTAGATTTCAACTACGAAGTATCAAGAGCTCTCGCAGCCTGCGAAGGGACCTTACTGGTTGTTGATGCCGTACAAGGAATAGAAGCTCAAACCATAGCCAATTTTTATCTGGCTCAACAAAGAAGATTAATCGTTATTCCCATCATAAATAAAATAGATCTACCCCTCGCCAATCCCGAAAGAGTAAAAACTCAATTACAAAAATTAGGACTAAGTACAAATTCTCCTAGCCCAATTCTGGCAAGCGCTAAAAAAGGAACCAACATCCCTGAAATTATTGAAACCATAATTAGCTGTATTCCTCCACCTCATCATAAAAATCAATCCCCTCTCAAAGCATTAATATTTGATTCTTTTTTTGACAGCCACAGAGGAGTAGTCGGATATATACGTGTTTTCGAAGGTATTATCAAACCGGGGATGAAAATTATCGTTATGTCCTCCAAAAAAGAATTTAAAGTAGAGGAAGTTGGTATTTTAAAACTAAAAAGATATCCAACTCAAAACTTGCAATCAGGTGAAATAGGATATTTTATTGCCAATATGAAGAATATATCTGATGCAAGGATAGGAGATACAGTAACTGGAATAGATAATCCAACTTCTGAACCTTTCCCCGGATACAGACAGCCAAAACCGGTAGTGTTTTGCGGAATGTACCCTGCAGAAGGAGAGAGTTTTGACCGCTTAAAAAATGCTTTACAAAAGCTGCGACTCAATGACCCTTCTTTCAGCTTTCAGCCGGAAAGCTCCTCGGTTCTTGGCCCGGGTGTTCACTGTGGATTTTTAGGGCTTTTGCACAAAGAGATAATACAAGAACGACTGGAAAGAGAATTTGATCTTGATTTAGTTACTACTGCTCCCAATGTTATTTATCGTCTGCTAAATTCTAAGGGAGAAATTCTGGAAGTGAATAATCCCAGCAAGTTTCCCTCCAACAAAAAGGTAGAGTTGGTCGAAGAACCTTACATAAAGGTGAATATAATTACCCATCAGGAATACTTGGGAGTAATTTTTGAGCTTCTTGAGAAAAAAAGAGGCCAATTTCTAGACACAAGATGGCTGGATACATCTCGCGTTCTTTTAATCTATAAAGTACCTCTGGCTGAGATAGCTATTAAATTTTATGATGAGCTCAAATCAATATCAAGGGGCTATGCCAGCTTTGATTACCAACACGCGGGATACCAGGAGGCAGAACTGGTCAAACTTAATGTTCTGGTGAATGGCAAAGTTCTAGATGCTCTTTCGGTAATCGTATATAAACAAAAAGCTTATTCGAAAGCCCGAGCCTTAGCTAAAAAGCTAAAACAACTTATTCCTCGACACCAATTTACTGTTCCTATTCAGGTAGCAATGGGCTCTAAGATAATTGCCCGGGAAAGTATCTCTGCTTTAAAAAAAGATGTGACTGCCCCTCTTTACGGAGGAGATATTACCCGAAAAAGAAAACTTTTAGAGCGTCAAAAGAAAGGGAAAAAAAGGTTAAGAAGGTTTGGAAATGTTAGTATCCCTCAGCAGGCTTTTCTAGCAATTTTGGAAACAGAAGAGCATTAAAAAAATTATTTTTAGCAAACTGCTTTAATAACAAACCCAAAAAAATATATTTTAAAAATTTAAACCAGCAAGAGTTCAAATAAAAAAAATGTTTTTTGGCTTAAAATAAAAAGGGGTTAGCTTAGCTTTGGTAAAATCTAAGCTAACCCCAAAAAATTAATTACTATGGTTTAAATAAAATTTTTATTCCTTCTCTATTTCTTTGTACCTCTAAAGCTTTCTCAAATTCAGAAAGAGGAAAAACATGAGTCGCTAAAAGATCTGTCTCTAATTTATTCATCAAGCCAATAGTTCTAATGAAAGAATAAGGAGACCACATAGTACCCTGAATGCACAGCTCTCGCATATTAATCTCTTGGGGATTCACTGTCCATTTCATATCTTGAGGAGCAACACCAACAACCATAACAGTTCCGGCATTTTTAGTTATGGGGATAGCGGCATCAAGAGTTGCCTGCACACCAACTGCTTCCAGAACGGTATCAACACCCAAACCATTAGTTGCTTCCATTACAACTTCTTTAAGATTTTGTTTAGCAGGATTGACAACAATATCTGCTCCCAACTTTTTACCTATCTCTAAACGTGAGTCAACCGGATCCGAAAGAATCATAAGACCAGCTCCTACCCGAAGAGCCACCTGCAAACAAGCAAGGCCAATAATTCCCCCACCCAACACAGCAACTGAGTAACCAGTTTTTATATTGGCAAG
>CAZGDY010000120.1:0-4640 GCA_964524965.1 uncultured Clostridia bacterium
AGATTAAGGCAGAAAGTAAAAAAGGAGAAGGGACCACTTTCACCCTTGTTTTTCCCCTATTCAATGAAAAGATAGGCTATCCTGATAAAAACTTGTAGAAAGCTATCTTTATTTTTCTCAGGACTTTTCCTGAGAAAAAGTATTATCAACATGAACAGAGGCACTGGTAATCACGTCATATTTGGAGACCGAGGAAGGTTTTTCTTTTAACGTAATTTCTTTAACCGTTTTCCCCACAGAAAAAACTATTTTAACGACCTCCACAGGAGCCTTAGTAAAGGCAAAAATAATTAAAAAACCTCCAACTGCCACTCCCACTGTTAAGTATTTCCAGTATTTTCCCATAAACAACTCCTTTTTCAATTCTCTCAACTTATTATTATAATTAATTTATTGTTTTTGTAAATAAACTATCAATCTTCTTCTTTTACCACTCCCAGAGGATAATAAGGAATCATATTTTCTTCCAGCCACTTTAAGGAATCAAGAGGTGAAAGTCTCCAGCAAGTAGGACAGGGAGAAAGCACTTCAATAAGGGAGAACTTTTTTTTCTCTATTTGAAATAAAAAACCTTTCTTTATCGCCTTTTTTGTTTTTCTGATATTGGTCGGAGTATTTACAGCTACTCTTTCCAAATAAGAGGCTCCGGGAAGTGAGGCTAAAAGTTCAGGTATGCGTATGGGATATCCTTCTGTATTAGACCTTCTTCCAAAAGGGGTGGTAGCAGTTTTTTGCCCAAGAAGAGTAGTAGGAGCCATTTGTCCTCCAGTCATTCCGTAGGTAGTATTGTTGATAAATATGACCGTAAAAACCTCACCTCTTGCTGCTGCATGAATTATTTCTGCTATGCCAATAGAGGCAAGATCTCCATCTCCTTGATAAGCAAAAACTACATTATCGGGAAGAGATCGTTTGATTCCAGTGGCTACTGCCGGAGCTCTTCCATGAGCTACCTCTACCATATCAAAATCAAAATAATCATAAGCTATCACTGAACAACCCACCGGGCATATACCTATTAATTGTTCCCTGATCTCAAGCTCATCGACCACCTCACCTATTATACGATGTACAATTCCGTGCCCACACCCCGGGCAGTAATGAGTAATAGCATCCTTCATCGCTTCTGGTCTGGTAAATTTAACTTCCATTAGTTTTTCCATCCCTCCAAGGTTAAATTTACAAGAATTTCACTTATCCTGTCAGAAACCTGTTTTACAGCTTCTTGTTCTGTTTGAATGGAATCTACCTGAAGAATTGAATACATTGTATCTTCGGTTACCCTTTCTTTCCAAACTATCTGGTTTTCGTCAACAGAAAAAAGAGTTGCTACAACCTCAATTATAATCCTGTACTCATCGCTTGCGGTAATCACTTCTAAAGTTGGTTCATTGAGATATTGGATTATTTCCCCTCTTAATATAAATTCTGCTTCTTTTTCCGAGGTCAATTGCAAACTACTATAAAATACAAACTGATCGATAACTTCCCTGGTAAGAACCTCATCCAAATCTTCTTCAGATGTTTTATTTATAAACAAAGGTATAGCTATTTTTGCTGTAGGAGTCGGCAAAGGCGCCTGTGGTTGATACTGACATCCAGATAAGACGAAAAGAAAAATCATAAATAAAAAAATCAGCTTAGTTTTCATCATTAACCTTGAAATTATTTCCCCTTTTGATCTATTATGCCAAGACGCTGAAAGGCTTCCAAAAAGCTAATAGGAAGAGGAAAAACAATAGTAGAGTTTTGCTCACTGGCTATTTCTGAAAGAGTTTGCAAGTATCTTAATTGAATTGCTTGAGGATGTTCTCCAATAATTTCAGCCGCTTGAGATAATTTTTCAGCCGCTTGGAACTCTCCTTGGGCACTAATTATCTTGGCTCTTCTTTCTCTTTCTACTTCTGCTTGTCTGGCCATAGCTCTTTTCATCGCTTCAGGAATTTCAATTTCCTTCACTTCTACTATAGACACTTTAACTCCCCAGGGATCTGTCTGCTCATCTATAATTGCCTGAAGACGTTCATTTAGCTTTTCTCTTTGGGATAAAAGCTCATCCAGCTCGGATTCTCCCAGCACTCCTCTTAAAGTAGTCTGAGCAATTTGTAAAGTGGCAAAACGATAATTTTCTACTTCTACAACTGCTTTAGTCGGGTCTATCACCCGAAAGTAAACAACAGCGTTAACTTTAACCGGAACATTATCCTTGGTTATTACCTCCTGGGGTTGAACATCAAAATTCATAGTTCTAAGAGATATCTTTACCATTCTATCCACTATCGGTATCAGAAAAAAAAGTCCCGGACCTTTAGCCCCTACTAATCTCCCCAATCTAAAAATAACTCCTCTCTCATATTCGGTAACCACCCGTATGGCAGAGATAAGAACTATAATAATGATAACTGCTAAAAATATTATTACGCCCATTTTAAACCTCCTTTTTCTTTACTAAAAGTCTCATTCCTTCTAATTTTATTACCTCCGCCTCCTCGCCTTTTTTAATTATCTGGTCGGGAATAAGATTTAAAGCATTCCACAGCTCCCCATGAACATAAACTTTGCCCTGGGGATTTAAATCAGCTTTAACGACACCCACCATTCCAACCAAGCCTTCTTTCCCGGTAGCTGGTTTTCTAAGTTGCGCCTTTATAGCATGAGTTATAATGAATATAAATAAAAAAGCAGTTACACCTACACCAGCAACTATATATTCCCAGCTAATCGCAAGATAAATTGCTGAAGGTTCTATCAACATAAAAGACCCCAAAGTAAGAGCGATAACCCCCCCTATACTAAGAGCACCATAAGATGTAATTTGGGTTTCCAAAATAAAAAGAACCACCGCTAAAATTATAAGTAAAATACCAGCTAAATTAAAGGGAATAACTTGCAGAGAAAAAAAAGAAAGAATCAGACATATAGATCCAGCTATTCCCGGAAGAAAAACTCCCGGATTGAAAAACTCCAAGATGATTCCCCATATCCCAATCATCATAAGTATATAAGTTAAATTAGGATCGGCAAGGCGCTGGAGAAATCTATCCTTAAAGCTCGATTGAAAAAAATCAACTGTCACATCGCCAGTATTTAAGGTAATTTGTTTACCGTCGATGGTTATCTCTTTTCCCTGGAGTTTTTCCAAAAGTTCCTTTCTGTTGTCTGTCACAATGTCAATAATTTTTAACTCTAAGGCCTCTTCTGCTGTGTTAGAGATACTTTCTCTAACTGTTTTCTCTGCCCACTCCACATTACGTTCTCGTTTCTCGGCAATCGACCTGATGTAAGCTGCTGCGTCATTAACTACTTTTTCCTCCATACTTTTATCCATTTTCCCCATTAACGAAACAGGATGCGCTGCACCAATATTGGTCCCTGGAGCCATAGCTAAAACATGAGAGGAAAGAGCAATAAATACTCCGGCAGAGGCTGCTCTTGCACCCTTAGGAGAAATATAAACAATTACAGGTATGGAGCTGTTCATAATTAATTTAACAATTTCCCGCATGGAACTATCCAGTCCACCCGGGGTATCAAGCTCAATTATTAAGCAATGTGCTTTTTTTTCCCGGACAGACAAAAAAGTTTTTTTTACATACTCTAAAGTTGCCGGGGAAATAGTTCCTTCAATCTTTATCAATTGAACAGTTGTTGTTGTTCCTCTTGCTGGCGAAAAAAGGGAAAATAATAACAACCCCATTAAAAAAAAATTCAGAAAAATTCTGTTTTTTCTTTTCATTAAAAAACTGTATTTTTTATTTATCCCCCACATTTTTCTCAAGGTAAATCTCTTATCCAATTCCAAATCTCTCTTGCCACCTCTCTTTTGTTCATAAGAGGTAAAGATTTAAGCTTACCCTTAGAGTCCAAAAGCACAACTTTATTAGTATCCACCCCAAAACCTGCTCCCATCTCGGTTATATCATTGGCTACTATTAAGTCAAGATTTTTGCGCTGCAATTTTTCTTTGGCCTTATCTAAAAGATTTTCGGTCTCAGCACAAAAACCAACCAAAATTTTTCCCCCTTTTATCCTTCCTATTTCTTCAAGAATATCTGGATTTTTTACCATTTTTAAAGTTATATTTTCTTTATCTTCCTTACTTATTTTACCCATCTTTACCTCAAAAGGACGAAAATCAGCAACTGCTGAAACCATGATAAGCCCGTTAACTTCATTGAAATATTTATTTACTTTTTCTCTCAATTCTCGGGCCGTTTCAACTCTGTACAATTTCACTCCCCGGGGAGGTTCAATGCAGGTAGGACCTGCGATGAGGATGATTTTTGCTCCTCGATCTCTGGCCTCTTGGGCAATAGCAAAACCCATCTTTCCCGAAGAATAATTACTAAAAAATCTGACCTTATCCCAGGGCTCTCTGGTAGGACCTGCCGTAACTATAAAAGATTTTCCTTGAAAATTAAAGAGGCTAACCTACCTTCCGCAGGACCAATAAATCTATAACCTAGCGACTTTAACTTATTTATATTTTGCTGGACTAAAGGATTTTGATACATGCACTCATTCATTGCTGGGGCTATTACTATAGGAGCTCGGGTGGCCATAACTGTGGTAGTAAGAATATCATCTGCTATGCCCTGAGCTATTTTTCCGATAATATTAGCAGTAGCAGGTGCAATTAA
>CAZGDY010000121.1:0-4468 GCA_964524965.1 uncultured Clostridia bacterium
TTACGGCATAGTGCTTGTCATATTTTAGCCGAAGCGAGAAAAAGCAGTTTCCACCAAGATAAATTAGGAATGTGGCCTCCAATTAAAGATGGTTTTTATAATGATTTTGATATTGATGGAGAAATTTTATCTAAGAATTTGCCCAAGATAAAAAGCGAGATGGAGAAAATAATTGAGGAAGATCTTCCTTTCGAAAAAGAACTACTAAAAAAAGAAGAAGCAAGAAAAATATTCGAGAAAAGGGAGGAGCCTTATAAGTTAGAGATACTCGGCGGGATAAAAGATAATCAGGTTACTATATATCGTCAAGGTGAATTTATAGATCTTTGTCGGGGACCTCATCTTGAAACTACTGGAAAGGTAAAGTACTTTACTCTTCTTTCTGTAGCTGGAGCCTATTGGCGTGGCAAAGAAGGAAATCCCATGTTATCGCGGGTCTATGGAACTTGTTTTTTTGCCAGAAATGGCCTGGATGGTTATCTAAAATGGACAGAAGAGGTAAAAAAAAGAGACCACCGTAAATTAGGTAGAGAGTTGGGAATTTTTGATATTTATCCTGATTTAGGTTCAGGTTTAGCTATTTATCATCCTAAAGGTTCCCTGGTAAGAGACGTTATAGAAAATTTTGAAAAAAAAGAACATTTAAAAAGAGGCTATCATCTAGTAGTAACTCCTCATATTTCTAAGGCTAAGTTATGGGAAATGTCGGGGCATCTTGACTTTTACAGAGAAAACATGTATGTTTTTTCTGTTGACGGTGAAGATTATGTGCTCAAACCCATGAATTGTCCTGCTCATGTAATGGTTTATAAGAGCAAGCAGAGAAGCTATAAAACTCTTCCTTTCAGGTTATTTGAATTAGGTACGGTTTATAGACGTGAAGAGTCGGGAGTCCTTCATGGTCTTTTAAGATTGAGAGGATTTACTCAGGATGATGCTCATATTTTTTGCATGCCTTCGCAGACAGTAGAGGAGGTAAGCAAAGTTTTACAATTTTCTTTATTTATGATGAATACTTTTCATTTGGGATATAAGATTACTCTTTCTACCCGTCCTGAAAAGTCTATTGGTTCTGATGTTTTTTGGGAAAAATCTACTCTTGCTTTGAAAGAGGCCTTAAATAAGGGAAATTTTGATTTTGAAATAGCTCCTGGAGAAGGAGCTTTTTATGGTCCAAAGATAGATATCCAGATAGAAGATGCACTTGGTAGATTATGGCAGGGGCCTACTATCCAAGTTGATTTTAATCTTCCTGAAAGATTTGATCTTAACTATATAGCCTCAGGAGGAGAAAAAAAACGGGTAGTTATGATTCATAGAGTTGTTTTGGGAACAATTGATCGATTTTTAGGAATTCTGATCGAGCATTTGGGGGGGAAATTTCCAGTCTGGTTGGCTCCTGTGCAGGTTAAAGTACTTACCATAACTGACGAGCAGATACCTTTCGCCAGGGAAGTTTATGCTAAAATGAAATCTGAGGGCATTCGCGTGGAACCAGATTTTAGAAAACAGATGTTGAGTTATAAAATCCGAGAAGCTCAACTTCAAAAAGTGCCGTATATGATTATTTTAGGCAAAAAGGAAAAGGAGAGTGGAACTGTGACCATACGCAAAAGAGAAGGAGAGAATGAGAAAAATATTTCCCTGGAAAATTTTATAACTAAGCTCAAAGCCGAGATAGTTGCCAGAAATTAAAATAAGGGGGGTTATTATTAGCGCAAATCCAAGAATAGCGGTCAACGAGAGGATAAGAGCGAAAAAAGTTCGGCTTGTTGATGCCCAAGGAAAGCAACTGGGTATACTTGCTCGAGAGGAAGCTCTGGGGATTGCTCAAAATGAGGGATTAGATTTGGTTGAAGTTGCTCCCCAGGCTAATCCGCCGGTTTGTCGATTGCTTGACTATGGTAAATTTAAATATCAACTGGAAAAAAAACGCAAGAAGAACAAAAAAAAGCATATTGCTGACATCTTGAAAGAAATAAGGCTATCTTATCAAATAGGTAATCATGATCTTCAAATAAAGGTAAGAAAGGTTCAGCAATTTTTAAAAGAAGGACACAGGGTTAAGTTATCTATAAGGTTTAGGGGCAGAGAGAATATGTACAAAGAAGAAGGAAGACACATGTTGGAAAAAATAGCAAAAGACCTGGAAGATGTGGGAAAAGCTGAATCTGTCCCCTTGGTTAATGGGAGAAGAATGGAACAGTATTTAACTCCTAAGTAATAATTGATGATTTTTTCTTCTGGAGGAAAATATGCCTAAACTTAAGAGTCACAGGGGAGCTTCCAAAAGGTTTAAAACTACTAAAAACGGCAAGATAAAAAGGTTTAAAGCTTTTGCTTCCCATCTTAAAATTAAAAAATCAGCAAAGAAAAAAAGAAAATTTAGACAAGCTGCATTTTTAGACAAGTCTGATGCAAAAAGAATCAAGAAGTTGTTATCCGGTTAAAAGGAGAGTAAATGAGTAGAGTAAAAAGAGGAGTTATACATACCAAAAAAAGAAAAAAAATTCTTAGATTAACTAAGGGTTATAGGGGCGGAAGGAATAATCTTTACGCTCAAGCCAAGGAAGCAATTAAAAGGTCTCTTTCTTATAGTTATATAGGGAGAAAGAGAAAGAAGAGAGATTTTCGTAGATTATGGATTGCTCGGATTAGCGCAGCTGTAAGAAGGGAAAGTATTTCCTATTCTCGTTTTATTAACGGATTAAAAAAGGCTGACGTTGGTTTAGATAGAAAAATGCTTGCTGAAATGGCAGTTAATGAGCCTGAACAATTCTCCAAATTGGTGGAGGTAGCTAAAAATAATATAAAGGAATAAAGTTGTCAGTATGGGTGAGATCGCTCCTTAAAATTACTGGGATTTTTTTCTCTCTGTTAGCAACAGTTGGAGTGGTAGCGTATATAACTATAATAGTTTTGGTCCCCGGTAAAAGCATTGTTATTCCTGATGTAGTAGGGAAGGAACTGAAAGAGGCCGTTGTTTTTCTTAGCCAAAATAAATTGGGTACCAGAATTGCAGGAAAAAAGTTTTCTGTAGCGGTTCCTGCCGATATAGTTGTTTCACAAACTCCTCCACCGGGAACAAAAGTGCGAGCTAATCGAAGCGTAGAGCTGGTAATAAGCGGAGGAGCGGAGATGTTAGCTGCTCCCAATCTGGTAAGCATGAAATTAAGAGATGCCAAAATTTATCTTTCTCAACTGGGAATAAATATAGTAAATGTGAGCCATGTTTATTCTGAAAATGCTCAAGATGAAATAATTGCTCAGGACCCTTATGAGGGTGGTAGAATGAGTAGAGAGCAAGGAATGAGCTTGCTGTTAAGTAGTGGCTTAGTTGTGGAATGGTTGATGATGCCTGATCTTAGAGGAGAGAAGGTGAAGCAGGTATTAGAATGGCTTGAGGATGCCTCTATCGATATAGCTATGATCAAAGAAGAACCTTCTCTTGAAGAAACAGGAACAATTATTTTTCAATCTCCACTTCCAGGAAGTATTGTTGATGAGAATAGCAGGGTAGAATTAGTAGTTTCTGCTAGTGAAGAAACAAAGACTCACATTCTCTCTAGCGAAAAATGGATTTTGACTTCGGTGCGAATTCCTTTGGGATTAGAAAAAAGACAGGTTCAGGTTGTAATAGTTGACGAGGAAGGAAAAAGAGAATTGGACTATGGTTTACATTCACCTGGCGATAAGGTAGGGATATCATGTAGAGTAGTCGGAAAAGGAGAAATTCGAATATATGTGGGTAGCCAATTGCTAAAATTAAAAAAAGTGGAGGGATAGATGGCACTTAACAGAATAAAAATAGCTCCTTCTATATTGAGTGCAGATTTTAGTTGTTTACTGGATGAGATAAAAAAAGTGGAAAAAAATGCGGATTTGATTCATATGGACATAATGGACGGATGCTTTGTGCCCAACATATCCTTTGGTTTGGGAGTACTGAAATCCCTGAAAAGTAAGACAAGTCTACCTTTTGATGTTCATCTTATGGTTGAACATCCGGAAAAATGGATTGAATCTTTTTGCGAAATTGGTTGTGAATATATAAGTTTTCATGCCGAGGTTGCAGTACATCTGGATCGGTTAGTTGATTCCATTTCAAAAAAAGGAGTTAAGGTGGGAGTTGCTTTGAATCCAGCTACACCAGAGGTTGTGCTTGATTATGTTTTTTCCAAACTAGATCAGGTGTTAGTGATGGGAGTAAACCCTGGTTTTGGTGGGCAAAAATTTATACCAGAAATTTTACCTAAGATTCGTATTATTCGCGAGAAAGCTAATAAAAAAAATATTAATCTTGATATTGCGGTCGATGGAGGGATGAACGAAGTTACTGCAAAACAGGTAGTTGAAGCAGGTGCAAATATTATTATAATGGGTAGTTTTATTTTTAAGTCTTCTGATCCCCAAAAGTTAATTATTAATTTGAAAAACGAATTAAATAATTATTAGTTAAAAGGAGGAA
>CAZGDY010000122.1:0-4428 GCA_964524965.1 uncultured Clostridia bacterium
TATTACCACATCTGGTTTTTCCTTTTTAGCCATCTTTAGAGCTTCTTTTCCATCGTAGGCAACTACTACTTGATACCCTTTGTTCTCCAAAGCTACTTTATTAATCTCTACAAAATCTACCTCATCGTCAACTAAAAGTATCTTTTTCTCCATTTTAGCCTCCTTATTTTCTCACATTGTAACCCACTTAACTAATTGGTCAATAATTTGGAAGCGAATTCTAACTATTAGAACCACTAATTGTCACCCCAGGCAAACCGATTGTCAGCAATATAATAAGGTATAACTTCAAGATGAGCAGCAAAATCAACATTTTTTAACTTAACGTAAGAAGGAGCAATTATCCTGGTAGGAGAAAAATTGAGAATAGCTTTTATCCCACTTATAATAAGAAGATCTGTTGCTTCCTGAGCTACTTCGGCGGGAACAGTAATTATCCCCATGCGAATTTTCTCCTCCCTTATAATTTTGGGCATTCGATAGAGATCATACACCTTTATCTCATTTATTTTTTTGCCAATTTTATTCGGATTTACATCAAATCCCGCTTTAATATGAAACCCACTTTTCTTAAAAGCAAGATAATTTAAAAGAGCTCTTCCTAATTTTCCAGTACCCACCAAAGCTATAGCCCATATTCTATCCAAACTCAATGCCTTTGAAATTTGCTCTCGCAAATTCTCTATCATATAACCTTTCCCCGGGGTTCCAAATTGTCCAAAGTAAGATAAATCTTTTCTTACCCTGGCACCTGATGTTCCCACTAATTGAGCAAGTTGTTCAGAAGATATTTTTTTTCTTCCTCTTATCTCTCTAAGATATCTAAGATAAAGAGAAAGACGAATAGCTGAGATTTCTGGAGCTTTTTTTTTATGCATACTCTAAACCTCGTATTTTGGTTACACAGTAGCACAATTTCTGATTATGGGAAACTGTGGCCCTACCTAATTTTAGAAAAAAATCTAATTTGTAACTTTTTTAATTTCTCTGAGAAGCTCTTCCGGAGAAATTGGTTTCTCTAAAAATTTGGCAACTGGAAGCCAATTTGCATCGGGTTCAAAAGTCCAGGGAAGTTTCTCTTTTTTTCTAATTGCGGTAAGTATAATTACCGGAATATCTTTTAATTTTTCCTCCATTTTAATCTTTCGAGAAACACCAAAACCTTCTGTCATTTCAGTCATCATCACATCAAGAACTATCACATCAGGTTTAGTTTCTATTGCTCTTTTTATCCCTTCCTCACCATTATAAGCGGTTATGACTGCGTATCCTTTTTTTTCCAAAAACACCTTAGTTACATCAATAAAATCCACAGCATCATCTATTAATAAAATTTTCTTCATTTAATATTTTACCCCCCTTTTAGTGTAGTGAGTGTGCAGGAGATGATGAGATTTTTCACCAAGAGGTTCTTTAAGAAATTCTTGATAAAGCTTCTGTATAGATGGATTCTGGTGAGACTTCCTAAGTGCCATAGTTTTATCTTCCTTGTAGAGCGCCTCTATTCTTTTCTTTCGAACCCCAAGAATATCTTTGGCGATGGGCTGCCCTCCGCCCCCGATACACCCGCCAGGACAAGCCATAATCTCAATGAAGTGATAGGAAGATTCCCCTTTTCTTATCCCATCTAAGAGTTTCGCAGCATTGGAAAGCCCATGGGCTACTGCTACTTTCACCTTTAGTCCGTCAATGGGTATCTCTGTTTCTCTAATACCTTCCCATCCTCTTACCTGTTTAAACTCAACATCAGTTAAGGTTTTACCCGTTACAATCTCGTAAGCAGTACGAAGTGCCGCTTCCATAACCCCTCCCGTACTACCAAATATGGTTGCTGCACCAGTTGATGCACCCAAAGGGTCATCGAAGTCCTCGTCAGGTAAATTAACAAAATCAACCCCGGCTTGTTTAATCATGCGGGCGAGTTCTCTGGTGGTAAGAACCACATCAACATCCTGATAGCCACTTGATGTCATTTCGGATCGCTCTGCCTCAAATTTCTTTGCTGTACAGGGCATTACCGATACAACATACATTTTTTCAGCTGGTATTCCTGTTTTTTCTGCATAATAAGTTTTTGTTATTGCTCCAAACATTTGCTGAGGAGACTTACAGGTAGACACGTGATCCAAAAGGTCCGGATAAAACTGCTCTATAAAATTTATCCAGCCAGGACTACAGGAAGTAATCATTGGTAAAGTTCCTCCTTTCTTGATTCTGTGTATCAGCTCGTTTCCTTCTTCCATAATGGTAAGGTCGGCAGCAAATTGGGTATCAAATACCTTGTCAAAACTCATTCGACGAAGAGCAGCAGCCAGTTTTCCGGTACAAAGAGTTCCCGGTTCAAAACCAAATTCCTCTCCTATGGCGGCTCTAATTGCAGGAGCAGTTTGCACAATAACATACCTATCCGGATCATTTATAGCCTCCCAAACCTCATCGATATACTCCTTTTCGTGTATAGCTCCTACAGGACAGACCATAACACACTGACCACAAAATGTGCAGGGAACTTCTTGCAATTCTGCCTCAAAAGGTGGCGCTATTGACACTTCAAAACCTCTGTTTTGTGGGAATATTACCCCTACTCCCTGAACCTCATGACAGATAGTTACACATCTTCTACACAAAATACATTTCTCCATATCCCGAACTAGGGCTGAGTTAGAGGCATCAACTTTTGCCTTTGGTTTTTCTCCAGGATAAGATATCTCCCGCAAACCCAATTCATTAGCCAATGTTTGTAGTTCGCAGTTACCATTTCTGATACAAGTAAAACAATCTGTGGGGTGATTGGAAAGAATGAGCTCCAAGACGAATTTTCTTGCTTCTCTCAAAAGAGGAGTATTGGTTTTCGCAACCATTCCATCCACCACCGGAAGACAACAACTTGCCTGAAGTTTGGGCGAACCTTTAACTTCTACCAGACAAAGGCGACAGACTCCTATACTTTGTATTTCAGAAAGATGGCAAAGAGTGGGAATTTTAACTCCTACCTTATTTGCTGCCTCCAGAACAGTTGAACCCTCATTAACATTTACTTTAATCCCATCTATTGTTACAGTAACTTGACTCATCTATTTCTCCTTTGAAAAAATTAGTCTATCTGAAGATCGCAGCGAAGACATCGAGATGCTTCTTGAAAAGCCTCCCCGTCACTATAAGCAGCTTCTACTTCTTGAAAATTTTTCAAGCTAGTTTCCTGATGATTTTTAATTTTCTTCACTCTGGGCTGCTCATCTAAATTATCCTGGCTGGGTTCCATCTCATCAAGTTTCTCTTGTTTTCTTATATTTTCCTCAACTAGACCCTTGCCTCCAAGATATTTATCGATAGAAATAGCCACTTTTATTCCATGCTCTATTGCATTGATAGCGGTTGAAGGTCCTGTGACAAGGTCACCTCCTGCAAATACACCATCCTTATTGACGCTAAGATCCTCCGGATTCACCAGTGCTGTTCCCCTTTTGCTAATTTTCATTTCAAAGTGATCTGAGTTAAAGGAAAGATCGGGTCGCTGACCAATAGCAGTAATGACAAAATTAATGTTTAGAGCGAATTCGGAATCCTCACTTGGTACTGGCCTTCTTCTTCCTGAAGAATCAAAATCCCCTAAGCTCATCCGTAAACATTCCATTTTATTTACTTTACCGTTACCAAAAAACTTCACCGGGTTACAAAGAAAATGCATCTTTACCCCTTCATTTTCAGCCTGAGAGATTTCTTCTTCATAAGCTGGCATATCTTCACGTCTTCTGCGATAGATGAGGTTAACTCCATCTGCTCCCAGACGAAGAGCTGATCGAGCTGCATCAATAGCAGCATTACCCCCTCCAATGACCGCAACTTGACCTTTTATTTTCTTTATCTGACCCAGATTTACTTTCTTTAAAAAATCTACTGCTCCTATAACATTTTCCAGTTCTTCTCCCTCAATTCCCAATGCCATATCTTTGTGAGCTCCAGTGGCTATAAATACAGCCTTATAACCCTGGCTAAAAAGCTCATCAAGTGTAGTATCTTCTCCTATTTTAACACCTGTTTTAAACTCAACACCAAGTTTCTTAATCTCTCCAATTTCTTTTTCGACAACAGCAAGTGGTAGTCTGTAATCAGGAATACCCACTGTTAGCATTCCTCCAAGTACTGAAAGCGCTTCAAATACGGTCACGTCATATCCCATCTTGGCCAAATGATAACTACAGGTCAATCCTGCAGGACCGGAACCAACTATAGCTACTGCCTTTCCTTTCTTCCCCTGAAGTGAAGGAAGGGGATAACCACCATTATTGAGTAGTTTATCGGCCGTAAATCTTTTTAAGTCTCTTATGGCCACAGCCTCATCTGAATCCGAACGACGACATTTAGTTTCGCAAGGGTGAGAACACACACGCCCACTCACTGCCACCAGAGGATTCCTCTCCCTTATTA
>CAZGDY010000123.1:0-2277 GCA_964524965.1 uncultured Clostridia bacterium
AGAATATTATGTTTAGACGTAGGTGATAAAAGTGTTGGAGTAGCTATTTCTGATTCCTCTCATACCATCGCCCAGGGAGTTTGTTCTATCAGGTTTTCTTCTTTCTCGCCCCAGGAAAAAGTTAGTCGCGTAAAAGAGTTAATTTTTTCCCATGAAGTAGGTAAAATAGTGGTAGGATTACCCCTGGATCTTAAAGGGAGAGAAGGGGAACAAGCAAAAAAAACAAAAGAGTTTGTGAAAGCCCTTAAAGAAAAGGTGGATGTACCAGTTGTATTTTCCGATGAGAGATTTACTACTCGGGCAGCAGAGAGATCTCTTAAAGAGGGAGGCTTGAGCATCCAAAAAAGGAAAAAATTTAAAGATAAAGTGGCAGCTATTATATTACTTCAAGGGTATCTTGATACATTAAAAAAAGATGGAGACGAAGAAGAAAATAGGTGGGACTAAGAGTGGGATGATTTTTCTTAAGAGGATAGGAAAGTTAGCTGCTCTTTTTTTAATAATTTTGGGGATTTCTTATTTTTTTATACCTTCCTTTAGCAGAAAAAAAATATTAGTTGAAATTCCTAAGGGTGTTAATTCAAGACAGATCTCTGACATATTGTGGGAAAATAAAATTATTGCCAATCCCTATTTTTTTTCTGTGGTGGTTAAAATTTTAAATTACGATAGTACTCTTAAGGCCGGAGTTTATGAATTTGATTCTCCTAATTTATTGTCCGTCCTGGACAAACTTCACAGAGGCAAGGTAAAGCTTTGCAAGGTAACCATTCCTGAAGGATTGCCTAAATGGGAGGTAGCGGAGTTACTTGCTGGTAAAGAGGTGGTGGATCAAAAAAATTTTCTTGAAATAATAAATAACCCAGTGTTTTTTTATGAGGAATTTTCCTGGCTTGACCGTAAGAAGAGTTTAGAAGGTTATCTTTTCCCTGATACTTATTATTTTACTCTGAGAGAGGAGCCGGTGAGGATAGCTAAAGAATTTTTAACTAAATTTGAGAAAATTATTTTGCCTTTGTACCAAAAAAGGAATGAAAAAAATGAGTTTTCTCTCCACCAAGTTATTACCCTTGCCTCAATTATAGAAAGAGAAGCTAAGTTAAGTTCTGAAAAACCAATTATAGCAGGGATTTTTTATAATAGACTAAAAAGAGGAATGAAACTGAGTGCTTGTCCGACTGTTAATTATGCTTTGGGTAGTTTTGGTGAAAAATTATCTAAGGACCAGCTCAATTATCCTTCTGCTTATAATACTTATCTTCACTCAGGTCTTCCTCCCGGTCCAATCTGTAATCCTGGCGTGGATAGCGTTAGGGCGGCTATTTTTCCAGCAAAGATTGATTATCTTTATTTTGTATCTAAGGGAGATGGTACCCATGAGTTTAATAGTACTTACAGGGACCACCTGCAAGCAATTAAAAAATATCAGAGGGGATAGTTTATGATACATGCACCAAAAGGAGTAGAAGATGTTCTACCCCCTAGGGCTTCTGATTACTACCAGATTGAAAAAGAAGCAAGCGCTTTTTTTACTCTTTATGGATATCGGCAAATAAGGATACCCACTTTTGAAAGGACGGAACTTTTTTTACGTAGTGTGGGTGAGGAAACTGATGTAGGTAAGCAAATGTATGTTTTTCAAGATAAAGGGGGGAGAAGTATTTCTTTAAGGCCGGAAGGAACCGCTGGTATCGCACGCTCCTATGTGGAGCATAAAATTTATAGTCAAGAGAAAGATTGGAAGGTTTATTACACGGGGCCCATGTTTAGATATGAACGACCCCAGGCAGGACGTTTGCGAGAATTTTATCAAATCGGAGTGGAATGTTTTGGAGAAAAAAGCTGGTGGCTCGATGTAGAAATAATGGAAATAGCTTATCGTTTCTTAAAAAAAATAAAGTTGGATAATATACAAATTCAAATTAACAGTATAGGGTGTAAAAATTGTAGAGTTGAGTATATCGAAAAGTTAAAATTTTATCTTAAGGAACATATAAATTTTTTTTGCGATACTTGCAAAAGACGTTTTCAGCACAACCCCTTGCGTATTTTGGATTGTAAAAAGAAAAGGTGCAGGGCTTTTTTAGAAAAAGCTCCTCAAATAGAGGATTTTCTTTGTTTTTCCTGTAAAGAGCATTTTGATAATGTAAAAAAAGAGCTTAGTGCGACTGGTGTTATTTACAAGCAAAATCCTTATTTAGTAAGAGGACTTGATTATTATACCCGCACTATTTTTGAGATAACATCTTCCTATCTTGGTGCTCAAGATACTATATG
>CAZGDY010000123.1:2377-4420 GCA_964524965.1 uncultured Clostridia bacterium
CCCGCACTATTTTTGAGATAACATCTTCCTATCTTGGTGCTCAAGATACTATATGTGCTGGAGGTAGGTATGATGATTTAATAGAAGAATTGGGAGGACCTCCTACTCCTGCCATGGGTTTTGCCATTGGGTTAGAGCGTTTACTTATTAGCTTAAAAGAAGCTGGAGTACAGGTATCAACATTTTCTGTGCCCAGAATTTTTGTGATTACTATTGGTCAGGAATGTGCGGGGGAAGGAATGCGGCTTAGTAGTATGATTCGAGCCCAAGGTATTCAGGCAAAGACGAATTTTGCTGATAGAGGTCTTTCTGCTCAGTTAAAACAAGCCAATAAAGAAGGCTTTCCTTGGGTGCTAATAGTAGGAGAGGAAGAAATAAAAAAGAAAAAGTATATTCTCCGGAATATGGATTCAAGTAAGCAGCGGTTGATAGACGCTAAAGATCTTGAAGTGATTAGCGAAGTTTTAAAAGGTGGTGTTTAATTATGAATATGAAAAGAGACCATTTTTGTGGTAAATTAAATAAAAAGAATGTCGGAACTAAAGTTATTCTTGCTGGTTGGGTTAAAAAAAGAAGAGATCATGGAGGTCTTATATTTATTGATATTGGGGATAAATCAGGAGTAGCACAGCTTGTGTTTGACCCTGAAATTAACAAAGAAATTCACTCCCAAGCTCATTCTTTAAGAGAAGGGTGGGTAATTATTGTATCGGGAGAGGTTTTTGTCCGGCCGGCTGAATCAAAAAATCCCAAGATACCAACAGGGGAAATTGAGATTAAAGTGGAAAAAATTGATATATTAAATACCTCTCTACCCTTACCTTTTAGCATAGAAGATGAAATAGATGTGAGCGAAGAAGTCCGGCTTAAGTACCGTTATCTTGACCTTAGACGTCCTTTAATGCAGAAGAATATTCAATTGAGATATGAGGTAGCAAAGACAGTTCGAGAGTTCTTAGACAGGAGGGGATTTATAGAGCTAGAAACTCCCTTTTTAACGAGAAGTACTCCTGAGGGAGCTCGGGACTACCTGGTGCCTTCTCGAGTAAATCCAGGTGAATTTTACGCTCTTCCTCAATCTCCTCAACTTTTTAAGCAAGTAATTATGGTAGCTGGGTTTGAACGGTACTTCCAGATTGTCAGGTGCTTTAGGGACGAAGATCTTCGTGCTGATCGCCAACCAGAACACACTCAGATTGATATAGAGCTTTCTTTTATTGACGAGGAAGATGTATTTGAGTTGGTGGAAGGGATGCTGAGGTATATTTTTGAGCGTGTAAAAGGGGTTTTTATTCCTACTCCCTTTTTTCGACTAAGTTATCAGGAAGCAATAGAGCGATATGGGTCTGATAAGCCGGATACACGTTTTGGAATGGAACTTAAGGATTTATCCTTTCTGGGAAAAGAAGGGAATTTTACAGTTTTTCAGGATGTTATAAAAAGTGGAGGATACATAAAGGGAATTTGTCTTTCGGGGGGTTCTAATCTTTCCCGCAGGGAATTGGATGAGCTAAAACTTTGGACTGCTAATCATGGAGCGTCGGGTTTAGCTTGGTTTCTTTTTGGTGAGAAAGTAAAATCACCTATAGCTAAATTTTATGATCCATCCACGCTAGACAAGCTAGCAAAAGCAGCAGGAGCTAAAAAGGGAGATGCTTTATTTTTAGTTGCTGGCGAAAAAAATATTGTCTGTAAGGTTTTAGGGCAGTTGCGCACTTTTCTTGCAGGAAAATTTAATCTTATTCCCAAAGAAAAATTTAGTTTTTTGTGGGTAGTAGATTTTCCTTTATTTGAGAAAGATGATATGGGAAATTTCACCTCTATTCATCATCCCTTTACTAGCCCTCGTCAGGAAGATATTCCTATTTTAAGAAATGATCCCGGAAAGGTAAGATCAAGGGCTTACGATATTATTCTTAATGGGGAGGAAATTGGGGGAGGAAGTATAAGGATACACAACAAAGACCTTCAGGAACAGGTTCTTGGGTTGTTGGAAATAAATAAAGTAGAGGCTAGAGAAAAATTTGGTTTTTTACTGGATGC
>CAZGDY010000124.1:0-4413 GCA_964524965.1 uncultured Clostridia bacterium
CTTTTTTTTCCAGCCAACCTCTGCGGGCAGTTATTACTCCCATTTTAATAAAATCAAGGGATTTTTTATTGTGAGCATCAGTATTTATAACAATTTTTACTCCCCTTTTTTTTGCCTCTATTGCCCAGTAATCTGTTAAATCCAGGCGCTCAGGTTGAGAATTTATCTCTAACCAAACTTTTTCCTCCGCTGCTACATCAAGTATTTCATCGAGATCAATAGCGTAGGCTTCACGTTTTCCCAGTAATCTGCCTGAAGGATGAGCTAAAATACTTACCAGGGGATGACGCATAGCTTTAATCACTCGGCAAGTTATAGTTTTTTTATCTTGTTTAAATCCGGAATGAATGGCAGCAACTACAACATCCAGCTTAGATAAAACATCATCAGATAAATCAAGACTGCCGTCTGCTTTTATATTAACTTCAACTCCACTAAATATTTTAATCTCCGGCAATTTAGAGTTAAGTTTCTTTATCTTAAGAGCTTGAGATAAAAGGGTTTTTCCATCTAATCCTCCTGCTATTTTAAGGGAAGGAGAATGGTCCGTAATGGCAATATACTGATAGCCTTTTTTTTGGGCTCTTATTGCCATTTCAACAATTTCATCTCTGCCATCACTTTCCTTAGAATGGAGATGAAGATCTCCTTTGATATCCTCCTCTTTCAAAAGATTCGGAAGTAAATTTTTCTCCGCCGCCTCAATTTCTCCTCTATCTTCTCGCAACTCTGGAGGAATAAAAGGTAAATTCAAGATTTTATAAACTTCATCTTCTTTATCTCCAGCTATCTTAGTCTTATCATTAATAAAAACCCCATATTCATTTATTTTTAAACCTTTTTTTAAAGCTTTTTGACGTAATTTTATGTTGTGGGATTTTGAACCGGTAAAATACTGAAGAGCTGCCCCAAAACAATCATCAGGCACCACCCTCAGATCTATCTGAAGACCTTGATGAGTTAAAATACTGGATTTAGTTTTTCCTTTCGCTAAAATCTCCTCTACAAAAGAAAGACTGGTGAACAACTGCATAAGAGAGGAAGGATCAGAAGAGCTGGTTAAAATATCAATATCTCTAACAGTCTCTTTTCCACGTCTTAGGCTCCCTGCAAGAAAAATTTTTTTTATTAGCGATGGAGTTTGTTTTTTTAGCTGCCATATTACGCTCTCGGCCAAAGGCAATGCTTCCCCTAAAATAATTCTTGAAGAGGAAGCTCTGTAAATTCTTATACCTCTTAGAATATTGTTTTCTTTCTTAGCGCCCATCCCAAAAAGCGTTTGAAGTTTTCCTTTTAGGGCAGCTTCTTCCAGCTCTTGAACATCTTTTATTCCTATTTTTTCATAAAGAAGTTTAGCTGTTTTTGGTCCCATATCGGGAATTGAAAGAATTTCAATTAAACCGGGAGGGAAACTTGATTTTAACTGTTGATAGGCTGGTAAATCTCCTGTGTTAAGAATTATCTCAATTCTCTCCAACATACCCTTACCAATTCCGGAAATCTGCTTTAATTTTCCCTGATCATAAATTTCCTTTAAATTACCTGAAAGATGTTCAAGCGCATCAGCTGTTTTTTCATAAGCTCGTATACGAAAAGGATTTTCTCCTTTTAAGGCTAAAAAATTGGCCATCTCTCTGAAGATTTGAGCAATCTCTATTTTCTTTGACTTAACCGTCATTTGGTAACTCGGATAAAATTTTGCCTAAAATTCTCTTAGCCTTAATTTCAAGCTCTTTCAACCCTTTCTCGTTAGAAATAACAAAATCTGCTCTTTTTATCTTTTCTTCCTGAGAAAATTGTGCTTTCAGTAACCCGTTTACTTCTTCCTCTCCTAAACTGGTGTTTTTTCTTATTCTTTCCATTTGTTTATCTTCAGAGCAATACACGGTGATAATCCTGTCCATAAAAAAATCCCACCCACTCTCAAAGATAAGAGCAGCTTCGATTAGTATAACTTTATCATCATTATTCTTCAAAAGCTCAAACATTCTTTTTTTTATTGCCGGATGCAAAAGTTTATTTAAACTGGAAAGCTTTTCTTCATCAGCAATAACTTTATGTCTTAGCCTCTGCCGAGATATTTCTCCTTTATTATTTAAAATATCATTTCCAAATAATTGGATTACTTGGCGCATTACATCTTTTTTTCTTAAGATATCATGTCCAACTTCATCAGTTTTTATAATTCTTAAACCCCATTTCTCAAAAAATTTTGCCGCTGTACTTTTTCCGCAGCCCATATTGCCAGTAATTCCTACTAAAAACTTTCCTTCTATCTGCAGCATTGCTTCGATAATATTTTTAATCTTAACTAAAGCTTTAGCTCTGTGAGAGATACGATTTTTCTGGGCAAGAGAAATCTCAGCAAAAGTCTTACCCAGTCCCTCAACCTCAAAGATTGGATCGTACCCAAAACCTTGTGTGCCCCGTCGATGAGTGATTATTTTCCCTGGGCAAACACCCTCTACCGTTATTTTTGTTCCATTGGGTTTAATAAGAGCCATAACGCACTTGAAGATAGCACTTCTCTTATCATCCGGCAGACCCTTTAAATCAGATAACAATTTTTTGTTGTTATCATCATAAGAAACATTTTCCCCAGCAAAACGAGAGGAAAATACACCAGGTGCTCCATTTAAAACTTCCACTTCCAGACCAGAATCATCAGCAAGAGAAAGCCTTCCTGTGGCCTTAACTACAGTCTTTGCCTTAATAAGAGCATTTCCTTTTAAAGTAACGGCATTTTCTTCAGGGTAGGGAAATAACGGAAAATCTTTAAAGGTGAGCAATTTTAAAGATAGTCCTTCTAATAATTTTTTTATTTCTCTAATTTTATCAGAGTTTCTGGTTGCTAAAACAAGTTCCATAATACCTTCTTATCTATAAGAGTCTCTTTTCCTCCTGAATTACCAACTCTATTCCTTTTTGACCAAAATCTATTAATTTATCTAAAACCTCTCGCGAAAAAAAATATTCTTCTCCACTAACCTGTACTTCCACTATTTTCTTCTCAGCAGTCATTATTAAATTCATATCTACACTAGCTCGTGAGTCTTCGTAAAAGGTGAGGTCAAGCAATATCTGGTCATTGATGAGACCTACAGAAACTGCTGCCAGAAAATCCTTGATTATGGTATCATTTATTATCTTTTTTCTCTGCAACCAATTGTCAACATCGAGAAGACAAATAAATCCCCCCGTTATAGCAGCACATCTTGTTCCCCCATCTGCTTGAAGAACATCACAATCCAGCCAGATAGTTTTCTCTCCTAATTTATTTAAATCAACTACTGCTCTTAAAGCTCTACCTATTAATCTTTGAATCTCATAAGATCTTCCTCTTTTTTGTTCTACATCTCGTGAAGACCGATGAGGAGTAGAATAAGGCAACATCGAATACTCGGCAGTTAACCATCCCTTACCAACCCCTTTAAGAAAAGGTGGTACACCCTCCTCCACCATGGCGGCACAAAGAACTTTAGTATTACCAAAACTTATAAGAGCAGAACCTTGGGCGTGGGGAACAAATCCTCTCTTTAACAAAATGGGACGAATATCATTTGGAGCCCGACCATCCACTCGTTTCATATAAACCTCACTTTCTTTTAATCCTTTTTATTTGATTTGCGATAAATTTTAGACTTCTCTAACCATTTGCGACCTCTACCCAGCATATCAAAAATTGCTCCCAATAAAATACCTAAAAAAATAAGAAATATTATAAGTATCACCGGCCAGGCAATAATAATAAAAAGAGCTACTAAAAATCCTACAAATCCTCCTCCAATCTTCCCTTTATTTTCTTTCACATATTTCCACATTTTTTCCTATAAAATGTTTCTTAATTGTGTCCCTTTCTCAAGAAAGTAGGAACATCAAGATCGTTTGCATTGTAACTTCCTAATCCTAATTCCTGTTGGCGAACTTTCTCTTGGCCCCGATGCTTTAATTCTAAGGTTTGTGGTTGAGATATCATTAAGGTAAGAACAAGTTTATCTGATAAATCCTCTTCTGGATACACCCCAAAGGTAATTGGAACTAAACCAACAGTTCGCTGACGCAAAGAAAGAATGATTTTTTCAAGTTGATTTAGTTTCCAATTTTTCCCTACTTGAATACTAAGCAAAATTCCTTTTGCTTTATCTAAAGAAACCTCGCCCCAAAAAGGAGAATAAAGCATCCCCTCTATCGCTTCTTCGATACATCTTTGGCCACTGCCCTCACCTGTTGTAATTATTAATTGTTTTCCTTTACCTAAGAAAGATTTAATATCAGCAAAATCAAGATCAACAACGCTTTTTTTAAATAAATTATTTTCAATTGACTGTAAGAGAGTTTCAAAAACTTGGTCTACTTTAGTAAAAATCTCCCCAAAAGGAATGGATGAATTAGTGAAATTAGTTTTCTCAGTAT
>CAZGDY010000125.1:0-4268 GCA_964524965.1 uncultured Clostridia bacterium
TTTTTTCTCATCTCTCAGGCACATTCAGGATAAATAATTTTTATCCACATCCCTTCTAAAACAAGCTGAGTGGATACATTAGCCCGAAGAAAAATTTTACTTTCCTCTACTGCTTCTATGCCCTTGTAAACGTCAGAAAAAGAATAAACATCTTTTATAGCAAAAAGCTCATCCTTCTTATCCTGATTGAAAAGAGCAAAAGAAGTACCTACTTTAAGCATCAAAATATCTCGAAGAAAAAACAAAACCATATTAAGTAGTGTTTCAATAGAATTTTTCTTAGCACTCCATCTTTCTGAAAGCTTAAAAACCTCTAAAGATAAGGATTTTCTTTTTTGAATTAGCTTAAATATTATCTCTCTTTCCTGGAAGATATCCTTCTCTTGAGTAAATTTTAAAGCTTCGCTCATGCTTCCCTGAGCTAACTCACTGATAAGAGGAATAAGATGAGGTGTAACTTCATTTCTTTTTTTTAAAATCTCGCTTAGGCATTGATGAGAAAGAGCGACAAACTGCACTATTCTGCATCTGGAAAGGATAGTGGAAGGGAGAGAGGTGGGGACGTGAGTGATTAATATTATGATCACATTATTGGGAGGCTCTTCTAAAATCTTAAGCAAAGAATTTACCGCCTCTTGAGTAAGCTTCTCAGCTTCATTTATAATCCAAACTTTTTTTTTGCCCTCGTAAAGCGTATAACCTGACTCTATTTTTAAGTTGCGAATTTGGTCAATTTTAATGGATTTTCCTTCTGGGCTAATCAAACGAAGATTAGGATGATTACTCTTTTCCATCTTGATACAGGAAGAACATCTTTCGCAGCCAATTAAGTTATCTTCTTTGCAATTTAAAGCCTTAGCAAAGCTAACGCCTGCCATTAGCTTACCTACACCAGAAGGACCAGAAAAAAGATAAGCTCCCGATAAGTTGCCACCTTTCATATCAGCTTGAATTATTTTTAAAGCCGAATTTTGTCCCAATATAGAATTAAAATTCATTTAAATTATAGGGAGAGTTCTTGGCAAATGACATCTTTTATCATCTTATGTATTTTCTCAAAAGAAGCATCTGCTTTTATTAGTTTAACCCTGTTAGGGTTGGATTTTGCTATTTCCAGATACCCTTCTCTAACTTTTTTATGAAAAAATAGCTTTTCCTTTTCTATTCGATCAGCCCTTTTTCCCCTATGAATAGCTTTTTCTGGTTCAAGATCTAAGAGAAAAGTTAGATCAGGCTTTATCCCTCTGGTCACTTTCAGATTAAGTTGGTTGACAAAATCAAAACCAAGCCCTCTCCCATATCCTTGATAAGCTAATGAGGCGTCGGTATAACGATCAGAGATAACAATTTTCTTCTTCTCCAGGGAAGGTTTTATCACTTCCTTTACATGTTGAGCTCTGTCAGCAAGATAAAGAAAAAGCTCGGTAAGAGAATCAACCTCGCTATCTCCTAAAATAATTTTTTTTATTCTTTCTCCTGAAGTTGTCCCCCCTGGTTCCTGAGTCATCACTAAGGAACAGTTTTTGCTAAGCAAAAAACTTGCTAAAAGCTTTATCTGGGTTGTCTTCCCGCTTTTATCAATTCCCTCAAAACTTATAAACAAAGACTTTCCTTTTAGTCACCTAAAACAAATTTAAACTTATCTGAACCTTATTCCTTATTACTTTTTAACCTCACTTTTTATACCTCTCAGCTTAATTTCACCCCTCAAGGTGAAAAGAACTTTTTTAGTGTTTAGTTATACCTTATAATAAGTCAGCTCCCACACTAACCCGGTGTGTAGAACCTAAATCTCCATAAGGAACATAGGCATAATCCAAATTAAGATTATTGTAGTTAAATCCTACTCCAGCGGTAATGCCGGCCCCGGTATCCTGTCCTGTGGTATATCCCAAACGAAGAGCAGAAAAATCTACTAACCACCATTCTAATCCTGCGCAATAATAAGGATCAGCATCGTCTATGGCTTTTGCAACATCTAAGGCAAAAGTTAGAGCACCCCATTTTTTAGCAATTCCTGCTCTCACTGTAGTGGGAAGAGAATCTTCTCCCATTTTCAAACCAATGTTTTGAAATGATAAACCCAAAGAAAAAGACCTGAGGTTTCTAATCAAAAAGCCGACACTAGCTATCCAGGCACTTCTTGCATGTCCATCAATAGACAACTGAACCTGCCCTATGCTCGCACCAAGCATCGCATTATTAGAAATTTTGTGGGCATAACCTAAGGATAAATTAGTATTAACTGCCCCAAAATTTCCTGTTGGGGTGCCTTCCTCATCTCGACCTTCTATCACACCCGCGCTAACATAATTAAATCCTACCGCAGTAACTCCTCCCAGTTTAGGCATAACATAAGTTATATATCCCCGGTTTATTCCGGCAAACCATGAGCTATAAGTAGCGGAAAACTCTCGTCCCTCAATTTGAGTAAGACCGGCTGGATTCCAGTACAAAGCTGTGGCATCATCTGCTAACCCGGTAAAAGCTCCTCCCATTGCTGTAGCTCGTGCTCCTATTCCAATTTTTAAGAAGTTAGCTGCTGTAGTTCCTACATCTGAGGCATAGCTTGCGCCGCCTAAGACTAAGATAAAACTACTTAAAATAGCAGCTTTTATCAATTTTTTTCTCATTATTTCGCTCCTTAATTTTTGATGATAGCTATCTTTCCTATTTTTTCACCAGGTGCCTCAGGAACATAATAAACATAAATTCCTTCTGCCACTGACTTTCCTGCATCATTTCTCAAATTCCAGGTAACAGTACCATTTGAAGTTTCCAACATTCTTACCAGCTCTCCTGCAACGGTATAAATATATACTGTAGCAATCGTAGGAAGACCTTTCATGGTTATTTGCTGTTCCTGATTGGGATAGCAAGGATTGGGATACACAATAATAGTAGGCTCATAAGAGATATCTTTGCCTGGTACGCAAATACCTGCTGGGTCACCTTCAAGGCTGATTTGATCGGTTAAGACAAAAGGAAAACTCGAGGTATCATAGACTCTAATATCATCGCAGGAACTTGTTGTCATGTACAAAAGATGAGTAGCTATATCAACAGCCAGACCCACTACACCACATCCAACATCTAAGGTAGTTTCTGTAGTAGTATTCACATCGTATATGCTTAAAAGATTATCCCCAGTCCAGGCACCAGTATAAACATAGCCAAGAATAGGATCAACAGCGATACCCACCGCACCACGCCCAGAGGTGTGACTCACATCAAAACTTCCCTGCTCTGTCCAGGTGGCTGTATCGTAATACCTAACGGTTCGAGAAAAGTTAGCTACATACAAAAGATCGTTTGTCTCATCCAAAGCTATCCCCACTGCACCATGAGGTAAAGTGACTTGTAGCTGAGGACTAAAACTAAGATCGTAGACGTGCAAAGTTGTTGGCTGCTGAGACCAATCTCGATCTACTGCGTAGACAAGTCCTTTATCCTGATCTACCACAATTCCAGCAAGGTCATCTGCACCTGGGGCAGTCACTTCTCCTAAGTCAGCAAATGTTACTGCATCTATTTTTTTGATAGTACCCAGACCTTCCTGAGTCATAAAAAGAGTCTTTGAATCTGTATCAATGGTCAGTCCCACCGATCCCCAACCAAAACCAGTGACTACTGTTTGTTGATATACTATCTGATTTCCCTGGATATCATAAGCTTGGATGGGTGCATCAGAACTATTAGTATCTGATAAAACATATAAAGACTTTGCCTGGGCAACTCCTCCAATGGCCATAGCAACAATAAACAGAATTAGAGTGGATACGGTAATAAACCTTTTTATCTTAGGGATTTTTACTTTACCCTTTTGCATTTTTTCTACCTCCTCATCTATCTGATTTATATCAATACACAATATTTAATTCAGAGCTCATCTTAATTACTTTACGCTCACCACCTCCTTTTAGCTCTGCGTTCAGTTTTTTTACTCTTTGCTGAATTTTATTTTAATTACTTTTTTTACTTTGTCAAAATTTTGTCAAAAACAATCAGATAGAGGTCACTTGACAAAACAAAATCTTAAATTACTATAAATGACTGAACGGTCAGTCAAGGGAGAAATTTGTGATAAAAACTCAAGAAGTTAAAGAAAAAAAAAGATTAAAACAAATTAGTCTTAAAAGTAAAATATTGCAAGCAGGAGAAAAATTTTTTGCTCAAAAAGGATTTTATCTTACTACTCTTGAGGAGATTGCAGGAAATGCCAATATCGCCAAGGGTACAATATATCTGCATTTCAAAAAAAAAAAAGA
>CAZGDY010000126.1:0-2405 GCA_964524965.1 uncultured Clostridia bacterium
ACCTCATCAAATCCCACTTCAGGTTCTGGAACATCTTGAACCTCAATATTTCCCTCACCTTTTTTAACTTTGAGCACAGCTTTCATCTTTTCACCTTTTTTAACTTTTGTGGTTTAAAAAACGTTTTACTTGGTAAACCTTTCTTTTAATCTCTCTTTCAGAGTTTACTTTAAAATAAATTAGATAAAACTTGATTCAGTCTAACCCCGCATTTACACAAATAATCTGACCTGTAATCCCCTCAGAATCTGATGATGCAAGAAAAATGGCTGTACGAGCAACCTCTTCTGGTTTAGTCAACTGGCGCAAAGGAATCTCATCGATGATTTTCTTTACAAGAAGATCGGGGGAGATTCCCATTGCTTCTGCTCTCTCCCTAAAAACACGATCTATTCGTTTTCCTTCTACTGGACCTGGGCAAATTGCATTAACTCTAATTCCATAAACACCAACTTCCAGGGCTAATGTTTTAGTTAACCCCAGGATGCCCCATTTAGAAACCGAGTAGGGACTGCGTTTCCACAAACCTCTTGTTCCAGCCACAGAACTCATGTTTACAATATTCCCACTTTTGTTTTTTATCATATGCTTTAACACAGCTTTTGAACACAGATACGCTCCTGTAAGATTTATCGAAATAACCCTGTCCCAATCCTTTATATCAAGGTCAACCACAGGAACTGTTGGCCCCATAATTCCTGTGTTGTTAACTAAAATGTCTATTTTACCAAATTTCCGGATCGTTGAGTTCACGAATTCATTTACCTGATCTTCATCAGAAATATCTGCTACCAAGGGAAGAGCACGTCTTCCCATTTTACTAATTTCCTCGGCAGTTTCATCAAGAGCAGACTTTGTTCTTGCTGCTAACACAACATCTGCCCCTTCTTTTGCAAAAGCCAACGAGATTATCCTTCCTATTCCTTTTCCACCTCCCGTAATCACTGCAACTTTGTGATCCAGTTTCATTATAAACCTCCGTTCTAATTTTTTAACTAAGACTCGATAAACCAAACTATTTTAGTGCAATTTATAATTGCTAAAATAATAGCCTTTACTCCTAAATGTCAATAAGTTATTCTTTACTTAAATTTAGCTAATTTTCGGCATACTTTCCTTATCAGGAAATAAAAACCTTACCTCTTTTTAAAGAATCAGATAATTAAACCATATAATAAAGCTTATTCTTTGGCAAATTCTCTAAAGATATAGTGGGTAAGCTATTTAAAAGAATAAAACTTGGAGAACTTGACAGGAAAAAAGTTGTCAAAAATTTAGACAAATTTTTAATGTCATTCTGACGCCTTTATAAAGTTGCTATGTCCTGCCATTCTTATCACCAAATTGGCATATCTCTCAGGATTTTTTTGAATTTCTCTTAAAATCCTCGAATCTATAATATTGAACTAAATATATTTATGCTTCAGGTTGGTATCGCTTTATTAAATACGCTAAATTCCTGTTATTAAGTCATAAAATCAATCTAATGAGCTTATGTTCTTTTTTCGTAAAATCTTGGCAACTTCTTTATCAGAAGGCATAGAGGGCTGTGCACCAACTTTAGTGACAGATAAAGCTGCTGCTGCACTTGCATAGCTGATAGATTTCTCTAATGTTTTATTATTACTCAGTGCTACAGCTAAAGCGGCATTAAAAGCATCTCCTGCAGCTGTAGTATCTACTGCATTTACCTTTGGGGCAGGAAAATGTTTAAATACCTCTTCCTTGATAAGATAACAACCATTTTCTCCTGCCTTGCAAATTATAGTTTTTACACCCGTTTTTTCCCCTAAAATTAAACCAGCTTTTTTAATATTTTCCTCTCTAAACACAGCAATCTTTGTTAACATTTCTAATTCCCCAATGTTAGGAGTGAGAATATCTACTCTCTGGGTAAATATACCGGTTAAATCTTTTGCTGGAGCTGGATCTAATATTACCAGAGGTCCACTGAAAGAAAGATTGGATAGCAAGAAATTAATAGATAAAAGAGGTATTTCAAATTGCAGAAGAAGAATCTTAAATTTCTTAAGCTGATTCAACGTTTTTTCTATATATTTTTCATCGACTTTTGCATTAGCTCCTGGAACTATAGTTATGATGTTTTCACCCTTGCTATTAACTAAAATAGTTGCCACTCCGGAAGAGCTTTCTTGAAACATTACGTTTTCTACATTTACTCCGGACTCTTTAAGAGAGCGTAAAAGCTCTTCACCAAAAACGTCTTTTCCTACCATCCCAAACATTTTTACCCTTTTACTTAGTCTTGCCACTCCGACTGCTTGGTTCGCTCCTTTCCCTCCAGGAAACTTATTAAATTCCTTAGCTATTACTGTTTCACCCGGTCTGGGAAACTCATCTACCTGAGAAACTATATCCATATTTATACTTCCTAAAACAGCCAC
>CAZGDY010000126.1:2505-4131 GCA_964524965.1 uncultured Clostridia bacterium
CTTAAATTCAAAAGAATAAGTATCCTCAAAGAAAGTTCCCTTTTTTAAAACCACTAATACAGTCAGCTTACCCTTAACGGGAAAAACTGCTCCATATCCTTTGGTTAAATCTTTAATAATTTTTTCTGGATTTTCTTTTTCGATATTTAAGGTTAAATCTGCTCGTCAGCTCCTTCTTGGCTATGGAGTTCATCCCATATAATCCCTGTTGCCAGGGAAGCACCTTTACTTACAGCACGAGGACATTTTTCCTGAATCCCGTGCATTGCAATGAAAAAATCGTGATCTTCCTTTTTTCGTATATCAAGCGCACGTCCGAACAACTTCTTTTGCACATCATTACAGCTAATGCCTCCCCACTCTTTTTGGAAAAGGTCAACCAATTCCCCAACTAATCGCGTAGCAGTTGTATGTGCCACTGGCAAGTTAAATTCGGAACGAGTGCGGCCAAAGAACCAACTAATAGTAATGATACCACCGGCTAAGGCTCCACACATACCGATTCCCCTGTCACCGCTACCCCCATGAAAACCATAAGATGCTTTGAAAACATTATCATCCCTTATTTGGAAAACATCTTGCAGAGCAGCCAAAGTAGCCTGAGAACAAAAAGATGTCTGTTGTTCATATTTATACCCCAATTGATAAGCCTTCTCTATCAACTCATCCCTTGAGCAGCCTAATACTGAAGTTTTCATAGTCACTTCTCACTCCCAATATAGTATTTTATCACATGAGGAATTTCGCACTTTTTCAGATTTCTTGAACACAAACAAGATTCTTTCATAAATAATCCTCCCGCTATTACTCTAAGAACTCCTTTAAACTATATAGCCTCGCTGCATTCTTATAGAGAATTCCATCTATTTCTTCTTGGGTAAAAGTGGGCCACCCACATTTTTCTGCGATCTCATTTAATCCAGTTTTTATAAAATTGATCCATCTTTTCATATCTTCCCCAGCATTTTCTGAAAATGGAGCGAACCCTTCTACCCAATAATCAGAAGCATACATCACTCTGTCGATAACCTTAAATTCTTTTGCCTTAACCAGATTCCAAGTTAGCCCATACGGCCGGTCGTATGTCATGGCGAGATCAGCGTACACATTTGGATTCGCAGCCATCAAGAAAAAAAGCTCCTCGTACCATGGATAATTCAGATGCTCTACAACAACTTTTAAGTTGGGGAAATCAATGAGGATATTATTAAGAGAAACTGGTTTTGCATATTCAAAGGGAGCTAAAGTTATCAGGCCAGGATGTGCACAATGGTGGAATTGGATAACTACATTTAACTCTACTGCCTTTTCATAAAAAGGATAAACAGCAGGATCGTCAGAATGAAAACGTCCATAAGGCGGTGTAAACAATACTCCCTTAAAACCATATTCTCTGACAGATTTTTCAAAATAGTTAAGCGCAGTTCTATTGAAACGTCCAGAGGCATCAACTGGCTCAAGGCTAGCCAAAGCTATGAAAAAATCTGGATAACGTCTTGCACATTCCAACACATATTCTTCGCCACACGAGGAGTTCCAAATTCGAGTCATATCCTGCCCCATAATTACGGCTTTCTTGACATCAGCTTCCCTTAGCCAATCAACTATCGTCTCTATAGGTGTGTC
>CAZGDY010000127.1:0-1474 GCA_964524965.1 uncultured Clostridia bacterium
ATTAAATCTGCTGCACTTCCCTGAATAGGGGAATTTATTGCTATTCTCTCGGCAAATTTCCTTTTTCTCTTATTTGGTGAATTAATGGCCGGGATGTATCTTTTTCTTCCCAATAATGTTGTGACAAAACCTTTGCTTCGTACCTTCTCCAGAGTTTCTTCTATGTAGATTTTCACTCCAGGGTATCGGTTGAAATATAATTTTATATATTCCATAGCTTCTTTTTTAGGGATTCCTAAATTTTGAGCCAGTCCGAAGGAGCTTATTCCGTAAATAATTCCAAAATTGACCCTTTTTGCTGATCTTCTCATCCAGGAAGTAACTTGTAAGGGTAGAACATTAAATATTTCTGCTGCTGTCTGGCGATGAATATCTTCTCCTTTTAAAAAAGAGGATATCAAACTTTTATCTTGTGATAGATGAGCCAGGAGTCGGAGCTCTATCTGAGAATAATCGGCAGAGATAAAAAGACATTCTTTGTCGGCAATAAATGATTTTCTTATTTTTTGTCCTAAATTTTCTTTTACTGGAATATTTTGCAAGTTTGGGTTAAATGAAGCCAATCTACCTGTAGATGCTGTTGTCTGAGAAAAAGAAGCATGAACTCTTTCTGCAGAGGGGCTAATTAGGCTATGTAAAGGCTTAATGTAAGTAGATTCTAATTTAAAAAGACGTCTGTATTCCAATATTTTGTTAAGGTAAGGATACCTAATGGATAAAGCGTTAAGGACTATTTCATTAGTGGAATACCCTGTTTTGATTTTTTTAATTACCGGTAGATTAAGTTTTTCAAATAATATTTTTGCCAATTGTTTGGGAGAGTTAATATTAAATTTTTCTCCCATATCCTTATAAATTTCTTTTTCAATTTTGTTGCGTTTTGTTCCGATCTCGTGCAAATAGTCTTCTAATATTCTTGGGTCTACCTTTATTCCTTTGAGTTGCATTTCTACAAGCACCTTTATAAGAGGTATTTCAACCTTTTGGAAAAGACTCCTCATTTTGTGAATTTCAAGCTCTTGCTTAAGAACAGGGTAGAGTTCTTTGATGAGTTGAATTTTGGAAGAAAGAGAAAAAAAGTTGTTGGGATGTTTTCCCAGGAGTTTTATATAAAGGTTTTCCAGAGAATAATCAGTGGAAGAAGAATTGAGCAAATAGGCAGCTACATTAGTATCAAACTCAATTCCTTTCAACTGAATATCCCAGTTTCTAAGGTTAATTGCGATACTTTTAAGGTCATGGCCTATTTTACTTACCTTTTCAGAGTTTAAAATTTTTTTTAGTGTTTTGAACCAAGAATTTCGAGAGGAGGTTTTGTCTAAAATTAGCTGAAAGATAATCTTTTCCTTGCAAGGAGAAAGGTCGATTTGCCATCCCGAAGCTTTTGTTTCCAGATGAATTATCCAGCAGGTACTGGAAATTTTATCAATTAGTTTGTTCGCATCTTTGGAGATTATAACTTTCGCCTCTTCCC
>CAZGDY010000127.1:1484-4096 GCA_964524965.1 uncultured Clostridia bacterium
TTTTCTAAATTTTTAATTAGCTGCTTAAATTCTAATTCCTTGAAAATAGATATCAACTTATCTTTATCAGAAGCTTTGGTTTTTAATCTTTCTAGGTCGAACTTCAAAGGGATATGTTTAACTAAAGTTGTCAACTCTTTGCTTAGTTTTAATTGTTCGGTGTTATTCTTGATTTTATTAGCTAATTTTAGGGGTAAATTATCAAGATTGGACAGTATTCCTTCTATGTGGCCAAATTCTTGGATTAGTTTAGTGGCACCCTTTGGGCCAATCCCTGGTACACCAGGAATATTATCAGAAGTATCTCCCACTAAAGATAAATAGTCAGCTATTTGCTCTGGAAACACTCCATAATTTTCTTTTACTTTCTGAGCGTCGAATATTTCAATTCGAGATATACCTTTTTTAAATTGCACTACGTTGACAGAGGAAGAAATTGTTTGCAGGATATCTTTATCCCCGGTGTAAATTTTAACCATTAATCCTCTATCTTGTCCTTCTTTAGCTAAAGTTGCCAGGATATCATCAGCCTCGTACTCTTTCTCTTCGAAAACGGATATTTTAAAACCTTCCAGGATTTTTTTAGTTAAGGGTATTTGTTGGGAAAGTTGGGGAGGTGTTTCTGGTCGAGTAGCTTTGTAACTGCTCCATCTTCGATGGCGGAAAGTTTTTTTCCCTTTATCAAAAGTACAAGCAATATAATCTGGTTTTTCTTCATCTAAAAGTTTTATTAATATCTTAGTGAACCCGTAAGCCCCTCCGATAGGGATTCCCTTTATTGTAGTTAGAGGGGGAAGTGCATAAAATGATCTATATAGTAAGGCGTTGCCGTCAATTAAAACTAACTTTTCTTTTTGCAACTATATTTCCCCTTTTTTCTTCTTAGCAAAATTATAGCAAATTAACTCCCTCTGTAAAATTATCATCTTACCTTCCTTGCCTTTAATTCATTAAGTTATATAATTACAATGCTTTATAAATAAAGTTGAAAAAGGAACACAGGATTGACAACTTTATGGGGAAATGATATTTTTAAACTGTATTTAAAGGTACCGGGGTTTCGATAATTTATGCTCATTAGTCCTTGTTTGATTCGAGACTATTTCGAGAAGGTGGGATATGGGAAAAAAATCTAAGTTTTTTACTTTAACCATTATCCCTAGTTCTTATGGGAAAGCTCGACGAATAGTTATTCCCAGGTATTTAATAACAACAGGGATAATAGGTTTAGTTTTGTGTTTTTTTGCTTTTTTTTATTTTATAAGCGAGTATAATATACTTAAAGAGAAACTTACTTATTTTGAAAATTTGGAAGAACTGGCACAAACTCAACAGGAGAAAATAGCCTCATTAGCAGGAAAAATAGACCAGTTTAACAATACTTTGGCTAAATTGAGAGAGATGGAAAATCGCTTGAAAACAATGGTGGGAGCAGGAATAGAGGATGCAGATATTGAGGAAGACTTGGGTGAGGGTGGACCGGATGAATATATACCTTTTGAAAATTGGATTCCAGAGAAGATTGATACTGACTCATTGCAGACCATAAAGACAATAGAAAGTAATTTTAAGTTCTTAAGAAACGAGGCTATGCTACGTGAACAAAATTTTATTCAAATCCAGAAATTTATAGAGGGGAAAAAAGTCCTTTTTTCTTCTATACCCAATATATTTCCTGTTAAAGGATGGCTTTCTGCAGGTTATGGGTTGAGAATAAATCCTTTTACTAAAAAAAGGGAAATGCACCAGGCCATTGATATAGCAGCTCCCTGGGGCACATCTGTAAAAGCTGCCTGCCAAGGAAAGGTAACTTATGCTGGATGGAAGGATTGTTACGGTTTAGCCATAACAATAAAAAATGGATATAATTATTCCACTGTCTATGGGCATCTTTCAAAAGTATTGGTGGAAAAAGGAGACCAGGTAGAAAAAGGTCAGATTATTGGTAGGCTTGGAAGCAGTGGACGAAGCACAGGGCCCCATCTTCATTTTGAAGTTTGGAAGGGAGGAAAAACTATTAATCCTCTCAATCTGATGGTGGAGCCATTGAGCTCAAATTAGGTGGGGGAAAAGATGCTTAAAAGAAAAATAAGAGAAAAAACCAACACTATAATTGGTCCTGGTACTGAATTTAAAGGAACTTTAAGGGATATAGAAAGTATAAGAATAGATGGTAAATTCGAAGGAGAAATTGAAACAGAAGGAAATGTAACTATAGGGGAGAACGCTATAGTCCAAGTTGACATAAAGGCTAATTCGGTAATTATTGCTGGGAGAGTGATAGGAGATATTGATTGTGAAGGAAAAGTTGAAATCTTTTCTACGGGGAGTCTTGAGGGCAAAGTAAAGGCTTCTGACTTGACTATCGCAGAAGGTGCTTTTTTTAATGGTGAGTGTAGAATGGATTCCTCGCCTCAGAAATCAAAAATAGAAGAAGATATTTCTGAGGAAGAATAATCAGGGAGTATTTACCAGGGCGGTGTAGCCAAGCGGCCAAGGCGGAGGATTGCAAATCCTTTATTCCCCGGTTCGAGTCCGGGCGCCGCCTCCAGGCCCGGTTAGCTCAGTGGTTAGAGTGCTTGCTTGACATGCAAGAGGTCGCTGGTTCAAGT
>CAZGDY010000128.1:0-3980 GCA_964524965.1 uncultured Clostridia bacterium
ATAATACTCCTTTTCTTTTTTATAAGCTTCTTTTACCTCTTCAGGACTCATTCCAAACTTAGCTTTACCCCAACCTTCAATTGGTGCTTGAGCTAATACTTGAGAAGTAAAAAATAAAGTTAAGCTCATTCCTATAAAAATTATTAAGGTCTTTCTGTTTTTCATTATTTGTCCTCAGCCTGTTTCGCCCTGTTTTCGCAATTTGTTAAGTTCTTGATCAATTTCATCGATTCTTTTCTTAGTCTCAATCATCTTTTTTTGCAACTCTGTTTTTTCTCTTTCCAGTTTTTTTATCTGTTCCTCAATATCTAGTTCTTTCTCTTCTTCTTTGGGCACTGAAAACATAGTCCAGCCATCATCATCGTATATTTTCATTTGAGAATAAATATCTACATCATCAGGAATAAAAATAAGACCCGATGTGTTAACACCAGCTCTTAATCTACCCCCAAAAGTACCGCTTCCTTTGATAATATCATCATAGCCGATTTCATACTGGGAGCCCCCCTGCACAAATACTATACTGCTCGGATAAAAATAAGTGTCTTGATCAACCCAGACTGTTAAGAATAAACAGTTGCGATCTTTAAGCAAGCTCTTTAATTCATTTACCAAATTGGGTTCCCACGCATGATTCATCGATTTTTTATTAAGGTAAAAAAACTGCAAGTCTAATTCTTTTTGGCCTTCATAATCCCTAACTATAATTTGGCCACTGAGGTCTTTGATTTCAGGGTCACCAATAGTCCAGCTCAACACTTGACTGCTCAACAATAAAACTATTCCCAACACTATTATTGCGACTAAACCTTTTTTTTTCATAACTTACTCTTTTCTTCTTTGTTCTTATTGAACTTTTAAATCTTAGGTTTTATTATCGATTGTCTTTTTTACCCCGGTGGTCTACACACACTACACGGTGTATATCCTCTTGCTTTTGCCTCACTAAGTTTAATCGGAATGCAGCTACTTTTTAGATACCTACATCCTGCGCTGTGGTATTTGCTCCCTGTCTTTGTTATATAGACTATCGGATCATACGGAGCTTGCTTTTTTTCTTGCTTAACCTCCTCTATTGGCACTTCTAGGATCTCTTGTTGTTCTTCTGTAATTTCTTCAACAATATAATGTTCAGTTCATAAACGATTAAACTCTACCAGATACTCTTTTGCTACTTCTGAGTCATGAATTACTAAAAGATTCTCATTATTTCTTTCTCTTGCTGATGCTGTCCAGTTATAAGAGCCTGTTATAACTATTCTTTTATCTATCACGCAGAACTTGTGGTGCATAATATAGGGATTATCGCTGTAGCGAACAGAAACACCATTATTTGCAAGATATCGGGACTTGGAATATTTTGCCTCTTTCTGGTCCTTATCGAGATATACTCGGACTACCACTCCCCTTTTATGAGCCTCTATTGCTGCATTAGCAAGTTCTCTGTCGGTAAAGTAATACATGGCAATATCAACAGTTTCCTGGGCTTGATTAAACTGGTTTATTATGGCAGTTTCAGGGTCATCTACGAGTGAGAAGTAGGGGGTGATAGAGGAGGCAAAAGAGGTGGTAGATATAAAAAGTAAGCTACACCCAAAAAATAAGATGATCACTTTTTTCATTTTTCACCTTTCTTCGATGCTATATTAATCCCAATCCAAAATTACCTTATTTTCTATATTCTGGTAACAAATTAAGAGTAAAATTTTTGGAGATAAATTAAGGTAAATACCAGTGGTTTCTAATCGGTTGTACCCGAGAAAATACTGGAGTGCTCAAATGAAGATTCCTTTTAGAGGTTTATTCTCTGATTTATAAAAATGTTACCAAGTTTAGTGACTTACAATAGTTTGAGAACTTGTTGGCATTTATCATTAACTAATTCAAGAAAATAGTTCAGTTCATCCAACGCAGGTTTTTGTGAACTAGCAAGCTTAGGGTCTCTAGGGTCAAGAAATAAACTGGCTGGAGGAACTGACCCCACGCGAAAATGGAAGGGATTGCGTCCGTGATGACAGACTCGATTCCTCAGTACCATAATTCTAAAATGGGATCCCTCCTCTGAGTATGGATCGGAAGGGAGTGGTTTTTCGTAAGTTGCTGGATGGAGTTCTTTAAGTATTTTGCATATTGGGTCCCCATTCGGTAGCTTATCGCAAACAGTACTAACTCTTACACGCTCCATATCAATGCCAAGATTCTTTGATTTGTTGACGGCTTGCGCTAAAAATTCCATAGCACCACCTAAATGAAAAAGAAATTCTTGAATTAACTGTTGTATATCTCTCGGTTGGGCTCTTCCCAGTTCTCCATCATATAATTTCTCTAATTTATTTAGATCTTCTAGTCGTTTTTCAGCAAAGAAAAGACAATCATTTACCACATCAGTTTTACTCATCTTTAACCTCCAAAAAATGTTTTTTTGATAGTGTGTTATGATCAAATTTAGATATAACCTGCTCCATCTAACAACCTACCATTTAATTGAAACTTCTTCATTTGACTACCTCCCCTCAAACTCACCCTGTTACCGAATATCTTATTTATTAATTTTCCAATCCATTTTATTAACTCAATCCAAAATTGCCAATATGAACAATATGAAAAGGGAGGATAAATTAAAAACCTTCTTCAGTCATACTTTTTTTATCATTTATTACTCGACTCATAATTGCTAACATCCCTCCTGTCACTTTAGAGGTATACTCTAATCTTATCATAGCTTTATTCCCATAACAAAAAGAACCATGATATTCTTTTATTATTGGTTTGCCAAATCTTTCTTCGCAAATAATTTCAAGAATATTGTAATCACTTTCCTTTTTAAAATTGCACATTACATACATAAACTGTTTCTTGTAGAATATATAAGTTATACGATCTAAGCTAACATTCCCAATTTCCATTTTATCTGAAGGTCTCATATAAATTATTTCTTCTTCGTCTTTATTTTCATAAAAAACTTCCATATCCTTTGTCAGCAGATCTCCCCATTTAAGATCTCTGAACTCGTCAGGCTCGTTTTGGAAGGCAAATCCTACCCTTGATATTAGGGACTGTTAATATGGCCTTTTTTAGCATTTTTGCCTTCTTATATTTTAAACTGTGGCATTTTTTATTTCCTTATATCCTCTCTGTATATCTACGCTCCAAAATAAAAAACCTCACCTTCTTCCCATTCTAATTAACATCACATATACACCTACAATTTCGGGCTTATTCTTTTTATCCATAATAATTGGTCCATCTTTGGGGTTTTTAAGCTAATCTTTAGTCCAAAAAACATCTAAATAAGCTATTTATCCTAGTTTTTGCAGTAGTAGAAGTTAAGTTTTAAATTAGACCAGTGTTGTTTATAATATAACTAGCCAAGTATATGCAGGCAATAATCACAAATAAAGAACTAGCACAATTTTTTCCTGGTGCATTTTGATCAGACAAGTCATCGTCGAATAGTCCTTAAGACCCATTATTTCCTAAATAAAAGCACCAGCCAATATACTAATAGACTCTAAGAAAAGTTCATCTCTTTTCGATAAGTTAAAAAAATGAAAGCCAAGTTTTAAAGGAATGTCTTTGGGAAAATTCGAACTGGTCTGTCCTCTCGGGGAATTTTTGATGGGTAGTTTTTCTGTAAGTATTTTTTCTATATCTGTTATATATAATAATTGTTATAATTGTATACTATGATAATTTATTTGTAAAGCAAATGTGGTGTACTTTTCTTTATATCCCTTACAAAAGTCCAAATCATATGCAGGATTTAACACAAACTCCAAATAGCTTAAATAGTAATTTCTCCCAATATTAGTTAATTAAATATCAATTTAAAACCTGGACATAGTCTGTCCAATCTGTGTCCAAATTCTGTCCAAAAAGTGTCCAATTGAATGAACCTGAACAGCCCATTTCTTTATTTATGCGGATTTTGCTTTATTTTTCTCCATTTGTCTAAGTAGCGATTTAAGCCGGGTTAGATC
>CAZGDY010000129.1:0-3967 GCA_964524965.1 uncultured Clostridia bacterium
GTCCTCGGCTTCTTTGCGGCGGGTAATGTCGCGGATAGAAGCTAACACCAGGCTTTGATCGTTGATTTTTACTGGGAATGTCCTTATTTCCACTAAAATCTGACTACCATCCTTCCGATTTAAAATAAACTCATCTGGTCCGGTGGGATATCCCAGTAAATTTTTGGCCAAAAGTTTGGATGCTTTAAGGATTTGTTTTGCCGATAGTAGTTTCAATTTTAAGAAATTCTTTCCGATTAATTCTTCTCTCTTGTAGCCGGATAGTTTCTCGGTAGCTTTATTACCACTAATAAAATTGCCCCTTAAGTCGTTCAAATATAAACCATCAGGAGCATATTCAAATAATATGCTTAACCTCTCTTCCGAACTTCTCAGCTTCTCTTCCGCCTTCTTGCGCTCGGTGATGTCTCTACCTGTTGCTTGCGCACCAACACAGCTGTCCTCATCGTCAAGAATTGGGGCGGTATTCCACTCTACAATTCTGTAGCCTTTTGGAGTTTTTTGTCTGTTAATAAACCCTCTCAGCACTAATTTTTCTCTTATAACTTTTTTTACCATCACCATTGCTTTTTCCCGATCATCGGGGTGGATGTAACCAAAAACATTTCCAATTAACTCTTTTCTTGATTTACCCCAAAACCGGCAAGCGGCATCATTTACAAATGTCTTGTTATCTTCTTTATCCATTTTTACAATGATATCACCAGTGAGGTTGGTTGTATCAAGATAATCATCCCTTACTTTTTTTATTTGTTCTTCCATTTTTTTGTGTTTGGTGATATCAAGAAGAGATTCTACACTTTTTTTTGTTCCCGGAATCATTGCAATAGCCAAAACAACATCTTTTACTTGACCATTTTTGTCAATAAACTTAAGCTCATAGTTTCTTGGAACAAGAATGGGATCAATTCTTCTTAGTTTATGATATTCTTTTATTTTTTTTAGGTCTTCTTTGAGGGTAAATTCCGTCCAACTTTTCGTGCCTTCTATTTCTTCTTTGGAATAACCGGATAGTTTTTCAAATTCAGCGTTCGCAAGAGAAATGGTTGTATCTTCTTCTACAATGCAGGTGGCAGTTCCGGTACTTTCAAAGATAGTGCGAAATCTCCGCTCGTTATTTTGAAGTACCTCTTGGGCTTGTTTGCGCTCAATAATGTTTCCCAATTTCTCAGCGATAAGCTTAATAAGATTTTCTTCTTCTATTAAAAAACATTTCTCGTCTACGAGTTTTTCCTCTAAGTAGCAAACCTCCAAAATACCAACTTGTTTGTTATTTACAATAATATTAGAACTTTGTTTCCAGATAGTTTCTTGAAAATTATTTGTTTTAAATATTTGATCTTTCAGAGTAATTCGGGCGCAAGCAATTTCTGGATATTGCCAGGCAAAAGGAATGATATCAACTGTTTTCTGAAGTAGTTCTTTTAATTTCCTCTCTTTCTCAACAAATATAGAAATACGATAAAGGCATTCCAGTTCCTTAACGCGTTCATTGAGATCGTATGTTCTTTTTTCTAGTTTATTTTCTATTTCCAAGCTATACAGGGCAAAAGCGATATCGCCGGCAACTTCTTCAAATAAGGAGCGCTCTTCTTTATCAGCAATGAAATCAGCCGGAATGGAGGTAGTAATAAATCCGTAGATTCTTCCCTCGTGCTCTAACCGCATCGTCATTGCTCCTCTGTCACCATATTTAAGGGACAGAGGACAGTCAGCACAAGTAGATAGCGGGATTTTGGTTATCACCACATTTGATTGGGACAATGCCTTTTGAGCGCACAATGTTAATTGACCAGCATTAAGCTGCTCCAAGATGGGTAAGAAATCTTTACCTAACCCAGACTCAATAACTCTTATCAATTCTCCAGAATCACCCAACAAAACAACCCAGGTGTTAAAATAACCGCGAGTCGAAATTAGAGAGTCACAAATCCCTTTTAGCAGTTTATCAAGATTTTTCTCTCTGGCGATAAGTTGATGGACATTGCGAATGGCATAAAACACATTGGTAAGATGCTGTATTTTCTTTTCTTTTTGTTCACTTTGGGTTTTCATTCTTTCCAGCTCAGTAACTTGCTGGCTTAACTTTACCAACTTACTCAGACGCTCTTTCTTTGTTTTATCTTCATTTTTCACTATCTTTACTCCCCACCCGCTTTAAAAGGGAACAAATTTATTTTTGAGACTACCCTGAAGATAATTATCAGAACTAATTCTTTGCTTTTTAAGTAAGGGGAAAATAGCACAGAGCAAATTTTTGTCAAATTTCCTGAGCTAAAGCTACTTGTTACCTGGAAAATAAAGTTAGCGGATAAAAAATTTAGAAGATTTTTCCAAAAGCTGCTGCTTTTACTTTTGACATGAGCTTTTTTTGGGACTATAATATTTGTATTAAAACACAAAGGCAAAATAATGAATGAAAAAAATAGTCTTAACTTTCTAAAACAGAGGTTAGAAAAAGACTCTTACGCTAATTTTCTGGGAATAAAACTGGAAGAAATCAGAGAAGGTTATGCCAAAGTACACCTTAAAATAGAAAAAAAATTCTGCAATTTTTTGGGTTATGTCCACGGGGGTCTTATCTTCTCTTTAGCCGACCAAGCTTTTGCTGCTGCTTCCAATTCAAAAGAGAAAGTATCGGTTGCTCTTCAAATGAACATAAATTATGTAAAAGCACCTTCCGTAAAAGATACTTTAGTTGCTGAGGCAAAGGAAGAGCATTTTAGCTCTAAAATCGGGCTTTACCGAATAAAGGTAAAAAACTCTCAACACCAGCTGATAGCAGAAGCTCAGGGAATAGTCTATAGGAAGGGGTAGTAATCCAGTAAATATATATCTACCAATATATTTTAGCTTCTCTGACGAACTTTTTTTTCAAAAAAACTTTCCCTTATGACCTAAATCCTGAAAAGTGCGCAGTTTCAAAAGTACTACCGAATGACCAACTGTTTTATTTTTGGTAAATTATCATGGAAGTCAGCCATAATCTCTATTAGCATACCTCTATCTTAATTTATTTTTTATCACTCGCAAAAATTTTCTCTTGCCAACCTGAAGAAGGTGTTCACCACTCAAAGAAAGTATCCTGTTAACCTCCTCGACTTTCTCTTCGTCCCATTTTACTCCGCCTTGCTCAATTAACCTTCTTGCTTCTGAGCTACTTGAGGCAAGAGCACTTGATTTTAAAAGCTCAACCACCCATATCTTATCCTTATCTACAAAATAAGAAGAAATCTGAGAAGGAATCTCTTTTTTTGAGAAAATAGTTTCGAATCTTTCATCCTGATACTTTGCTTCTTTCCTATTATGGTAAAAAGCAACCAGTTCAAAAGCCAGCTTTTTTTTTGCCTGTTTGGGATGGAGTTTAGCTTTTTTAAAATCATTTTCCAGTTGATTAATTTCCTGATAAGATAAAAGGGTAAGCAAACGAAAATAGCGAAAAATTAACTCATCAGGAATGGACATTACCTTTCCGTAAAACTCAGAAGGAGCATCCGTTACACCTATATAATTACCCAAAGATTTGCTCATTTTCTCTTTACCATCCAATCCCTCCAAAATTGGCATGGTAATAATTACCTGAGAAGACTGTCCATAGGATTTTTGGATATATCTTCCCAAAAGAAGGTTAAATTTCTGGTCAGTCCCTCCGATTTCAACATCTGCTTTAAGAGCAACTGAATCATAAGCTTGCATTAAAGGATATAAAAACTCATGCAGCCCAATAGGTGCATTTTCCCTGTAACGAAGTAGAAAATCATCTCTTTCCAGCATTCTAGCAACTGTATAGCGGGAGGTAAGTTTCAAGACCCGGGAAAAATTCATTTTTCCGAGCCAGCGAGAATTATAATCAACCCTGGTTTTATCGGGGTCAAGAATTTTAAAAGCCTGCTCACGATAAGTTTTGGCGTTAAGATTTATTTCCTCCACAGAAAGAGGTTTTCTAGCCTTAGTTCTTCCACTAGGG
>CAZGDY010000130.1:0-419 GCA_964524965.1 uncultured Clostridia bacterium
AAAACGCTAAACAATCGTTTTCTTCAGATTAACATTACCTGTCCAGAAGATATTCCTTGGAAATGGAAAGAACAAATAGAAAAAAAAATAAAAGGAAAAATTAACCGAGGAAAAGTTATGGTGAACCTGCAAGTAAACCAAAGAATCTCTGAATCAATAGAAATAGAACCAAATTTTGAGATAGCTGAATCTTATTTTAGCGCATTAAAAAAACTTCAAAAAAAATTAAATCTAAAAGAAAGCATAAAACTGCCTTATCTTTTAAACTTTCCAGAAATATTGAAAACCGAGAAGAAAGAACTGCCAAACATAGAAAAAATACTTCAGCAAACAATAGATGAAACATTGGATCAAGTAGTTAAAAGCCGAGCAGACGAAGGGGAAAAACATCTAAAAGAAATTTTCAACTATATAAAAAA
>CAZGDY010000130.1:429-3869 GCA_964524965.1 uncultured Clostridia bacterium
ATACCACTAAAACCTTAATATCGGTTCAGGAATCGGCTCAAAAAAAATACAGAGAAAAGCTACAGGAAGAAATAGAAAAAATTTCCTCCCAAGAAGAATCGCTTTTTTCATCAAATCAAATTAACTCCAAAATGGCCTTCATGGCATCAAAAGGCGATATAACAGAGGAAGTAGTTCGTTTTAATTTTCATATAGTTGAGTTCGGCAAAATACTGAGACAAAGAAAAACCATAGGAAAAAAATTAGGGTTTGTCCTTCAGGAGTTGCAAAGAGAAATTACTACCATAGGAGCAAAATCTTTATCCTATGGTATTTCCAATCAAGTAATTAAGATAAAAGACAATATAGAGAAAATTAGAGAACAAATTTATAATATTGAGTGAATGAGGTTAATCTTTGTTAAAAAAAACTAAAGGACTAATTGTGATTATATCAGCCCCAACTGGGGCCGGGAAAACTACCTTATGCAAAAGGCTCCTACAAAGCTTGCCCTCGTTTATTAGCTCAGTTTCTTTTACCACGCGCCTCCCTCGCAAACAAGAAATCGAGGGGGTAGATTATTACTTTGTTTCACGAAAAGATTTTGAAAAACTCATCGCCAAAAAAGCTTTTGTGGAATGGTCTGAAGTTCATGGACATTTATATGGTACATCAAAACAGTTTTTGGAAAAAAACATTGAAATAGACAAAGACGTTGTTCTGGAAGTAGATGTGGAAGGGGGTGAAAAAATAAAAAAAAGATACCCTCAAGCAATTCTTGTATTCATACTTCCCCCCTCCTGGCAAGAGTTAAAAAAACGAATTTACAAAAGAGCTACCGAAAACGAGAAAAGCATAGAGATGAGATTGGTTACTGCAAAAAAGGAAATAAAATACCTTCCTTATTATGATTACTTTCTGGTCAATGATGATATAAATTTTGCTACAAAAGATCTTTTAATGATTATAGAAACAGAGCGTTACAAAATCAATAGATTACCAAAACAAAATCTTGAAATACTATAATTAGAGTAAAAGGGAGGATTATTCTGAGAGTCTATTTTGCTAGTGAATTAATAAAAGAATCTGGGGTTGAGGATAAATTTACCCTTACCCGTCTTATTATTAAAAAAATGAGGCAGTTAGTCAACGAAAAAGATAAAAAAGCACTTTTGGGCTATAAAAATTTGGCCGTTTACGCCTTGGAAGAGCTACGAGAAGACAAAGAAAAATCTCAGGAACCTGTCCCGGAAGAAAATAAACCACAATAAGCCATGTTAATTCACATCACTGAAAGACATTGATTCTATTAAAGTATCCTGGAAGTCAGAACTATTGGCAAGCTCTATCGGATGTACTAAAGAAGGTATTCTTTCAGCTTCGCGGCGAGAATCCTGAGATAAAAGAGCTATAATAGCTCCAAAGTTTGCCGCATTACCTACAGTTCTCACTTGGGCTCTGGGGAAAAAAGGAAAAAGACCAACACTGTAAGCATTTTGCACATTCATATAATTGCCAAAAGCTCCCGCTACAAGAAATTCCTCTACCTCATCTTTTTCTATTTTTAAGATCTTTAAAAGGATTTTTATTCCTGTGTAAATTGCGGCCTTGGCTAATTGAAACTCTCTTATATCTTTTTGGGAGATATAAATAAGTGTTTTGTTTTCCCCCTCACAGAGCACAAACTTACTTCCTTCTTTTCCTTCTACAATTCTATTTATCCATATTTTTTTTTGTTTATTTAAAGGTTTTATCCTCCCCGAGGAGTCGATTATTTTCTCTCTGTATAACTCACTTATTACATCTACAAGTCCGCTTCCACAAATTCCTTTAGCCTCACCTTTCCCTATTACGCTAATTAAAACATCTGCTTTCTTTAAACGTACCCTTTCGATAGCTCCTTTTTGAGCCCACATTCCCTGGGAAATTTTAGTTCCTTCAAAAGCAGGACCAGCGGCAGTTGAAGTAGCAATTAATTTACCTTTGTGAGACAAGACAATTTCTCCGTTAGTGCCAATATCCACGGCCAATCTTGTCTTCTCGTCTTTCTTGTGAAGTTCTGTGCTTAGAATTACCCCCACCGTATCTCCTCCAATAAAAGCTGCTATATTAGGGAATACATAGACATTAGCCAAAGGATTAATTTTTATCTTTAGCTGAGAGCTTTTTATATTGATACCATCTTGTATTACTGGAACGTAAGGATATAATGCTAAGCTTAAAGGATTAATACCGGTCAGTAAATGCTGCATCACTGTATTGCCTACCAAAGTAATTTGATATACATTACTTTTTTTTACCTTTACTTCTTTAATCAAATCACCAACTAATTCATTAATTCCACCAATTACTCTTTTTTGCAACTCCCAAAGAGCTTTAGAGTCTCTCTGTTGAATATAACTTATTCTAGAAATTACATCGTGCCCATGAATAATTTGAGGATTAAGAATAGCTTTCGTGGTAATTCTTTCACCCGTATCTAAATCTATTAAACTTCCCACTATAGTGGTTGTCCCAATATCAAACGCCATACCGAATTTTTTCCCCCTAGTATCCCCTCTTTCCAAAGCAATTAGTTTTTCACCATCTAACACGCAGGTCACTTTAAAATTACTTTTACGTAAAATAAAGGGTATTTTCTTTACCAAATCTACACCAACCTCTAAATAATTCATTCCTTTTTCTTTAAATTCTTTTTTAATCCGGCTTACATCTGAGGTTTGATCTTTTAAAGTAGGAGGAGCAAGGTTACAATAAACTTTTTTAATAGAGGAGTTAACCTTAACTATTTCGTTTAAATTTGTAGTTAAAATTTGAAAAGTAGAAATCAAAGAAGATTTAGGGATAGTCACCTCCACATTTCCTTTTAAAATAATCTGACAAGCTAGTCTATAACCTTTTTTCAACAACTCAGGGATACTTTTTTTCTCTTTTTGAGTAGGAGGATTAACATTACCTTTAATTTTAACTTTACATTTTTTACATATACCTTCCCCTCCACAGGGAAAAGAAAATTTAATATTAGTTTTAGAAATAACTTCTTTTAAATTTACGGACTCAAAAGAGGTTACTTTTTTACCTTCAGGTAAAAAAGTAACGCCTATCTTGTTTTTAAGTAATTTATTTTTTGAAGCCATATTTTTTACCTTTTTTAAAAATTTTTTATTACTCTTCTATTCCTATGATTAATTAAGTTAAAGTACTAGTAGTTATAGTAGGGGTTGTGATTTATTTGGATAACCCCTGTAATAAACTACTTACTTGAGATTTGGTGAATAAATTACAGGGGAAAACTTTGCTAGTTTTCCCCTGTTTCCTTTTTAAAGAAATTAAATTATTTTTATTTACACAAAAATTCACATTTATAAACATCTTTATTAAGATGTTATTAAGATGTTATTAAGATATTATTTTTTTAATAATTTCTCTCAAATCGTTATTAACAGGACATAAATGAATGC
>CAZGDY010000131.1:0-3589 GCA_964524965.1 uncultured Clostridia bacterium
TTTTGCGGGCAAAGTCAAGCGCCTCGGGCAGAGAAAAATAATCCTCCTCTACCTTCTCTAAAAGAACCCTAACTACACTTTCCCGAGCTATCTTGGCATGAGCATAAGCTTCTTCCACAATTAACCCATCTCCGCCAAATCCAAATATTTTATTGGAAGGAAGAGTTTCTATCCATTCAGAAAGGATTCTCCTGGCAAGATAGGGAGAAATTATGTACACCCAGCAAAGGTCGGCATAAACATTGGGAAAGTTTTTAACCAAGACGGTAAGCTCTCCCGTATAGGGATAAGAGGCGTGGAAGATGTCAAATTTAGCCTGAGGATATTGAACAAAAAGGTTTATCAGGTGGGTGGGATTCGAATTAGTAATAATATTGCCAGTTCCTTCTTGAAGGCCAGTATGAATCTGAATGGGAAGTTTTGCCTCTATCGCTCGCTGAATAACCTGATGCATAAGAAAATCCTGCAAGGGTCTGGCTTCTTTCCAGGAAATTCCTTCTCCTAAGTGATCAAATATGCGGTTGAATATTCTTTCAGCTTGATACTTAGTAGTTCTCTCATAGCGTATAATTCGATTGTAAGCTAAAAGAGTTTTAACTCCCACTATCCCTTCTTTTATTCTCATCTCAAAAGATAAATCCAGAACCTTTAATAAATCATCCAAAGTGTGTATATTCATGCCATAATCTCTTTCTAGTCTCCTTATCTGCTTAAGGTTTTGGACGCCCACTAATCCATCAAATACTCCTACTGGCTTTAAGAAATTAGGGCTTAAAGGAGGAATCTTCATATCAAGTCTTCGGTCAACTCGCTCCACGGTGTCCCCTATTCTGGCAGGAGGAGCATAAATTTTGCCTCTTTCAAGCAAACAAAGTATGCAATATTCTATATTAGCTCTATCTTTTAGTACCCGGGTATACCAGCCCTTTTTATTGGAAGAAGCTACTCTTTCAGAGAGAATTTTGTAGGTTCCCTCATTTATATCCTCCACCCCAAATAAGTCCCGGGCGGCTATTTTAACAACCTTAGCGTAAGCTGTATTTTTAATTTTAAGCCAGTAAGGGTAAAACTTTTCCCATTTCTCTTCTAAAGAGAACTGGTTAGAACGTATCTCTTCCAGTAAAGAATGAGGCATTCCCGATGAAATGAGGTCTGAGGGAGCATAATGAGGAAAAAGATAAAACATATCAAGGGAAAGGGAAAGATGCTCCTCTTCAAGAATAAGATGTTCATGAGTGTCTATCAAGGCTATTTTTTCTACTTCTTTTTTTAACTCCTGAAATAAACTTTTGTCCATTTAACTATCTCCTTTTTTTAACTTTTCCTCAATGCTTCCGTCCGGAAGCATTAAATCAGGATGAAATTCCCCTCTTTCCTCCATCTGATACCGCAGACAATTTTTCCAATCTCCTTTACAATAAAGCTCAATCCATTTTTTATCTAAATTTCCTTCCTCATAAAATCTTTTCATTGGACATATTGAAAACCACTTACAATTTTTCAACAAAATTTCCTTACAATAAAGCTCAATCCATTTTTTATCTAAATTTCACCTGAATCTCTTCATTTAAGTCAAACTTAATCCCCTCTATCCCTTGCAAAAACTTCTTATAATCTTCTTTAGTTTGTGGTTTTTCCATCTCCCTTAGCATCTTCAGTTTATCTGAGCAAGATAGAAGCTGCCCAATATCAAAATCCAATAGAGTAATACGATTTTTATCCCAGAAATCAGCATTGGTTGTTTTAATTTCCTCTCCACATTCAATAATTATTTGCAATCTCATCCCTTTGAACATTTCCTTCAAATTAACTAATTCTTCCTCATCGGCCTTGGAATGTTCTTTTTCCTCTATCTGCTTCTCTTGTTCCGCCTTCTTTTTCTCCTCATCCTTTACAAAGTGCTGCTTAATTGTTAAATGAGAAGAGCTTATTCCCCTTTCAAAATAAAAAGTTGTGGGAGTATTGGTTCCTGGTTTTTTAATCATCTGTTCTTCTTCCGATGGATTTAAGATGAATTTATTGATATCGCTAATTTTATACTGAGCTACATAACCAACCATTCCTCCCTGAAACTCTTTTACTTCCCGAGAGACGAATTCTACTCCCTCTCCCATTTGTTGTGCTTTTTCTTGAAATTGTTCTTCTGGAAAAAAGTTCTCTGAAAAAATCTCTTCCGACTCTGATGTTTTTTCTTCCGAATCCATCATATCCTCGGCAAATCCTTCCATCATCTGCATTAACATAGGAGAGAATTTAATAGTTTCCATTACTATTCCGGTTCCATCATAGTTCACCTTAACTTCTTGAGATACCTGCATGCAACCAGAGATTAAAATTCCCATTAACGCTAAAAATAATACAATTAAACTTAGCCTTAGTTTGTTCATAAGCTCTCTTTTTTTAAAATGGAAAATCAAAAAGAACGATTATATTTTTTTTCGTGCAGCAACAAAGATAGTTATCTGACCACTCTTAAATACAGTAGTCTGCATTTTTATTGCCTCTAAAACTATACGAAAAAGATAGATACTACTAAACCGTTAACTTATTTTACAGGTAATTTATTTTTTAACAAGTAAAATATCCAACTATATTTACATTCACCACAAAAACTTGGTCAAAAATCACAAATTCTTTGCAACTTTTTAAAATATCTGCAAACTAAGTTTTTATCTGTTCATTTAAAAAATTTACTATTTTGCCAAAAATAGGTATAATGGGAAACAACTTTACTTGTCACTAAGCTATCGCCCATCCAATTAAGTTTAAGGAGCTACTTGCAAATAAACAAAAGTTAACTATGCTTAAATTGGATCGCTCTAACCTAAAAAATCTGAAAAATAAAGTGTCATAGCTCTAACCATGAGTACCCACTTTGTCCGATTAGAGAGGGTATGGTTCAAAATTATTTTTGACACTACTACTATAAACAAAGAGAGGTTATTATGGCAATGATGCATTCGGCAAAGAAATGGTTCATTGAAGAACAGGCCCAAATGGTGGTAAAAAGTTTGAAAAAAAGAAGTTATGAAGCAGTATATGTCCCTTCAGCTAAGGAAGCCTGCGAGAAAGTTATACAAGCTCTCCAACCCGGTCAAATAATTGGTACCGGGGGCTCTATTACCTTAAATGAGACCGGAATTCTTGATAAAATACGCTCATGTAATTACACCCTTATTGACCCGGATTCCCATTTATCAGAAGGAGTTTCATCTGATAAAATCGAGGAGCTTAGAAGAGAGGTTTTATCTAAAAGTGATGTTTTTATCACCAGCATTAATGCTTTGACCCTTGATGGTAAAATGGTTTCTATCGATGGATTAGGTAACCGTTTAGCCGCAATGCTTCACGGTAGCCCTCATAAAGTTATCGTAGTTTGCGGTGTAAATAAGATTGTACCGGATTTAGAGCAGGCTCTCTGGCGAGCTCATAACGTAGCCGCTGTTTGCAATGTCAAAAGACTTAATATGAACCCTCCTTGCTCTAAGGCGCTTGAATGTGTCGATTGTTCTAGTGAAGAAAGAATTTGTCGAGCCACTCTTATTCTGGAAAAACAGCCCATAGGAAAAGAATATCTGGTAATAATAAT
>CAZGDY010000132.1:0-3532 GCA_964524965.1 uncultured Clostridia bacterium
GCTTAAGTTTGAGAGTTGTGCAAGACTTATCTTTTGTTTAGTTTTTTGCTTTAGTGTCCATATAGTGTCCATACGTTTCCCTAAAATATCTATGGCTCGACGTTTGTGATCCGAAGAAAGATGGGAATATCTTAATGTCATTGCAAATGTTTTATGCCCTAAAAGCTCCTGAACAGTCTTTAAATCAACTCCTGCCATCACCAAATGGGATGCAAAGGTATGCCTCAAATCGTGAAAGCGAAAATCTTTTATGCCAGCTTTTTTTAACGCATTAGTAAACCCACCCCGTATGTCCCTGTAGGGACTACCATCTTTCTTGCAAAAAATGTAAGAACTTTTCGGGTTTTTTCTCACCTTGAGTAAAGTTCTAAAGATAATATCATTCATGGGAATTTTTCTTATCTCGTTGTTTTTCGTTTGAAGAATATAAATAATGCGGTTGCGAAAATCAATGTCCTTCCACTTCAGACTGAGAATCTCCCCTTTTCTCATACCTGTGTTAAGAGCAACCATCACAATAGGTTTTATGTAGTCAGGACAGGTTTTAGTAAGTTTTTCTATTTCTTCTTTTTCTAAATAGCGTATTCGTGCATTCTGTTCCTTGAAAAGCTTAACTGAAGATATTTGGTTATCTTTAATTTTCCCCCACTCTTTGGCTTTATTGAAAATGTGCTTGAGGCAAGTTATTTCCCTGTTCACTGTGGCAGGGGATACTTCTTTGATTCTTTTCTGCTTATATTTTTCCACATTCAAAGGAGTAATTTCTTGAATAAGTCTTTTTTCAAACTGAGAACTAAGGTGTTTTACGCTTATCTCGTCCCTCCAGAAGGATCTTTTATTAGGTTTAGAATAAACCTCAATATACTCCTTGGCTATATCCTCAAAAGAAATTTTTTCCTCGCGTGTTAAGTCTAAGAATTTGCCTTCAGCAATTTGGACTTTTCTTTTCTGCAATACTAACGAAGCTTGACGTTTATTGGGTCCTATTTTCTCCCGTCTGCGCCTTCCCCTCACGTAGTAATCAATGTAATAATTATTGCCCTTCTTGAAAACTCCCATCAAGATCCTCCTTTAAAAATTGTACTTTATATATATTCCATGTCAATTTGACACAAAATTAATAGCTTTACTTAAGACTCAACAAATATTCATTATTTTGAGCTCTATTCTCCATCATCTACCATGCCAAAATGAAAGTCGAGGTTTTATATTACTTTTTGATCTTAGGTGCTTTGCGTTTGGACGAGAGCACTATTTTTTCCCTATAACATAAGACCAGGGACTACTTTTTTTTAGCCCTAACCCCTGCCATTTGCTCTTGTAATTTTTTTCTTCGATCCTCAGGAATTTCTTTTTTCGCTGGATGCTCCTTGAACCATTTTTTAAGTTGGAGAACCTCTTCTTTGTCAGGGTTCAAACCTCTAATGCCTTTCCTAATTATACATGCGTGCTGCAGCATACGGACGGTGAAGTATGTAGTCTCATCGGTTGCCATTTTAGCGACTTTCCTTTGATTTGTTACCCATTTTAATCCTTTTGCATACTGTGAGTTACAAATCTCCTCGTCCGGGTACCAGATTCTTTCTTTTATACCCTCATCTAAAGGGCAAAGAGGAGCATCACAATAGTCAAATTTTGGGCAGTTATTTTCCATAAGATTGTCCTTGGAAAATTTTAGAATTTTTCCTCTTTGATTGAGTTTTTCTTAATCCACTCTTTAATTTGTTGCACATCAAATTTCGTTAGCCGTCCTACTTTCACGTACGGAATCCTTTTCTGGCTTACCATGGCGTAAATAGTATTGACGCTGATATCAAGTAATTTTGACAATTCCCGAATGTTTAGGAGGCGGTAGAAATTATTCATTTGCGGCCTCCTGAAGAAAAAGGGGTAAGAGATGCAGAAAAAAAGATCTGAAATACCAGATATTGACACTCAGAAAAAATTGCCGTATACTCACAAATGGAGCGCAAATTTGCATGTTGCCTCCAGCTCACAGTCCCCTTGGCCAACAAGTTGCGGCTGTGAGCTTTTTTTATGTTAAGAGTGAATTTTTAGCGTTTCCTAATAATTCTTTTTTCTAATCTTATGCTTCTCATAAAATATTTTATCTTGTTGCTTTAGATTTGTACGTTTGATGGTCCATACTCCTGAAATTTCTTGTTGCACTTTAATTTATTCCTCCTGAATCTCTAATTTTAAGATTTTCTTTCCTGTTTTTTTATTCACCGAGAGCTGTTTTTTTACAATTCTCCAGGTAATCCTTTCCAACTCTTTTTCAGTTTCTCTTCTAGCAAGCCGCAAAGCCTCTGAGATATGGGAACCAGTGGAACTTTTCTTCTTACTTAAAAGATCTTTCATATCTTTTAGGGCCCAACCCTGTTTCTGTAAATCTTTGATTGTATTAATATCCCTAATTACTTTTTCATCATAATAAGAAGCGCTTCCTTTGCCTTTGAACCTTATCGTTTTTACCGGGCCGGGGATTAAATCTAATCTCCTGTAAAATTCGAACATAGAAAAGCTTATTCCCATTTTTTCTTGTATCTGTTTTCTGGTAAGCATCTTATTGCTCCTGCATACTTAATGCTATATTATATATGAAAACGTAACATTGTCAAGTACTTGTCATAAAATTCCTTCTCTAATTATGAATTGTATAAATTGGTGAGTAAAGAATAAAAAACTATATGTTGAATCTAAATTAGTATTTAAATTATGATATATCACAAATTAGAGTTGGCTTAAATTCACAATTGACTTATTCTATAAGGATATGCTAATAACTTTTTGATTTCTTCAATACCAAAAAATCGAAAGATAAACACAAATTAGTTTATCATACTAAACATCATTTTGATTTTAGTGACATCCTCCCCACCGCAAGCGGTGAGGAGTTTGTCGGCAAAATCTTGTGAGCGGAAACTATGGTTCCGCTTGCCTTTGTGCGTTCCTTGGCTACTGCCTACCAGTCTATTTACCGGGACGGATGGGCTCTGGAACGATCGGTGACGGACCATAAAGCTCTCTAGTTAGGTTAGCCGTGAAGTTACATAGTTCGTCTCTGACTTTCCGCACATCCTCGTGGGCATACCAAGCGGCCCAGGCCGCCATGTCAGCGAACTCATAGGTGACCACTACCTGGAACGCGCCAGTGGCCGGGTGATACGCCCGAAACTCGATTACCCCCGGAACGGCCAGGGTGCGCCGAATCGCAGACTCGGCCCACTTTGGGTAAGCTTCCATCTTATCTGGGAGGATGTCCCATTTCATGATGTAAAGAACCATCGTAATTCACCTCCTTTTTTGATAAAGTAACGCTAAATTGTTGAAGGATTGCACCACATCAGGGCGATCTTCCCCAAATGTTTTTTTAGCTACTAATAATACTTTTTCAGTTATTTTGGCCGCTTCCAAATGCTGTTCCTTCCGATAAAGAGTAAAAATTTTAGCATTTAATTCGTTCCACAACCTCTTCTGAGCTAAGGCAGACACGGTAAAAGATACCATCAGCACAGTTAGGAGAACAATT
>CAZGDY010000133.1:0-3516 GCA_964524965.1 uncultured Clostridia bacterium
GTTTTAAAAGAGAATAAAGGACTTATATTTAGGAATATGCGAGGTAAGAGGATTAAGAGAAAAATTTGCTACTTTATCCTTAACGGTATATAATAAAAATGATTTTATCCATCACTGAATTATTACTTATTCAATGAGAACATCGTTAGCTTAAGAGATTTTTAGTTACCAAAGCTTATCATCATGAAATTAACCGTGAGGAGAATAGATTAATGCAAATTAACAAGGAAAAACTAAGAGAAATGTTTAGAAAGATGCTGCAGATTAGATATTTTGAAGAAGAAGCTAAGGAGCTTTTTAAAGCCGGTGAGATTCCTGGATTTCTTCACTCTTACATCGGAGAGGAAGCGGTAGCAGTTGGAGTTTGCGTTGCTCTTGGAAGAGATGATTATGTTGCTAGTACTCATCGTGGTCATGGTCACGTTATTGCTAAGGGAGCCCGGTTAGATAAAATGATGGCCGAGCTCTTTGCAAAAAAGACAGGTTATTGTGGAGGTAAAGGCGGATCCATGCACATTGCCGATTTTTCCACGGGGATTGTGGGAGCCACGGGGATTGTGGGAGCGGGAATACCTATTGCCAATGGAGTAGCTTTGGCTGCTAAATTAAGAAAAACAGGAGAGGTAGTGGCTAGTTTTTTTGGCGACGGTGCGTCTAACACAGGCTCATTTCACGAAGGACTTAATTTAGCTTCTGCGTGGAACCTTCCGGTAATCTTTGTTTGTGAAAATAATGGTTATGCTGAGTCTACTCACCAGAAAGAACACCAAAAAATAAAAGATGTTGCTACCCGGGCCTCAGCTTATGATATTCCTGGTGTGATAGTAGATGGGAATGATGTCATAGATGTTTTTGAGGCAGCACAGCAAGCGATTAATCGTGCTAAAAATAATCAAGGACCCACTTTAATTGAATGTAAAACCTATCGCTGGATGGGACATTATATTGGTGATCCTGCTCATTATAGATCCCGAGAAGAAGTGAAAAAATGGAAAGAAAAATGTCCAATAAGAAGATTTCGCAAGAGAGCAATTGAAGAAAATGGTTTAGAGGAAAATAAGCTCAATCAAATAGAAAAAAAAGTTGAAAAAGAGGTACAAGAAGCTGTTCAGTTTGCCAGAAGAAGTCCTCAGCCGGATATCCAGGAAGCCTTAGAGGATGTTTATTCTGATTAAAGAAAATAAGGAGACGATTTTGAGAGAGTTAACTTACAAAGAAGCTCTTAGAGAAGCTTTAAAAGAGGAAATGGAAAGAGATAAAAATGTTTTTCTCATAGGAGAGGATATTGCCGAATTTGGTGGAACATACAAAGTAACGGAAGATCTTTACAAGGAATTTGGCAAAGAAAGAGTAAGAAACACTCCTATCTCTGAATCAGCTATTATTGGAGCCGCTGTTGGAGCAAGCATTAGCGGGATGAGGCCGGTAGCAGAAATAATGTATATTGACTTTACTGCTGTCGCTATGGACCAGATATGTAATCAAGCAGCTAAAATTCGCTATATGACAGGAGGTCAAGTAAAAGTTCCCCTGGTAATAAGGACTCAAGGAGGAGGAGGGAGATCCTCAGCTGCTCAGCATGCTCAAAGTTTAGAAGCCTGGTTTTGTCACGTTCCTGGTTTAAAAGTAGTTATGCCCTCTACCCCTTACGATGCTAAAGGACTGTTAAAATGCTCTATCAGAGATGATAGTCCGGTTATTTTTATTGAACACAAAATGCTTTATAATCAAAAAGGTGCTGTTCCTGAAGGAGAGTATTTGCTTCCTTTAGGGAAAGCAGATTTAAAAAGAGAAGGAAAGGATTTTACAATCATTGCTACCTCCCGAATGGTAGAAAAAGCTCTCTTAGCCGCAAATGAACTTGATAAGAAGGGAATTGATGTAGAGATAATTGATCCAAGAACGTTAGTTCCCTTAGATAAAGAAGCTATTCTTTCTTCTGTAAAAAAAACAGGTAGAGTTCTTATCGTTCATGAAGCTTGCGAAAGGTGTGGATTTGGAGCAGAAATTGCTGCTATTCTTGCTAAGGAAGTATTTGATTATCTCGATGCTCCCATTGAACGGTTAGGAGCAAAGAATGTGCCAATGCCTTTTAATCCCAAGTTAGAAGAGTTTGTTATCCCCAAAGTAGATGAGATAGTTGAAATTGTGAAAAAAGTTGTTGGTTGATTTAACGCAAGCTCCCTGTTTGTAAAGGCGGGAGTACTTATTTTTTAGTTTCTTAGAGGTTCCCCAATCTCAGTTCTTAGAGATTCGCTTTATAGTCATTTATTTTATAAAAGAAAATAAAGAAAATTAACTCTGCTAAAAACCAAAATGAAATTATCGGAATTCCTATTAAAAGAATAATGAGCTTGTTACTCACCAAATCTATTGGATATCCAAAACGTAAATAATAAAGATAATTAAATAAACTAAATATTTGAAATGCGGTGAAAACACCGGCACCTATAATAGCCAAAGATGTTGCTTTTCTTAGTTTTGTTAGTTCTTTGCGGGAAATTTGGCTATAAAAGCTAATAAAGAAAATCAATATGAATAGGGCACTAAATAAAGATACGATCACATCAATATGAAGATAAATCATAAGAAGATAAAGTAAAATAGTGATATTAAACACAATAGATATTTGTATTGCTAATCCAATAAGAGAAACTAAAATAACTAAAATAATTGCCATTTTTAGTTTGATTTGTTTTTTTTGAAGATAATCTTTGTAGAAATAAATGAAGAAAAACACAATGGTTAAACTGGCAAGTAAAGATATTATCCCAGTAACTTTTATTATAAGAAGATTTGTAAAAATAAGGGAGGAAAAGGTTCTTATAGTTCTTAGAACAAAAATGTAAGAGATGCTGATTATAGTTAATAAAGTTGCTTTTTTTAGTCTAGCCGTTAACCTTATGTTCATTGCAAGCGGTCTTCTTTTACTTTATCACACACATCCCGGCCGAAATCCTATAATGAAACTAAAGTTTAACCATAATCATTCAGCCGGGTTATTAGTCCTATTTGTTATCTTTGTTTTGATACATTAACTGCCTGAGGACCTCGTTCACTGTCTTGTACTTCAAAGGAAACCTGATCGCCTTCTTGGAGACTTTTGAATCCACTCCCAGCAATGCTAGAGAAATGCACGAAGACATCCTTCCCGTTTGCTTGTTGGATAAACCCATAACCTTTGCTATCATTGAACCATTTGACTGTTCCTTCTTCTGCCATTTATATCACCTCCTTTTGTGTTATTTTAAACCCATTAATATATAAGTAAGTTTAATTACATCAATTATAGCACTTACTTCAATCATAAAAAAGAAGATTTTTTTAGGTAGAGGTTTAGCTTCTTGATCTGGTATTTTGAAATACTAGATCTATGTTTTAAAACACTTATGGGAGACTATTTTCTCTGTTAGAGCAAACTTTTGTTTGCTAATAAGGGGTAACTCTAGGAAGGAACCCAGTTAAACGCAGAGACAACTATTCTCGCAAAAAACAGACAAAAATCTATACCTACCA
>CAZGDY010000134.1:0-1833 GCA_964524965.1 uncultured Clostridia bacterium
GTAACAGTATCAGGAGAAATCACGGGTATAATTATACAGGCATCAGCCGTCTTCCCTGTATAGCCTCCATCTCTTCCTACAACACCAAAAATCTTTGCCCCAACTTTCCTGGCATATTTTAAGGCATCAACAATATTAACACTAATATTCTTTTCTTCATCGCCTCCGCCAACAGAAAAGACAAAAACCCCATCATTGGCATTCAGTCTGCTCCCTTTCAAGTAATTAACAAATACAGTTCTCCAGCCATCATCATTAACTCTGGCTGTTAACTCGGATACATTATCAGTAGGTGCGTAAGATTCTATTCCGGCAATTTTTCTAAAATCATTCACCGCATGGGTTGCATTTCCTGCCCCTCCACCGGCTCCCAGAAAAAAAAGTCTTCCTTTCCGGTCACGAAGCTCCACAAGTAAATTTACTATTTTCTCAATTTTTGAAAGGTCTAAAGCTTGAACAACCTTTTCTACTTCTTTCAGGAACCTTGTTATATAAGGGTCCATCATTATTTCCCCTTTTCTTCATTATTTTTTAAAATTATCTTTCCCGCACATTTTAAATCATCCACTCTAAAATCTGATTTTATTTTTTTATTATAAGGATAATCAATTAAAATTGTAGTGCATCCTGCATTTTCCCCTGCTCCAATGTCTCTCCAATTATCTCCGATTAAAAATGAATTTTTCAAATCGACATCCCACTTTTTAGCAGCTTGTCGCAGCATCCCTGGTTTAGGTTTGCGACACTGACAGCTACTATTATCATCGTGGGGACAGGTATATATATCATCTATGGACAAGTTCTCTTTAATGAAATTATGCATTTTATTTAAAGTTTCCCAACTGGTAAAGCCTCGTGCAACATCCGGTTGATTGGTAACAATTATAGTTAAAAATTCTTTTTCTTTGAGTTTTTTTAAGAAATCTTCTACTCCCTCAATAAGCTCAAACTCCTCAAATTTTCTAGGTGATTTGGGCTTATTACTGTTTTCCCTAAAAATCACCTTATTTATCACTCCATCTCTATCAAGAAAAATTGCTCGCTGCATAGTTTGCTATCCTTTAATTTTTACTACTCTACCCTTTTTTGCCGACTCATAAACCGCCTCAATCATTTTATTTGCCTTGTAGCCATCCCATCCATTACCTAAAGGCTGTCTGTTCTTTTCAATGGCAAAAATAAATTCTTTCCATTCCTCTTCCCAGGAAATATCAGGCTCCGAAAATTCTAATACTTTTTCAAAAGGCACTCCTCCTTCTAATTTACGCTTTCCAATTCGAAGCAACTCTTTGCCGTAGCTTCCTCCTAATCCCTCAATAATTAAATAACCACTGTCTCCAAAAATCTCAAAAGAAAAAAGGTTTTTCCACTGAGTCCAGCTGGTGTGTAAAGTTGCTAGGACACCATCATCTTTTTTAAAAAGAGCAAAAGCATTATCCTCTACTTCCATATTCCAAAAATAAGTGGCCGTATGGGCAAACACTTCGTCAAAATCTCCGGCAAACCACCTGAATAAATCAACCACATGAGTACCTTGATCTAAGAGCTCTCCACCACCAGATAAATCCTTATCAGCTCGCCATTCTTTCTCATACCCACTTCTACCACCATGTCCGTATCTACACCGCAAGAAAAGTATTTTTCCTATTCTTTTTTCCTCAATCAATCCTTTTGCCTTGGTGATGGCAGGATGATGACGATGATTAAACCCGGTTTTAAGAATAACTCCATTTTTCTCGGCAGCTTCCACCATAAGCTGAGATTCCTGAGGATTTATCCCCAGGGGCTTCTCGCACAACACATGCTTTTTATTTTTAAGAGCTGCCTGGCTAA
>CAZGDY010000134.1:1933-3469 GCA_964524965.1 uncultured Clostridia bacterium
GCCTTAGAAGAGGCATAGGCGCTAAAATGAGGCCGTGGAGAGGTCCCTCCACCTCCTGAAAAGTTAATAATCTTGCCTTCTTTTTTTTGAATCATAACCGGTAAAACATACTTGCAACAAAGCATTGTTCCTGTGAGATTAATGCAGATATTATGGATCCATTCCTCCGCATCTACTTCCACTAACTTACCAATGGGGCTTTGAACACCTGCTGCATTAACTAAAATATCAACTGTCCCATAACAAGTTAAGGTCTTCTCCATTAATTTTTTGACATCTTCAATGCGGGCTACATCTGCCAGTACTCCTATTACTTGATTTGTTTCTTTTGTTCCTGAATTTTTTAATTCCTGAACTGTGGCTTCTAATTCTAAAACACCTCTTGCCACAAGAACAAGTTTTGCTCCTTCCTTAAGATAAGCTTTAGCTATAGCTTTCCCAATCCCTCTACTGCCCCCACTAATAACAGCAACTTTATCTTTGAGCTTCATTCCTCTCACCTCCGCTTATCTACCTGCTGTACCCATAAAATTAGCTAAAACTTTCGTTCCTTCAAAATCAAATCTATAGCGCATTTCTCTTAATCCCAACTTTTTCATAACTTCTCTAAATTTAAGGTGATTTTCCTCCACATAAAAGGCAAAAAATCCCCCTCCCCCGGCACCAGAAATCTTACCACCTAAAGCTCCTGTTTCTTTGGCAGTTTGGTAAATTTGATTAAAACGAGGATTGGATATTTTAGAAGATATTCTTTTTTTGTACTCCCAGTGCTGATCAAATAAAACTCCTACTTTACTAAGATTACCTGTTTCTAAAGCCTCTAAAATTTTATAGCCTATCTCTTTTATATAATGCATGCTTTCTATCACATTTTTCTTTTCCTGCTGGGCACCTTTAGTTTGCTCGGAAAGTATCTCATTAGCATCGCGTTGGGTACGGGTATAAAACATAAGAAGATTTCTGTTCAAATCATCAATTACAGCCTCAGTTACATTTGCTTTTCGCACCTGAACAGTTCCATCTTTTTTAATGTCCAATACAGTTAATCCTCCAAATGCTGCAATATATTGATCTTGTTTTCCGATAGGAGATTTAAGTAATTCTATCTCAAGATGGCAAGCCCTTTCGGCAAGCTCTTCTAAAGAAATATATTCTCTTTTTAAAGTGTGCAAAGCATTTAACAGTCCCACCGCATAACAACTGGAAGAGCCCAGACCAGTTCCTGCCGGAACATCTGCCATAGAAACTATCTCAAGAGCATCCTCTATCCCTAACATCCCCATTGCTTCTCTGGCAATTCCATGTTTTAGCTCACTTCTGTGAGTAACTATTTCCGATTTTGAGTACTTAACCCGTACTAAGTTATCGACAATGGGACGATTAATATTAATAAACATATACTTATTAATCCCGGCTGCAAATATAAATCCACCGTACTTAGAGTAATAAGAAGAAATATCTGTTCCTCCACCTCCCAAAGTAATTCTAAAGGGTGTGCGAGTAATAATCATAATTAACCCCCTTCCCTTTCCATAA
>CAZGDY010000135.1:0-3231 GCA_964524965.1 uncultured Clostridia bacterium
AAATTACCCTCTCCTGACTTAAAGCGGTTGTTTTGATTTTAGGGCTGAGTTGTCTTGTTTGGTTAGAGGTCCCTTGAATGCTGTCTAAAAAGCTTCCAATCTGGTTATTGTTCCTGCATCGGCCGAATGCTCATCTATTTGTAGTTCCAAGAGAGGTCTATCCATTTCTTCCTCAAAAAACTTGGTTATGAAAGAATCCGGTCCGCATCCAAAATTAGTTATGTAGATAGGATAAAGATTTGGAGTTTTTTTAATAAAGTGAGATGCCGCTAAAATTTTCTGTCCGTAGTTCCAGTACATATTGGGATAATCCTGAGAGATAGAAGAGACATCCAGAGGCAAGAAGTCCATAGGAATGGCGAGCATTCCTAATTCTGCCATTTTGTTAGCAATATCCATATTTAACCCTGGGTCACATCCATTATAAGGACGAGAGATGATAACAAAAGCTTGTTTACCTTCTAACTGCTTTAGTGTTAGTTTTCCCTTTTCCTGAAGTGACTGCTGAAATTTATTTTGAACTTTTTTTGCTAATTCTAAAGCTCGATTGATTTTTGCCGGATGAGCTCCCAGCTGTTTTCCTATTTCTTTAAGAGCTTTATTCAGGCCCATCTTCATTGAAATTTTAGGCTGCAAAATACTCACAGAATAATTTTTAAGAGGAATAGCTGAGTTTACAAGATAAGGTAAAGCCTGCGACCATGGGCAATTATAGGTTCTGGGAAGACGTTTGTCAGTTTGAGGAAAATCAATAATACTGGGCAGGAAAAGGTAGTCTATCTCTTTTTTTAAAAGATTCATTACGTGGCCATGAGCTACTTTAATCGGAAAGCAAACATCTGCGGTCACCAATTCTACTCCCTTATGAATTATTTCATCATTAGTTCTAGGAGAAAAAACTACCTGGAAGCCGAGTTCAGTAAAAAAACTTTCCCACAAAGAAGAAAGCTCGTAGGAATGCAGGGCTCTGGGTATCCCAATTTTTTTTCCTGTTTTTTTAGCTGAATGTTTGGTAAAAAGCAGTTTTTCTCTTTCTTTAAAGAGATTTGGCAACTTTTCTTTTTTTCTTTTTGCCTCTTTGCCACTATATTTGTCACATCTGTCGCCATAAGTAAGAGGTTTTTCTTCTCCTTGGATAAAGACGCGATTGACTTTGCAGTGATTTGGACAATCCTGACATTCAAAAGATTCCATACGGTATTCTACCTCAGTTAACCCGAACCCTTTAAATTTAGTTTTGCCTTTTATCTCTTCTTTAGCAACAATAGCTGCTCCCATTGCTCCTAAAACTTCATTGTGGGAAGGAACTGTTACTTTTTTACCCAAAATTTTTTCAAAGGCTGCTACTACCGATTTATTAGAAGCGGTTCCTCCCTGGAAAAATATGTTGTTTCCTATTTTTCTGTTTTCTATAACTTTATTTAGGTAGTTGTAGGCTACAGAATAAGCTAAACCGGCAACAAGATCGAGGACAAGAACTCCTCGCTGCAGATGTTCAAAAAGTGCTGATTCCATAAAAACTGTGCACCTGTCTCCAAGGTCAGATGGGTTTTCACTGGCAAAGGCAATATTTTCAAATTCTTTTTTGATGTTTATTTTTAATTCATCAGCTTGTTCTTCTAAAAAGGACCCCGTACCTGCTGCACAGACTTTATTCATTGTAAAATCAACTATCACCCCATTATTTAAGCTGATATACTTTGAATCTTGTCCACCAATTTCAAATACTGTGTCAACTTCAGGGTCTATATTTAATGCTCCCTTAGCTTGAGCAGTAATTTCATTTTTGATAACATCAGCCCCAATAAAAGCACCAACCATATATCTTCCCGAGCCCGTAGTACCTACTCCTTTGATTTTTACTTTTCCTTCTACTTTTTCTTTAACTTCTCTTAATCCATCCTGAACAACCTTGATTGGTTTTCCTGCTGTGGGAAGATAACTTTTTGCAATAAGCCGATTTTTCTCATCTATAATAACCACATTAGTGCTAACCGACCCAATATCTACGCCCAGATAGGCATTTATTGGCTCACTATTTTCAGCAAAAACATAATCTTCGCTTTTTTGAAGAGGTTTTTCATTTTCAAAGTCAAGAGAAAGTTTTGCTAAGTTACCTTTTTCTTTTTTTATCAGGATGGGAGATTTAAGTGTATTCGGGTTAAAATTATCAACGCCGTCCTTTTCCTTAAATAAAAGAGCTGCTCCTAAGGCTCCCAAAGAAAAAAAGGAAGGTGGAACTATAATATCCTCACGTTGTAAAATTTTTCTAAATGCTACCAGCATTGCTTTATTAGCAGCTACCCCTCCCTGAAAGGAAATTGGTCCTTCAAATTCTTTACCCCTGGCAATATTACCGCGATAACTTCTTACTAAAGCCTCACAAAGACCCATAGTGATGTCTTTAGTGGGAGTTGCTTTTTGTTGAAGATGGATCATGTCGGATTTAGCAAATACAGCACATCTTCCAGCAAGTCGGGCGGGATTAGTAGATTTTAAGGCTTCCCTGGCAAATTCCTCCTCAATGTTTAATTCTAATCTTTTAGCTTGTTGGTCCAAAAATGATCCTGTGCCAGAGGCACAACTGGAATTCATTCCAAAATCTATGACATTCCCCTCTTTGTCTAAAGAGATAAATTTAGCATCCATTCCTCCAATATCAATTATGGTTTTAATTGAGGGGTTAATTTGATAAGTTCCTTTTGCTTGAGCAATTACCTCTTCAAAGTAGGAGATTTTCCATTCTTTACTTAGAATTTCACCATTAGTACCGGTCATTGCCACTGAATGAAAGGGATAGTCAGAATATATATTTTTTAATATTTGTTTTGTTTTTTTTAAGGGTTCCCCGTTATGTCGGGTGTATTTTTGTTCGTAAATTATTTCACCCTCTTTATTTATAATAACTAAGTTTACAGAGATTGAACCTAAATCCAATCCTGCGATATATTTATTCATAATTTATTTTTACCTCAATTCTAACAATTTAGCTTTTAGAAAGTCTCCTTAAGTAACTTTATTTTGAGGAAACTTAACTATTGCTGGTCAATAATCCTTGGAATTATAGCATAAACAAAGGCGCTGTCAATCGCACAGGAAAAGAGAAAAGTTAGATAAAGGGCAGAGAGGGATGTAAAATTAAAGTCCCAGAAAAAGGATAGATATACTAAAATAAATGAGCAGGGAAAAAATATCCAGAATAGTTGTGATTAATGGTCCAGAGACAACAGC
>CAZGDY010000136.1:0-3176 GCA_964524965.1 uncultured Clostridia bacterium
ATATTTGTTCTGCATGTTCAGGAGGAAGATTAAATTCACTATCACAAATATGCAGATAATTGATTCCTTTTTGTAGCAACCTCTTAAGTTCCCAAATAATATGTTTAACAGGTCTTAATCTAATTTTTTTACCCTTTATTAAAAGGTCAGCACAATAAATACATCTCTGATTACATCCTCTTTTAGTTTCTATATTCCCCATTCCACCTTCTTTAAAATATCTCTCATTGTCTACAAGGTCTCTTCTTTGCAGAGGAAGTTTATTCAAATCAAGCTCAGAAAAACCCGTAAAAAAGTACTTACCATTCCTATCTTTATAGATGAGACCGGGTACATCCACTATATCTTTTCCCGTTAACAAACGTTGGATTAAAAGAGGAAAAGATTCTTCACAATCACCAGTCATCCCCAGATTTACAGCACAGTAACTAAGAATATTTCGAGCCATAACCGAGAAACCACCTCCGCCAAGAACAAGAGGAGCGGTGGTTCTTTTCCGAATCTGATTCACCAGCCTTTTTATATTGGGTAAAAAAAAGTCTTTGCTTACATAAAAACAATCATCAGTATTTCTAATAGTAATCCCAACAACCTGAGGCTGGAGGTTTGCAAAATAGTTCTCTATCGTACGGAGGGGATCCTCAGAAAAACACAAATCAAGTATGTCCACATTAAAACCTTTTTCTTTTAAGCATTGGGAAAGATAATCAAGACCCAGAGGAGAGATGGGAGGCTTCATTGTATTTGTGTTTATTAGCGTAATAAGCGAAGATACCATTTTTTCACCTTGGAATAATTACCTAAGACTATTTTTTAAAGATAGATTAAGGCAAATTTTAGTGATTGTCAATAGAACTCATCTCTGGAGCTTTTTTTAAAATCTCAAAACATTTAAACTAACTCATTTATTCGGTTTGTTTTTTTCTTTTATATTTATTTAAAATCCTTTTTTGAACATACTTTCCAATTTTCTCTTACCTCGAAGAATGTACCTTAGTTAAAAATCACTAAATTCATTACTACCGACATTTTTTTATCTTTTTAATGAAATTTCGTCAATACTCACAAGATTTCCAGGACATTAGTATTCCATATTAAAAAAGAAACACTATTCTGGACGTACAATGTAAATTTGACATTTTGGGGAAGAGTCCTAAAATTGCCTATAATACTGCCAAAATTCCTTAAACTTATTTTTGCCAATAAGTCATTTTAATTGAATAAAGAGAGACGAGAATGAAGATAAATTTGCTGTTTTCTATTGTTGCTTTAGCCCTAGCCATTGTTGCTTGTGTATCGTGCTTTCGGCTGTTCTCTTTCCAGCCGACTCCTTTAAAAGAAGAAAACGTTTTAGCTCTAATCAAGGAAAAAACCAAGAGTTATATCACCGAAGAGAAAGCAACTGAGATACTTAAACAGTTTGCAGAAAAGTTTGAAGCGACTGTGGCTGAAAAAGAGGAATTGGAAGAGCGAATTGGGAATCTTGAAAAAAGAGCAAGAGGTGTTGACCAACTCATTGGAGCTCTTCAAAAAAAAGAAAAAGAAATTGAGCAATTTGTAAAAAGGTTTAACCAAACAGCAGTTAAAGAAACTGAATTATATCACCGAATAGCAAAACTCGAAGAGGAAGAGGGAAAAATAAAACAAGGAATTGAGAACCTTGAAAAGAAAATGAGAGGGATTAATGAGTTATCTGAAAAACTTGAGGAAAAAATCTTTTCTCCAGAAATAACAATGACAAAAGATATTTACCGGATATCGCTTCTTGCATCTTCGATTGATAAGGAATATAAGGATTCAAAAGGACCTAACCAATATATTCTCATCTTTGTTGATGGGAAAAAATTCTTGGAAACTCACGTGGTCCAAAACACTTTTTTGGTTAAGTGGTGGCCAAATTACCAAAAAGAGATTATCTTAGAAAAAATTACTAAAAAGGACCGAGTATTTTGGCTAAGTAAAATAGAGGTTTATTTAATGGACAAAAATTTAGCAAAAGATAAAATAATCGGTCATTGGACAGTAAGTGACCCTTTTGAATTAGAAAAGTTTCCAATTAGTGAAAGTTCAGTGAAATTTATAGTAGAAAAAATAGAAGGGAAAATAGTTGGGATATTGCAAAAGGAGAAATTGCAGCACCTTAACTAAAAAATTGGTGAATAATAACTAAGACGATGATTTTACTTTCACTATAATATTATGATAATTTATAGGCTATGCTTTTTCTAATATTCTTAAAGCACTTTTTATATATCCTCTCAATAATAGCGTCTTTGTTTCTAGAAAAATAAGATCTATTTTTACCTTAAGTATTTAAATTAGTTCTCTTGTTATTTTTTATCTTTGCCCATATTAATTTAATAATTAATATTTACCTTTTTAAGAGGCATTCAAGGCATTCAAAAAGTAGATAATTCAGAGATATCTTCATCGCTCAAGTTTAATTGGTAACTTTTGCCCGCTCCTACAGTGATAAAATCATTTCCGTAAGCTGCTTCAAAAAGCTTACGGGTAAGATCGCCAGAGCAATGACAAGGAGCAACTTTTTGAACCTTTTCTTTTTCAAATTCCTGGATTTTTCGAGTTATTGTGCTTTTGGACGCTCCCGCCAGATGGAAACCACCTAATACCAGATATACTTGATCTCCTGTAATTTCTTTTGCCTTTTGAATAATTTTAACTATCCCCGGATGAGCACAACCTGTAATCACTATTAGACCCTTCGTAGTATTTATTATCAAAGATTGTTCTATCAAAATTCCCATCTCTCCAGTAGAATAAACATTACTGCAGATTTCCAAAGATTCTTTTACCTCCATGATCTCTGCTCCCTGTTTTTGTACAGATCTTTTGAAGCACTTGGGAAAGGACTGTGGCAGGTAAACACTAACTCGTGGATTGGAAGTCAAAAATAAACTCAACCCCCCTGTATGATCTCCATGAATATGGGACAAGACAATTATATCTATCTTACTAAAATCTATCCCCAGTTTCTGCATATTAGCCAGCAATATCTGCCCATCCCCCCCTGTATCAAAGAGAATATTTTTTTTCATTCCTTCCACCAGACAGGAGAACCCCCAATCTGCTTCTAACCTGGAATCAAAACTATAGTTATCGTAAACTATGGTAAGGGTCAGCGAAAAGGGTTGAAAAGATTGATTTTCTTGAATAAT
>CAZGDY010000137.1:0-2790 GCA_964524965.1 uncultured Clostridia bacterium
CCTTTTAAAACCTGCAGCCTCGATTGTATTTATTGCCAGTTAGGAAAAACCACCCACAAAACAATAGAAAGAAAAAAATACATTCCGATAAATACTATCGTAAGAGAAATAGAAAAAACCCTTATCACCAATAAAGACAAAAAAATAAATTATATTACCTTTTCTGGATCAGGTGAACCCACCCTTAACTCAGGTATAGGGAAAATGATCGAAAAAATTAAAAAAATTACCTCTATCCCTATAGCTGTGCTTACTAATGGGACTTTACTCCATCACCAAGAGCTGCAAGAGCAACTCCACCAGGCAGATCTTATAATTCCCTCTTTAGATGCCTTGGATGAGATTACCTTTCAAGCGATAAACAAACCTCACCCTTCTTTAACTTTAGAAAGGTTGATTTCCGGAATAGCTGATTTCTCTCAAAATTTTCCGGGAGAAATATGGCTTGAAATAATGTTAATTAAAGGAATGAATGATAGTTGGCAACAAATAACAAAATTTTCTCAACTTGTTAAGCAAATAACCCTGGAAAAAATTCAACTTAATACTCCAGTGCGTCCCCCAGCTGAGGAGACTATTAGAGCAGTTAGTGCATCTTTTTTAAAAAGAGCAAAATCTATTTTGGGAGAAAAATGTCAAATTATCTTTGAATCTAAAAAACATCAGCAAAAAGCTTATAAAAATGATTTAAAAGAAACTATATTAGAGATGACCAAAAGAAGACCTGTTAACCTGAGAGATATCTCTGAAGCTTTGGGGATACATCGCAATGAGGCAATAAAATACATACAACACCTAAAAGAAGAAAAATTAATAAACTCCAAAATTCACAACCATCAAAGATATTACTCCGCTAAATTATAAAAATTAACCTAAATTATAGAAATTAACAAGGATGGAAAAGCTAATTATCCTCAGGACGAGAGTTGATGCGATCCCAGATTATTTTAGCTGTCCAAACACATGCTTCGGCAACGACAATCGGACATTTATCCTCATGCCCTCCTGCTTTTTCAAAAGCTTCCATGTCCTTCTCATCCCAAAAATTAAAACTTCGTTCCAAAAGTTTTGTCTGGATATCTTTGCATAGACAACTTCCATACTCTTGAATGAATTTAGCACAAAGCTGTTTGGCAAGAGATTCTGACTTTCTATTAACAATATTTTTATCAAACTCCTCTTTATTCCTACCCCAAAGATAACCTAATATCATTGCTCCGCCAGACAAAGCACCACAAGTCCCCTCCGTAGTAGCTCCTAATCCTCCAGAAAGAGGATGTGCTGCCTGGAAAATATCTTTATTTTCTATTCCAAATACTTTTTGCAAAGCAGCAATCGTACACTGGGCGCACCCGTACTTAATACTCTCAAGGTCAACTCCGAGTTGATACACCTCCTGCATAATCTCTTTTTCCCCAATCTTTTTCATCTTGGACATGTTGATTTTTTCTGATTTCATAACTTTTCCTCCCCTTCGATTTATTTTTCTTTAAGTAAAACGCCGCAGCTCCCGCTTGGTTTATTCCTCGTATCTAGTATGCAGCATACCCTTTAAAAAAAATAAAGTCAATGTTAAGTTTCCAAAACTAACTATCATTACACTTGACAGAAACCATTTTCACCTTATAATAATATAGTTAAAAAAACACTTTTCTCTCTTCGCTCTAATTCTTCCCTACAAGAAAAAAAGAGAAAGAGAAAAGAAGGTTAGCAGTCTTAATATTATAAAAAAATGAGGAGGAAATTAATGCCCGGATATAGACATCGGTATATGTATTACGCAACAGGCCTTCCCGGATGGATGAGATTTGGATTTTCTCCGGGTTGGTCAGGTGCATCACCCACAGGAATGGGACCTGGTGCAACCTATCTTACGAGCGGAACCTGGCCTACACCTCAAGCCCAAAATTTTTGGCAGGAGATGCAAATGGGACAGACACCTTATCCTGGATACGGAACAATGGCACCCGGATATTTTTCTGGAGCGGGTACACAACCAAGCAAAGAACAACAACTACAATTTTTGCACAACCAAGCCGAAAATCTAAAAACACAGATGGAAGGAATTAAAAAACAAATAGATGAATTGGAGAAATAAGGAGAAAAAACTGATGAAAGTAGCTATAACCTCTACAGGAAGTAATTTAGATTCTCAAATAGACCCCAGATTTGGTAGGTGTCAGTATTTTATCATCATTAACCCTGAAACTATGCAATTCGAAGCAATCCAAAACTCCAACCTTCAAGCCGGAAGTGGAGCAGGCATTGCCACTGCCCAGATGATAGCTCAAAAAGGAGTGGATACTGTTATCACCGGCAACGTTGGTCCTAATGCCTTCCAAACCTTATCTGCAGGAGGAATAAAAATTATCGTGGGAGCCTCCGGAACAGTAAAAGAAGCTATAGAACTATACAGAAAAGGTGAGCTTAAATCTACTGTAGGTCCCAGTGTAGGAGCACACTTCGGGACAGGTGGTGGTGGAGGACAAGGCCAAGGACAAGGTACGAGCATGGGTGGAGGACAAGGCCAAGGACAAGGTACGAGCATGGGTGGAGGACAAGGCCAAGGACAAGGTATGGGAATGGGCCAAGGAAGAGGTATGGGCATGGGTGGAGGAATGGGCCAAGGAAGAGGTATGAGCATGGGTTTTCCTCAAGCTCCTTACGAATCTGGGCAAATGGGTCCAACAAACCCTCAAATGTCCAAAGAACAAAAACTTACCATGCTTAAAACGCAAACCCAAGCAATTGTACAACAATTAGAACAAATTAAGACGAAAATAAAAGAAT
>CAZGDY010000138.1:0-2709 GCA_964524965.1 uncultured Clostridia bacterium
GAAAATCATCTTGCTTACCTAAAATATGATAAGCATCCGGTAAATAAAGGTCATTTGTTAATTATCCCCAAACGCCACTATCCTGATTTTTTTCAATCAACCAAGGAGGAGATTGAAGCTTTGCTGGATTTATTATTTAAAGCAAAGATTTATCTTGATAATACCTACAAGCCAGATGGGTATAATATTGGCTTAAATTGTGGTACTGCTGCCGGGCAAACCGTTATGCATCTTCATATCCATGTTATTCCCAGGTACCAGGGTGATACAAAAAATCCAATTGGTGGTGTTCGAGGAGCAATTCCCCTAAAAATGAAATATCCTTAATTATTTGGAATAATGATAAAATCAGCTCTTATGGTCTAAAACTTAAGGCCGATAAACTCTGAAAAAAGGAAAGAGATATGTTGAAATGTAAATTTAAAATTATCGCTTTTTTAATAACAGTGACTCTCTTGGTGGGAGCGATCACTATTTGCGCTAAGGAAAAATCAAAAAAGATTCATTTTGGTTGTGCTTTAAGTTTAAGTGGCAAACTTGAAGAGTCGGGTAATCTTTATAAGGAAGGATATGAATTATGGAAGGAGCACATCAACTCACAGGGAGGAATTAAAGTTGGAAATGAGAAATACCTGGTGGATATTCTCTACTGTGATGATGAGAGTAATCCTCAAAAAACAGCTTTGTTAGTGGAAAAACTTATTATCCAGGATAAAATCAATTTTCTACTTGGTCCTTATGGAAGTAGTTGTACTTTTGAGGCAGCTGTGATGGCAGAAAAATACCGCGTTCCTATGGTTCAGGGGGGAGGTGCTGCTGAAAAAATCTTTACTCAAGGTTTTAATTACACCTTTGGTCTCTTGAGTCCCGCCGGCGATTATTTTCGAAATATTTTGGACGCTGCAGCATCTTTTCAGCCAAAACCAACCAAAGTAGCAATTGTATCACCAGATGACCTTTTTTCTTTAAGCGCTACCCAGGGTGCAAGAGAGTATGCCCAACATTTAGGATTTGAAGTTATTTCCTCTGTTGTTAAAAAAGAAGATAATTTGTCCTCTATCCTGACCTCTTTAAAGGAGGATGCACCAAACATAGTTCTTTTTCCCGCTCACTTTGAGGAAGCGTTAACTTTTGTTAGATGTGCCAAAGAAGTGGGATTAAATTCCGGTCTTTTTGCTATTAGTGTTGCCCCTTCTGATCCTACTTTTGTTAATGAGTTAGGCAGGGATGCTGATTATATTTTCGGCACCGCTCAGTGGCTTCCCGAGCTTGCCTACTATGGTCCTGTCTTTGGAAGTTCTATCGACTACGCCCGAGTTTTCCGTGAAAGGTTTGGAAAAGATCCAGAATATCATTCTGCTGCGGCAAGTGCCTGTGGATTAGCATATCAGCTTGCTTTGGAAAAGGCTTTTTCTCTTGATCGTGAAATAATTAGAGAGGCCTTAGCATCTTTAAGTAATATGACTTTTTATGGGTGGATAAAATTTGATGAACAAGGCCGGGACATTTACAATCCAATGGTAGTCACCCAGGTTCAAAGGGGAAAGATTGTCCCAGTTTGGCCCGAGTATTTTGCTATTAATCCTGCTAAATATCCAACTCCCTCCTGGGAAGAAAGAGAGCCTTTATTAAAAGTAGCTGTTCTTCATTTTGGTCCCATAGCTGATTACGGCTGGACTTATGAGGCTCACTTGGGAGCTCAAAGAATGGCCGATGCCTTACCTTACATTGAACTCTCGGAAAGGGAAAACGCTTGCGGTTCTAATGCTCTTGAGATAATGAGAGAATATGCTGAGGCGGGGTATAAAGTAATTTTCTGTCACGGTTATCCCTTTGGGGAATATATTGAAGAAGTAGCTTTAGATTACCCCGATGTTATATTTATGTGGGGAAATGGAGTTGAAAAAAAAGCTCCTAATGTGGGCTTATATTACGGTAGGATGTATGAGACTAAGTTTTTAGTTGGAGTACTCGCCGCTGCTATGACTAAAACAAATAAGATTGGTTACGTCGCTGGTGTTTCAATTCCTGAAGTGATAAGAGGAATTAATGCTTTTGCCAAAGGAGTTGCTGCAGTCAATTCTGAGGCTAAAGTCTACGTAAGGTGGGTAAACGAGTGGTATAATCCACCAAAAGAAAGAGAGGTAACTTTATCCCTTATTGATGCGGAATGTGATGTTCTAACTAATCACTCTGACTCTTATGCTCCGGCTGTAGCAGCAGATGAGAAGGGTGTCTGTTACATAAGTCTCAACTCAAATTTGAGAAGATTTGCTCCTCATGTATTTTTAAGCGGTGCTGTTTGGAACTGGACCCCTGTTATGAGTGATATAGTAAAAGCAGTGCGGGAGGGAAGATGGAGTGAATATCCAGGGCAGGACTGGTGGTATGGATTAGCCAAGGGAGGGATAAAACTTGCTCCCTTTAGTGACTTAGTTCCCGAGAATGTTAAAAAAATGATTGAAGAGAAAAAAGAAGCAATTATAAATAAAGAGTGGGAGATTTTTCCTGGGATGAGCGATGAAAAACTACGAGAGATGTATTACTTGGAAGAAAATGTGCTAGGTGAGCTTCCTTAATGTGATCATTAAATAATGGAGTGCAGGTCTTTAACATTTGACGTTAGCTCCTTTATTAGGTATTGTCAACTTGTATAAGCTATCACCAGTATTAAACGCTTTAAATGGAAGTTAAAAAAATAAAAAGGGA
>CAZGDY010000139.1:0-1595 GCA_964524965.1 uncultured Clostridia bacterium
CTGCTATGCCCTGAGCTATTTTTCCGATAATATTAGCAGTAGCAGGTGCAATTAATAAAATATCGGCTAAAGCAGAAAGTGATATATGCTTCAAGCTATCTTTTTCATTTTTAAAAAGACTACTGACTACCCTTTCTCCGGACATAGCCTGAAAAGTGGCAGGATGAACAAGACGAGTTGCAGACCTGGTCATTACTGGGTAAACACGAGCTCCTTCATCTTTGATTAATCTGATAATCTCTGCTGCCTTATAAGAGGCGATACTTCCTGTTATCCCTAAAACGACATTTTTACCTTTAAGCTCACTCATTTTTTTTAAATGAAAGGATTTGCTTCTTTTTCTTTTCCTACTTTGCTTTCTGGACCATGTCCGGGAAAAATTCGGGTATCATCGGGTAAGATTAAAATTTTTTCTCTTATCGAGTTTTGAAGAGTAGTGAAATCACCGCCCGGTAAATCCGTTCTCCCCACACTCATCGAAAATAAAGTATCTCCGGTAAAAATACATTTATCTATTTTTAAAGAAATACTGCCTGGAGTGTGACCAGGTGTGTGTAAAATCTCCAAGTCAATTTTACCAGCTCTTATTTTTTCTCCCTCCTGGGCTAACTTCTCAGGAGGAGAAAAAATACGTGGAGGCTGCATAAAAAAAGAAAGATTAAGATTAGGGTCTTTTAAAAAGGAAAGGTCTAAGGAATGCAATAGAAACTGAGCATTGACAGAATTTTTAATAAGTTCTATATCAGCGATATGGTCTATGTGAGCATGAGTAGCAACTATATATAAAATTTCCAATTCATTCTCCTGCACTATATCAAGAATTTTTATAGCATCACCTCCCGGATCTATTATGATCCCCTTCCCCCCATCCTTTTCAGCTATTATATAGCAGTTTGCCTGCATATCTCCAGCTACAATTTTTTGCAGAAATATTTTAGTCATTAATATTTTATTATAGAGAAAAAATCGTATTCAGCTAATTTTTCTTTTCCCTTAAGATCCTCCAACTCTATCAGAAAACAAACTCCTACTATTTCTCCACCCAGTTTTTCTACCAATTTACAGGTTGCCCAAGCCGTTCCTCCTGTAGCTATCAGGTCATCAAGCACCAGAATCCTATCAGATTTTTTAACAGAATCTTTGTGCATCTGTACTTCATCCTCTCCATATTCCAACTTATAGCTCATTCCCTCCACTTCATAGGGAAGTTTACCTGGCTTTCTAACTGGAATAAATCCAACTCCAAGCTCGTAGGCAACAGCAGCTCCAAATATTAAACCTCTTGCTTCAGGACTAACAACATAGTTAATTTTTTTGTCTTTGTACTTATCAGCCATAAAAATTATAGCTTTTTTAAAAGCAATCGCATCTTGCAAAAGAGGTGTAATATCTTTAAAGATAATACCTTTCTTAGGAAAATCTTTAATATCTCGTATTTTTTTTGCTAATTCATTTTGAATCCCAAACGAGTTCATTTTATCCTCCTATTTTATTCCTTTTATTTCCAGTTGAATATTTTGTTTTCCCCGCCAATTATTTAAGGTAGGAAAATAAAGTATGTCAATTGGTTTTTCAGATAAATTATTTTTGTTATT
>CAZGDY010000139.1:1605-2655 GCA_964524965.1 uncultured Clostridia bacterium
TATTAGAATAGTCAAAGATCAATGCTTCAAACTCTTTTCCACCAGAAAAATCAGTAATTACTAATTTTTTCCCCCGATTAATACTTTGGGAATGGACAACTCTTACCCTTCTGGTTAGAAAAATGGGCTTAAGGTTTCCTGAGCCAAAAGGCGTAAGAATTTTTAGCTCTTTTATAAAATCCATATCAAGTTGTTCCAAAGGCAATTCCGCATCAAAAAACTTATCAGAAGCAAAACCATTCGGTAAAAGAGTATTCTTGGCAATAAGATTTAACTTTTCCTCTAACTTTTTAATATCACTCGAGGGTAACGTCAAGCCAGCAGCCATTTCGTGTCCACCAAACTCAGTAATAAGATGAGAACATTTTGTTAGAGCTTCAAAGATGGAAAAACCGGGTATGCTTCTTGCTGAACCTCGAGCTGTATCTTTCCCAATAGAAAAGACTAAAGTCGGTCGGCAGTACTTTTCTTTTAAATAAGATGCAAGAAGTCCAATAACTCCTAAATGCCAGTTTTCATTAGCTACTATTAAAACTGCCTTAAGCTTTTCAGAAATAATGCTTTCTGCTTCCTTACGCATTTTTTTCTCCAGGCTCCGCCGTCGAGAATTATCCTCGTTAAGTTTGCTAGCAAGTAATAAAGCTTCTTTTTTAGATTCAGTTAAAAGAAGTTTTACTCCAATTTTGGCTAAAGAAAGACGACCACAAGCATTAAGCCTGGGGGCAAGAATATATCCTATCTCTCTTTCCTCTATTTTTCTTTTTGAAAGACCACTTACATCAATAAGTGCCCTAAGACCCAGAGAAGTTGTGTCTGAGGGTATTCTTTCAAGGCCTAACTTAACCATAACTCTATTCTCTCCAATAAGAGGAACCATATCAGCTAATGTCCCTATAGCTACAAAATCCAGGTATGCCTTAAGCTTTTCAGTGGAGAATGTGACTTTTTTAGATATAGCCTGACATAATTTAAAGGCTACTCCAACACCAGAAAGTTCTTTAAAAGGGTAATCACATTCAGGTTGATGCGGGTTGAGAATAATAAAGTCTG
>CAZGDY010000140.1:0-2600 GCA_964524965.1 uncultured Clostridia bacterium
GCTTTTTTATTTAAACCATATCCTTCGTCCTGGCGATGAGGAATATAATAATAACAAGGGAATCCTAAATCCTTCATAAATCTTAAAAGTAAACTGGTTGCTGTAATTCCATCTGCATCAAAATCACCCCAGATTAGTATCTTTTCTTTACGAGAGATAGACAAAAGAACACTCTCTACTGCTTCCTTCATTCCCTTCATAGAAAAAGGGTCATGTAGATCATCAAAAGAAGGAGAAAAATAACGCTGAAATGAATCTTCTTTTATCCCCCGATTTAAAAGAAGTTTAATTATAAAAGGAGAAAGTTTCCACCTATAGGAAAGAGTTTGACAGTTCTCCTCGTCCCATTTTTTTCTTAACAGCCACCTGGGCTCAGTGATCTCCATGTTGCTTTATTATAGGTTATCCTGTCGCCTTCGTCAATTATTTAATAAGCAAATCCTGCCAGCCATTCGATATTAATATCTCCATCTTTTCACTTATTATCATTGCCTCTATTTGAGGTAGAGTATTTATAAGCTCCATACCCTTGCGAGGACCCAAAACAAAAACACCTGTGGCAAGCGCATCAGCAGTAATAGCATCAGAGGCAATTATGGTTACTGATGTAGGTATATCCTCGACTGGCAAACCCGTAGAAGGATTTATTATATGACCAAATCTTTTACCAAGAATGGTATAATATCTGTGATAATCACCGGAGGTAGCAACCCCTCGGTTACTTATTTCAATTACTTCCACAATTTCTCTCGTCTTTCGTGGATGTTGAATGCCCACTTTCCATTTTCCTTGAGGACCTTCTCCTAAGCAATACATATCTCCACCTGCGTTAACTAAAACATTTTTCACGCCCTTTTCCTTTAAAATTTCTATAGCCTTATCTACAGCATATCCTTTGGCTATTCCGCCTAAATCCAGCTTCATTCCTTTTTTTTTAAACCAAACATTGTTATCATCAATTCCAATATCCTGAGAGCCAATTAGAGAAAGTGTATTTTCTAACTCTTCGGAAGTTGGAAGTCTTTTTTCTCTTTCCATTCTATACCAAAGACTCACCAGCGGTCCAACAGTAATATCAAAAGCACCGTCTGTAATACGAGAGAAATACAATGCTTTAAGGATAACTTCTTTTAGCTGTGAAGAGACTTTTGCTTTTTTGCATTGATTAAGAATGCTAACTTCACTTTTAGGATTATAATGATTCATAAGGGAGTCCACTTTTTTTATGGCCTCAAAAGCCTCTTGAACATCTCGGGAAGAAGCATCAGCAACAATCGTAACTGTTGTAGTCATAATAATTTGGGTTTGGGTAATAAATTCAGCCTTGGGACATTTCTCCCCAAAAATCAAACAAAGAACCACTAAACCAAAAATAACTAATTGTTTTTTTTTCATCTTCAACAAAACCTTCTCCGAAAATTTAAAGGTAAAAAATAACTAATACGGCAGGTATCTCAGATAAAGAGTTCTGATTTTTTGAAAAAAATTTCCCTTCCTCATCTTATTCAATTTACTAAAGAACTAACCAATAAACTCTTTGAGGAGTTGGTTAAACTTTTCTGCTTCCTCCCAGAAAGGCATATGACCGCTCTTTTCAAAAAAAATGGTTTTGGCTTCAGGAATTTTTTCTCCCACATAAGCGCATCCCTGCCAAGGAAAAGCCTTGCTTTTTCTTCCTACTAACACCAAAGTGGGCAGTGTGATTTGAGGAAGAAGATGACGCCAATCGAGATGAGTATGATCAGCCATAATGCTTGCCTGGACCCAGGAGGGGCACTGAGTGATTTCGCCCGCTAAGAATGCTTCTTCTTCAAAAGTAGGCTTGCCAGCAAGACACATCTCCACTGTCCCTTTGGCAACACCTTTCGGGTCACATTCCAGTCGAGTCGATAGAATAGCCAGTGTCTCCGCATCATAGCAGGCCGGTTGACCCCAACGCCAATCTGCGGCGTAGTATTGCCGAGGGGACTGGTCTACAAGAATAATTTTTTTCAAATGTTGATTACTGAAAAGATCAATATAACTCCAAATAATGGCAGCGCCCATGGACCAGCCTAAAAGATTAACCTTTTCCAAGCGAAGCGCCTCAATCAAATCCTTCACATCTTTAGCCATTCGTGAAATCCGATAACCCCAACCCGGCTTATCGGATTTACCATGCCCCCGCAAATCTATATTAATTACTCGAAAGTTTTGAGTTAATATATCCACATTTCGCCTGAAAAACCGGCCGCTACAGGACCAGCCATGAATAAGAACCAATGGTTTACCCTGACCCCTATCCCGATAATAAATCTTAACACCATCATTAGTAGTAATAAAAGACACCATAACCTCCTTTCTAACTATCAAGTTCTTTAGATAGAGAGTTCTGAAAAATCTATTCGCTGTCCTTTCCCTCGGTGTTTTCCAACGTTGTGGCTTACCTCTACTTGTATCTTGGAGACCTTACCTGGTAGATTTGTGCTCTCTCAAGATTTCATGATACATGAAGTCCTGAAGCACTATTTAAACGTTGGAACTAGTAGATGTGCCTTAATCGCCGTGCCTTATGGAAAACACACTCAGCGGGCAGCTAAGTTTACTGTAATGATATTTTC
>CAZGDY010000141.1:0-2593 GCA_964524965.1 uncultured Clostridia bacterium
GGGTGTAAGTATCATTGTAGCCAAATTATTCCCTTTCTTGATGTATTTAGAAACAATGCTATTATTTCTAAAAGAAATTTAGTAATAATATTGTAAAAAGTGAATAAAATGAAGGTAAATCAATTTTTTCATCGTGGTCTTCTGGATAAGCTAAAATAGTTTTTAATTTACTCTTTTATTGTAGAAGGAGTTTAGCCGGGGGTCGTGGTAAAAAAAATTATTGAAGTTTACCAAAAGATGATGAAAAATAACTTTTCTGATGATAATCTTCCGAACATCCATTTTTTTTGGTAAAGGCAACGTGGTACATTTTTAAAATTTGATTGACGCTTCATCAGGAATCGCTGATAATTTTTTATTTTGTTATATAATTAAAATAATTCTTAAAATGTAGTAAGAAAAGATAAAAGTATGACAAAAATAATAAAGCTAAATAGTGGGTATTAAATGGTGCCTCCCAAGGAAGTGGTAAAAAGACGGGGTCTTCAGGCTGGAGATTAACTTGCAGTGGAAGTAGAAGGAGAGAAGGTGGGTCTTTACCCTCGCCTCAAAAATTATATTAATTATGTGTTGGGCCTGGGCAAAAAAGTTTGATAAGAAATAGATGTAACCGAATATATTAGAAAGGAAAGAGAATCGGGGGAGAGGTAGAAGTTAAAATTTTGGCAATGTTGGCAGGTGTTAAAACATTTGTGACCAATAATTCATCTCTGGAGAAAATAGATAAGCGTGATATTATTGTGCTAAAGGAAATAATGGGCATATAAAGGAAGAAAAAATGGGTAAGCTATTTTTCAATAGCCGGGGAGAATAAGGGTTATAAAGCTATTCATAGGTTAAAAAATGATAAAAAGGAAGCTGTCTTGAACAAGGAATACGGAATCCGAAAGAAAGAGAATATTTTGGTTACGGGAGTAGCTGGGTTTATCGGGAGTAATCTGGCGGAGCGTTTACTTAAAAAAGGCTATTCGGTTATTGGTATTGATAATCTTTCTTATGGGGTAGAGGAGCAGATTCCGAAAGAGGTAAAGTTTCACCAGTTAGATATCCGCTCTGAGAAGATTTATCCTTTATTTAAAGGGATTGATTATGTATATCACCTTGCTGCTAAAAATTGTATTTCTGACTGCCAAATTGATCCTGTAGAAACAGCGGATATAAACGTTAGGGGAACGATAAATGTTTTTGAGGCGGCAAGAAAAGCTAAGATAAAAAAGCTCATTTATGCTGAATCATCTGCCGTTTATGAGGGAACGAGCGTGTTTCCTACTCCGGAGTCAGAAGTTAAACCGGAAAGCTTTTATGCGGTGAGTAAAGTTGCTTCCATGTATTTTGCCAGAGCTTATAAATTATTTTCTAAACTGCCATTGACCGCTTTGCGCTATTTTAATGTTTATGGGCCAAGACAGGATTACAGAAGAACTATTCCTCCACTAATGAGTGCCTTTATTATAAAATTATTAAAAGGCGAGTCCCCTGTAATTTATGGCACAGGAGAGAAAAAAAGGGATTTTATTTACGTTGATGATGTAAATGACTTTCATCTACTTTGCCTGGATGAGGCGAAGTGCGAGGGGAAAGTATTTAATATCGGCTCAGGTTTAAATTACTCAGTTAACCAGATTTACCAGATGATAAGCACTCTTCTTGATGTTCACATTCCACCAGTACGGAAGCAAGATTTATCGGGAGAGGCTAAAATTACTTTATCTGATATAGCTGAGGCCAGAAAATTAGGGTGGCAACCAAAAATTGATATTTATGAGGGACTGAAAAAGATGATTGAATACATCAAAAAAGAGATAGCAAAAGGAAAGGTTTAATTATTTATGAGAGCGATAATTCTTGCAGCAGGTAAAGGCGAAAGACTAAGAGGGATTATGGGAGATGTACCTAAACCAATGGTTCGAATAAAAGGTAATCCAATTTTGGAGCATAATATTGAGTGGCTCAGGAGTTTCGGGATAAAGGATATTTATATAAACTTACATTATTTACCAGATGTGGTGAAAAACCACTTTGTGGACGGGGCTAAATGGAGGGTTAAGATTAGTTACTCTTATGAGTCCCAATTACTTGGAACAGCAGGAGCGGTAAGAAAAATCATTGAGGATTATTGGATTGAAGAGTTAAAAAATAAGCAAATTAGTAGTACTTTTTTGGTAATTTATGGAGATAATTTATTTGAGTATGATTTAAAAAAAATTATAAATTTTCATCAAATAAAAAAAGGAATTGCCACAGTAGCTGTTTATGAAAAAGATGATGTAACTCAAAGTGGAGTTGTTTTACTTGATAGAGATGATAAAATTTTGAAGTTTATAGAAAAGCCAAAGTCAAAGGAAATTATAAGCCAACTGGTCAATACCGGTATTTATGTTTTGGAGCCGGCTGTTTTAAGTTATATCCCCCACAATAAACCTTCTGATTTTGGCAGAGATATATTTCCTGAAATGATAAAAAAAAATGAGGAAGTATTTGGTACGATAGTTAAAGGAAATCTAACAGCCATAGATACTCCCAAGCTTTTGGGGGAGGTTATGGAAAGGGAAGGGGGTTAATTATGATTATTACTCGCACACCCTTTAGAATT
>CAZGDY010000142.1:0-2490 GCA_964524965.1 uncultured Clostridia bacterium
GAGTAATAATTAAAGGTAAAAAAATGGGAGCTTGGGGGAAACTCAATATAATACAAGGATAGTGAAATGGAAAAATTAAAGTTAGATAAAATAAAAAAATTTATAGAAAGTAAAATTTTATATCTTAAATCTAGTCAAGGGAAAAGATTGTTAAAATTATCCCTCACTTCTGGAACAGTTGCCCTAGTTTTGATAGTAGTTTTTTACATATATCTGAACAATGTAAATAAAAAAACTTATGAGAAATATTTACAAGCTCAAAATCTTTATCTGATGAATGTGGAAGAACAACAGAACGAGGAAAATGGTGATTTCCAGCAAGCAATCAAACTTTTCGAAGAGGTTATTGGTCAGAGATTTTGGTCTGGTAATAAGCAGGAGGCTTTTTTTTATCTTGCGGATTCTCTTTTTAGATTGGAAAGTTATGAGGAAAGTATTCAAGTCCTGAAAGAATTTGAAAAAAAATATCCTAATAGCTATTTTTATTCTTGGGCTAAATTAAAAAGTGCTCTTATTTACGAACAAATGGGTAACTATCAGCAAGCAATCCAGTTGTATGAAACTATCAAAGAAGAATATGCTCAAACTTTTGTGGCTCCTGAGGCATTCTTGGGACAAGCGAGGTGCCAGGAATTTACTGGTAACAAAGAAGAGGCAATTGAAATATATCAAGCTCTAATTTCTCGGTATCCTCTTTCTTCCCAGGCCGCACTGGCTGAGGCAAAACTGCAATATTTCAATCAAGAGAAGGGTTGACAAACTTTATTGAATTTTAAAAATATATAACTATAAAAATGTAATCGAAGGAGAGATATGTGGTAGCGGCAGCGGAAGGGATAAATAGTTTAATCTTATTAATTTCGGATAAGAGAAGGAAAAGAAAGAAAATTGCTAAGCATAAACGCAAAAAAAGAAGAAGAGCAAACAGACATAAAAATAAATAAAGCGTAAGGGTATAAATGCAGGTAAGAGTTCGCTTTGCTCCGAGCCCTACAGGACAGTTACATATTGGGGGAGTGAGAACGGCTTTATTTAATTGGCTTTTCTCTCGCCATCAAAAAGGGAAGTTTATACTACGGATAGAAAATACCGATACTTTACGTTCTCGGGAAGATTTTACTAAATCTATAATCGAAAATTTGAAGTGGTTGGGGTTGAGATGGGACGAAGGACCTGAAATTGGTGGTGAATACGGTCCTTATTTTCAATCTCAAAGATTTCCTATTTATAAGAAATTGGCAGAGACCCTCTTAGCACAAGGTAAGGCTTATTTTTGCTATTGTTCCATGGAAGAGCTCGAAGCGAAAAAGAAAAAAAAACAGAAAACGGAAGGTTTTCCTCTTTATGATGGTCGTTGCCGTAATCTCTCTAAGTGGGAGAAAATAAAATTCGAAGAGAAAGGTAGAAAACCAACTGTTCGGTTTAGAGTTAACTGGAATGGTAAACTTACAGTTAAAGATTTTTTGCGAGGTGAGGTCAGCTTTGACAGTAAAATCATGGGAGATTTCATTATTTTGAAATCTGATGGTGCTCCTACTTTTAATTTTGCCAATGTAGTTGATGACGCTTTAATGAAGATAACCCATGTAATAAGAGGCGATGATCATCTTTCTAATACTCCCAGGCAGCTTTTACTTTATGATGCTCTGGAATTAGAGCCCCCGTTTTATGCTCATATACCGATGATTTTAGGAAAAGATGCTTCTAAATTAAGTAAAAGAGATGGGGCAACCTCTATTGACTATTACCGAGAAAAAGGTTATCTTCCCTGGGCCTTTATAAATTATTTGGCACTTTTGGGATGGTCAACATCCGATAGCCAACAATTTTTTACTAAAGAAGAAATTATTCAAAAATTCTCTTTAGATAGAATAAATAAAAGTCCTGCTATTTTCGATTCCCAAAAACTACAATGGATGAATGCAGAATATATAAGGCAAATGAAAAACGAGGAACTTGTTAAGTTATTTATTCCTTATTTGAAAAAAAAGGGGTGGATAGAGGAAAAATTAAATCCGCTAACTTATGAGAAAATACTACGTATTGCTGAATTAGAAAGGGATAGATTAATAGTAATTTCTGATATTATTGAACTGGCTAGTTTTTTCTTTGAAAAAGATTTTTCCTATGATAATGAAGTGGTGGAAAAAAAACTAAGAAAAGATTATGTTTATCCTTTATTGGAGAAGATAAAAACTGAAGTTGGAAAGATGGATTTTATAGGGGAGGAGGAATTAGAAAAAATTTTGCGTAGACTAGCTGATGAGTTCCATCTATCCACCAGTAAAATATTCCATCCTTTAAGAGTAGCTCTTACGGGGAAAATGAGAGGTCCTGGCTTGTTTGAGTTGGCTGCTGTATTGGGAAAAGAAGAAATAATTCAAAGAATTGATAGAACTTTAAATCTGCTTGCCCAGAATAGTAAGTAGATTTTTTAAAAAACTGGAGTAGTGGGGGATTGTCTAATGGTAGGACGCCAGACTCTGGATC
>CAZGDY010000143.1:0-2265 GCA_964524965.1 uncultured Clostridia bacterium
CCTTATTCTTCGCTTCCTCCTCTTAATTTTGTAATAGAACTTCGCTGGAGTTTAACAATTATCTGGTTGGCTATCTCCACTTCTACGTAATTTTTCTTGACTCGAGTAATGGTACCATAAATTCCTCCCGAAGTTACAATCTTGTCCCCCTTTTTTGTTTCTTTTATCATCTGTTGATGTTGCCTTTGTTTTTTTCTCTGGGGTAGGATCAACAGAAAATAAAAAATCACGAAGATTAAGATTAGAGGAACCATAGCTCCAAAAATACCTGCTCCTCCTGTTTGTCCATTAGCAGCCCAAGCGATACCTAACATCATTAAACCTCCTAATTTTCTAAATTTTTAAAATTTTTGAGAACGTCTTGTTTAAAAGATTTAAATTTATTTTTTTCAATCGCCTCTCTTGCTTTTTTTACCAACATGGATAAAAAATAAAGATTATGGTAAGTGGTAAGTCTCATTCCTAAAATTTCTTTTGCCCAAATTAGATGTCTTACGTAAGCACGAGTGTAATTTTTACAGGTGTAACAACTACAAAGGGGGTCAAGGGGCAGGTCATCTTGTTTGTACTTTGCATTCCTGAGGTTAATTTTTCCTTGCCAAGTAAAAACACTCCCACCTCTTGCAATACGAGTTGGTAGAGCACAATCAAACATATCAACCCCTTCTTGTATTCCTTCAAGTATTTCTCGAGGAGTTCCCACTCCCATAAGATAGCGGGGTTTTTCTCGGGGTAATAATTCATTGGTAAAAGAGATAATTTCAAATTTTAAATCGTGAGGCTCGCCAACTGATAATCCTCCTAGCGCATAGCCATCAAAGTCTAGTTCAACCAGTTCTTGTACCGCCTTTTTTCTTAAGTTTTTAAAAGTACTTCCCTGTACTATTCCAAAAATTCCCTTTTCTCCCTGATAGTGGGTTTTACTTTTTTTAGCCCAGTCTATAGTTTTTTTTAGGGCTTTTTCTGCCGCTTGTAAAGGTATAGGATAGGGCGAACATTCATCTAAGACCATCATTATATCCGAGTCTAAGGCCAGCTGGATATCAATTACTTGCTCAGGAGTTAAAAAATGTTCACTGCCGTCAATGTGTGATTTGAAAATTACCCCATTCTCAATTGGTTTTTGTAGAGAGGAAATGCTAAATATTTGGTATCCTCCGCTATCGGTAAGAATTGGTCCTGGCCAATTTATGAATTTATGAAGGCCCCCTAAATTTTTGATTATTTCCCATCCAGGTCTTAAGTAAAGGTGGTAAGTGTTACAAAGAATTATTTTTACTTCCATTCTTTGCAACTCTTCTGGAGACATTGCCTTCACCGTTCCTTGCGTTCCTACAGGCATAAAAACAGGGGTATTAAAATTACCACGTGAGGTAAAAACTATCCCACTTCTTGCCTCAGTAAAAGCATCCTGATGAATTAATTGAAATTCCAAATCAACACCTTTTATAAATAATACTAATAAATGTTAGGAAAGTCAAATGATGAGCATGGCATCGCCGTAAGATAAGAAACGATAACCTTTAATTGAGGCTTCTTTGTAGGCAAGCATGAGCTCTTCTTTTCCCGTGAAGGCGGAGGTTAAAAGGAGCAGGGATGAGCGAGGCATATGAAAGTTAGTTATCAGAGCGTCAACAATTTTGAACTTATATCCAGGATAGATAAAAAGCTCAGTCCATCCTTCCCCGGGTGAAAGAGATTCTTGAGAGGAGTTTGTTTCTAGGGCACGGGCAGTTGTAGTGCCAATAGCGATAATCCTTCTTTTTCTTTTTTTGCAATTATTTACCTTTTTTGCGGTAGATAAAGGGATTTTAAAATATTCCAAAGGAAGACGGTTTTCCTCTATGGTTTGCTCTTTAAGAAAGAAAAAACTGGCCCAACCAGTGTGAAGAATTAACTTAGCTATTTCAACTCCCCTTTTTTCAATTTTATTTAAAAGCTTTGGGGTAAAATGAAGTCCTGCTGTTGGTGCTGCTACTGCTCCTGGCTCCTGAGCGTATACTGTTTGATATTCTTTCTTATCAAGAGAGGTAGGTCCTTTTTTTCTTTTAATATAAGGGGGAAGAGGGGTATCCCCGACTTTAAATATATTTTCTTCCAATGGGCCTGAGCTTGTGAACTCAACTATTCCCGTCCCCTTTTTTTCTTTTTGGATGAGTTTTGCTTTTAAATCTTTTCCGGGAAAAATCACTGTTGTTCCCTCTTTAATTGTTTTGAAAGGTTTTAAAATACATTGCCATTTGGCTTCATTTATTTTTTTAAGCA
>CAZGDY010000144.1:0-2219 GCA_964524965.1 uncultured Clostridia bacterium
AAGTTTCTGAGAGAGAAACCAGCCGCGGCTCCTTTGCCTCCTCCTCCATTGATAAGAGTAAAAGTCTACGGAGCGGTAAAGAACCCTGGGTACTACGAAGTACCTGATAGTTTTTCTGTGAAAAAAATAATTGAGAAGGCTGGAGGGTCTCTACCCTGGGCTGATTTATCTGAGGTGAATTTATCTTCTCCCCTACCCTCTCAAACTCTTTTTATAGCAGAGGGAAAATTAAACATAAATCAGGCTATCGCAAAAGATTTAACTTATCTTCCAGGAATTGGAGAGGAGCTAGCAAGAAGAATAATTAGCTACAGAAAAAAACTGGGAAAATTTACTCAACTTTCCCAACTGAAAGAGGTTTCTGGAATCGGAGAAGTCCGTTTCCAGAAAATTAAAGATAAGCTTACCCTTGATGAGGAATGAGAAAAATAAATACAAAGGAGAGAGGTTATCAAACAAGTAAAACCTCTCCCCGAGTTAGCGCTCATCACTTCAGGCCATTACTACCAAGCACGAGACAACCTAGGAGTAACACTCACCCAATCCTCTGGACGAACAAGAGTAACCACAGTGTGATCCATGTTCTTAAGCACCTCTCAAGCAATCCGAAAACCAAGAAAGCCTGTCCCTCTTGTAAGAAAAACCACACCACTCATACCGCTGCTCTCCATGCACCAGTTTCCACAAAGATTTTCAGAACTTCACGCTTGCGCTTTGGCCTTCTCATTTCCTTTTCACTGCTCCCGCATAAAATATCACCTTTAATATTCTGTCAACACTCCCAAAAATACCAATTCTTGACACAATTTTCCCCTCAAGTATAATTCTCGCAGTACACACAAGAACTGATACTTTAGCCAAATTCAGGGCCTTAGTAAAATCTTAAAGCTACCGACCTGAAAACTCTTTTGAGCGGAGAAAGGGCTTATCTACCTATATACCATACCAGGAGGAAAAAATGGGAGGTACTTTAAAAAAATGGCAACACAGCGTAATACGAAACGGTATAGTAAAATATCGAGATAATTTAGAAAATTACTACATAAAGAACAAAGCCACCATTGAAGTCGACCAGGGTCAGGCTTTTTCCCTTCTGAGCCCTCCCTTAGGGTCTCCTGCTGCCAGACGTAGAATTCGTTTCATAATGAATAACATGATTATCAATGATCCAGAGACTGGAGAAAACAAATCTGGTGAGTGGATAAGTAAAACGCCTCATTTTATGACAATGGCTATTACTTACAAATGTCAATGTGATTGCTTACATTGCTCCTCACATATATATAAGGAGGAAGTTGACCACAATAAAAGCGCCCTTAGCCTTGAGGAAATGAAAATAGCAATTAAACAATCCATTGATCTTGGAACAACTTGCGTTATTCTTACGGGGGGCGAACCCCTTCTCCACAAAAAAATATATGAATTAATCAATGCAGTGGATAAGAACAAGAGCATCTGTACCATTTTTACAAACGGTGAATATCTCACCGAAAGTGTTGTGCAAAAATTAAAAGAAGCAGGAATTTTTGGCGTTTTCGTAAGTTTAGATCACCCTGACCCAAAAGAACACAACCAACACAGAAAAAGAAAAGACCTATTTGAAAAAGCAGTACAAGGGATTAAGCTTTGTCAAAAAAAAGGCATTGTTACCGGAATATCTACTTTTACTACAAAAGAAAAAATGCTCAATGGCGAGCTTGATATAATGATGAATCTGGGTAAAAAATTGGATGTTCTGGAAGTATTCGTTTTTGATATCATTGCTACAGGAAAACTGGAGAACGAACCTAGCTGTATGCTTAATGCAAATGATATTAATGCCCTAAAAGAGTTCAGAAAAAAATATAATTTAAAGCCAGAATATCCCCGCATAATACACCAAACTATGTTTACAAGCATTGCTTACCCCTGCGCCGCTGAAGGATGCCCGGGAGGTGTAGCACAAATACATATCCGGGGTAATGGTGATGTATGCCCGTGTGACTTCACACCACTTTCTTTTGGAAATATTCGCCAACGTCCCTTAAGTGAAATCTGGCAATCAATTAGAGAAAGCGACATCTATTCCAAACCATCGAGTGGCTGTCGACTTGCTGACCCTAAATACCGAAGTAAATTGATGAAGCCAAGCATTATTATTTAGTTAAAGCGATAAAATTGTGCGATTTGTTTGAAAAGGAAAGCATTAAAAAAGGGGCACCATCTTCTGAAAGTATGCC
>CAZGDY010000145.1:0-1931 GCA_964524965.1 uncultured Clostridia bacterium
GTATAAAAATACTTACCCAGATGGCTACTTTTGAAAAAGCAGGTGTTTCAAAGAAAACGATTATTATTCCTCCCTCATCTTAGCCCTCTCCCGCAAGGGGGGGAGAGAAGGAAAGATAAGGGAAGTAACCAAATAAACCAAATACATAATGCTTAAGAAAATTATTGATGAGCTAAGAAAAAGGTTAAAAGAGGCGGCAGAGAAAAATTTAGCCCAAGGACTTCTTTTTTCTGGAGGATTGGATTCCGGTATTTTAGCTTATTTTTGTCCGCAGATCAAGGCGATTACAGTTAGTTTGAGCTCTTTTGGGGAAGATATAAAATATGCGAGGCGTTTAGCTCAGCATCTTGAGATTGAACAGTACCACAGGGCAATAGATGTTGAGGAAGCTATTGAGGCTATTCCTGAGGTTATAAAGATTCTTAAAAGTTTTGACCCGGCAATTCCTAATGACCTAACAGTTTATTTTGGCTTAAAATTTGCTAAAAAGATGGGAATAAAAAGTGTTATGAGCGGTGACGGCAGTGATGAGTTGTTTGCTGGCTACAGTTTTATGCATAAGATTTTTAATCTTGAGGATTATATTCAAAGAATCGCAAAATCAATGTCTTTTAGTTCTAATATTTTAGGTAAGTTTTTAAATGTTAAAATAAAACAGCCTTACCTTGATAAAGAGTTTGTTGATTTTTGTCTTAAGATTCCCTTAGCTTATAAATTGAAGAAGGTGAGGGGGCAATTGCGGGGAAAATGGATATTAAGAAAGGCATCGGAAAATGTTTTACCGAAGGATATTATCTGGCAGAAGAAAAGACCATTAGAAGAGGGGTCAGGAATGACAAAATTGAGGCAAATTTTAGCTTCTAAAATTGAGGATGATGAATTTGAGCAGGGGAAAAATATCTATCCGGTAAAGTTCATAAGTAAAGAGCATTTTTACTATTACAAGATTTATAGGAAAGAAGTTGGTTTTTTGCCTCCACCTCTTCCGGGGGAAATAATTTGTCCGGGGTGTAAAACAGGACTGAAAAAAAAAGCAAGGCATTGCAAAATTTGTGGGTGGAGCAAAAGATTGTGAGGATAGCTTAATGTTTCATCGAAGACTAACAATTTTAGGATTTTTAGCCCTGGCGGCATTGCTAAGCATAGGCATTAGTTTATCAATAGGAACAGTTTCTATTCCCCTGTTTAGTATCCTGAGGGCAATATCAGGAAAACTCCCTTATTTTCAACGTTTTACAGATGGCGGGATTCCAGATAGGTATTTGGTGATTTTATTTAACCTTCGACTTCCCCGCATTCTTTTAGCGATGTTAGTAGGGGCAGGTCTTGCCACTGCAGGATGTTCCATGCAAGGATTATTTCGTAATCCAATGGCAAGTCCTTATGTGGTAGGAGTTTCCTCAGGTGCATCCTTTGGTGCAGCCTTAGCTTTACTTGTCATCCCCGGTATTTTTTCTGTGCCTATTCTTGCTTTTGTTTTTGGAATGGGTACTATTTTTTTAGTATATAAAATATCCGGGAGTGGGGGTAAGATTCCTATCGAGACACTACTTTTAGCGGGAATTGCTGTAGGTTTGTTTTTTTCTGCTATTACCTCTCTTTTAATGTATACCGCTGCTGAAAGTGTTCACCGTATTGTTTTTTGGATTATGGGAGGGTTTTGGGGTAGTAGTTGGCGGCGTCTTTTAATGGTGATTCCCTTTATTGGATTTGGTATTCCTGCTATTCACTTTTTCGCCAGGGATTTAAATATTTTGCAACTTGGGGAGGAATCAGCTGCTCATCTGGGAGTGGAAGTGGAGCGAACGAAGAGAATTCTTCTTGTTTTTGCTTCCTTGATCGCTGCCTCAGCAGTTTCAGTGAGTGGGGTGATTGGTTTTGTGGGGTTGATTATTCCCCATATTACAAGACTTTTGGTAGGACCTGACCAT
>CAZGDY010000146.1:0-531 GCA_964524965.1 uncultured Clostridia bacterium
TTATAAGATCTTCTGGTGAGTGGGCATCAGTATTTATAATGAGAGGAGCCTTGTGTTTTCTGGCCATAGAAGCTACTCTTCCATTGGTTAAACAATGTCCTTTTCTGGCCGATATCTCCAGATAGATTTTTTTTTGGGCGGCCAGTTTTGCTTCCTCATCAGTTATAAGACCAGGATGAGCTAAGATATCAATATCCGCTTCAAGAGCGGCTAGGTTAGTTCCTCGAGGAACAGGCTCTACAATAGTTTCGCCATGCACTACAACCAACTTTACCCCCATTTGGCGAGCTTGATAAGCATATCTTTTTATTAAAGAGGGAGGTAGATGGGTAAGCTCTACTCCCGGGATAATCGTAATATTATTTTCAACTTGGTTGATTTCCTGGCAAAAATTAAGTAAGGGAGGAATAATCCAATCTAATTTAGTGGAGTCTACATGGTCAGTGATTCCCAGTACTTTGTAACCAATTTCTTTTGCTCGTTGCACTAACTCGGCTGGACAAAGAAGTCCATCGCTTAGCAGTGTATGGG
>CAZGDY010000146.1:541-1864 GCA_964524965.1 uncultured Clostridia bacterium
GTAAAGAGTTATTTTTTCTGCTAATTGGAGTTTATTTTATTTATTAGAAAGAAATTGGGCAGTAAAAGGAATTATTGGTTAGGTCTGGTACTTTTCTACAATATTTTTAAACTCATATCAAGGTTAACAGGAGAGTTGGTTATTTTACCAATGGATATAAAATCTGGTTTTTCCTTAGCTATACTTTCCACATTGTCCAGAGTCACTCCTCCCGAAACCTCTATGAGTAATTCTGGAGAGCTTTTTTTGATAATTTCTACTGCTTTTTTTATTGTGTTGCAATCAAAATTATCCAGCATTACTACATCTATTCCTAAATTGGTTATTTGTTTTAGCTCATCGAGACTAGCTACCTCAACCTCAATTTTAGTAAAAGGAGAAGTGTTTTGCTTTGCCAGTTTAATTGCTTTTTTTATGCTACCCACTACTTTTATATGATTATCCTTTATTATTATAAGGCTACTCAGGTCAAATCTGTGATTAAATCCACCGCCAATTTTAACTGCGTATTTTTCAAGCAAGCGAAGGTTGGGGGTAGTTTTTCTGGTATCCAGAATTTTTACCCCGTAAGGGGTTACTAAGTTTACGAATTTTCTGGTTAAAGTAGCAATGCCTGATAATTTCTGTAGAAAATTAAGAGCTACTCGTTCTCCTTTCAAGATGACAGAAGGAGAAGTTTTTAGCTCTAGTAAGGTGTCTTTCTCGTTAAAGTTATCTCCATCTCTCAACTGTTTGATAAATATGGTTTGGGAGCAAAGTAGGTGGAAGATTTCTTTGACAATTTCAATTCCGGCTAACACTCCTTGTGAATTTGCTACGATTTTTGCTTTGTAAAAAGAGGAATCTGAGGTAATTAAGAGATCGGTAGTCACATCTCCTTTTCCCATATCCTCTTGCAGGGCGTTTAAAATAATTTTTTTTATTAAAGGAAGTTGAGTTTTCATTGTTTTAGTTTCTCCTTAGGTGCCGATTTTTACAGGGCTGACTATTTTTTTTAAAGTGGCAATTGCTGAAAGAGCTGCCAGATAGCTTGTTTTAGGATTGGTAAGAGATGGAGTATTTTTAACTACAACTTCCATCTCGCCAAAGACTCCTTTTATTTGGATACGGTGTTTATTTTTAGTGATATTAGGGTCAGCTATAATTCTTACTTTTGTTTTTTCTATTCCTATTCCAGCCAAGGAAAGAGTAGCTGAAACATTTATGTTTTTAGGAAATGCTTTTGTGGCTTCTTTTGAGTTGCCTTCAAATAAGAGAGTGGGCTTATCAATATTTTTAAGGTCTATTTTATGTTGGAGAATGTAAGGTGCAGCGGTAAGAGCC